>NZ_JBMOXB010000002.1:0-318368 GCF_049316305.1 Sphingobacterium sp. HJSM2_6
CGGGGTGGAGCAGTTGGTAGCTCGTCGGGCTCATAACCCGAAGGTCATCAGTTCGAGTCTGATCCCCGCTACTACAAAGGTTAAACGCGAGGTTTAACCTAAAAATATTTAAAATACATTGCGGGGTGGAGCAGTTGGTAGCTCGTCGGGCTCATAACCCGAAGGTCATCAGTTCGAGTCTGATCCCCGCTACTACAAGGTTTCTATGGTAAAACATGGGAACCTTTTTTTTGTGCCTATAGGTAGACCAGGCTTTAGCAAATTGCAGCATACACAAAGCTTAATCTAACATGCAATCCTTAACTAGAATGTATTTTAAAGGTTCCTATACGGTTCGTTTCCCTCCTTCTGATCACATTCCCTGAGGAATTCAAAATGGATACCCTTCCTAAGGCAGGGAGGTCGTGCTACTATTAAATCTCTTGGCAATCGAATAACAGCTTATATAGCATTCCTGTCCTAACTGTCTTCGCAGGAAAGACGGATAAAAAGCTTAAAAAAGATAATATTTACAATCAATATGTAAAAATTTTAGATAATAAACATTTATTTTCTTAAAAATTTCCTAAAAAAAAATATATTTCCTAAATTATAAAACTTCTGCTACAATCTGTTTTTTCACTTAACTTTTGATAAAAGCATTTGCTTTTATTTGTTGACTGTGTTTTATTGATATGTTAAAGGTGGTTAGAAATAGGCCAATAATAAATGTTGGGATAATAGATGCCGATACTGTTTTTAGGGAGAAAGTGGGATTAAAATTATCTTCTTTTGATCGTCCTAGGTACCAGTTGGTATATAATAGAAAAATTTTAGATCGCAATCCTAGATTAGCTTTTAATGCTAAAGAATTGGATGTGATGATTCTAGGACTGATTAGTAGCGAGGCAAACATTACCCTGCGATTAGAAGAAATTAAATTCCAATTTCCAAATGCTGTACTCATTATTGTATCAGAAAGTTACGATATGAGTTTTGTGAAGATGTGTATAGAATATGGCGCATTAGCTTATCTATTAAAAGGATATGATTATCAATATTTGAATTGTGTCATTTTAGAAGTTTTAGCTGGGGGCTCATTTATTAGTCCATTGTTAGCTAGAAAAGTGTTTTTAGGATTACAGCATCGGGAGAAAGCATTGAAATCATTAACTCGTAGAGAGATGGATGTGGTACAAGGTCTATTGGATGGTTTGAGCTATAAACTAATAGCCGATGATTATAATATTTCCTTAGATACTGTTCGGGAGCATATAAAAAAAATATATAAAAAGCTTAAGATCAACAGTAAAGGGGAATTGCTTGCGAAATTAAACTTTTTATAGATTATATGTTATGTATCCCTTTTTTACTTTTGCCGTATATACGCGAAATCAAACGCTTATATTATTTTTTCCTAGAAACTGGACTTTTCTATTTCCATTCATTATCTTTTTTCTCTCTGCAAATGCCGGAATTTGTCAAGAAACCAAGCGATTGATTAGTTTTGAGAACTATAAAATCCCTATTCAGGTATCCAAAACCTTTACAAACACAGTAATAATTCATAATCCCCATTCCAGTGATTTGAATCTATTTTTGAAAACCAATTTCAAACATGTCGAATATATTGGTCTTCCTGATTCTGTGCATATTAAAGCAGGGCAAACCAAATTATTTCATCTTAAATTTTTTGCCAACAAAGAGAGTATACAGCAATCCAATCAGGCTTTTGTAGTACAAGCCTATCAAGCTCATGATTTATTAGAAGAGAATACATTTGAAACCGTATTAAAAGATGAAGGTGAATTATATATCCAAACCATAGACCGTGAGATCTATTGGAAGGAGAATAATCATCCACTACCATTTCAAATCAGTATCTATAATGCGGGTATTATTCCGATAGCGTATAAATTAAGGGCAAAAGGATTGCCTGCAGGAATTGAATTATATGAACATGCGGGTATCGATACCATTCATGCCATGGGTCAACAAGTTTTTGATGTTCTTTTAAGTTCCCATAAACCGATCAAGGAATATCTTGATCACTGGTTTGAAATCGAATTATTAAATCCGAATGGGGAGGTTTTGACTTCTAAAAACTTTCGTTTATTAACGATTAGTCATCGAAAAAATCTTTATGCGAATGGATATTCAAATCTTAATCAACAAACCGCCCATCAAAGTCGACTCTATTTTTTATCGAATGATTCTAGGAATTCAACCCTATTATCAACATCGGGAATACTTACTTTTCATAATCATTGGAAAGGAAATTATGAAATCAATTACAACAATACATTCAATGATCAAGAAGGCTTATTGTACAATAGTTATGTCAATATTGCTAACCAATATTGGGATTTTAGAGTTGGAAGTTTATACGAAGATTTAAATTTCAATGTGAATGGGAAAGGAATAAAAGGAAGCTATATAAAAAACAAGAAGCGTATTTCTGCCTATGTATTGGATAGCGATATGGTATTATTTGGAGAGAATGCACACCTGAGTCCAAAAGGGTATACAACAGCCATAGAGTATCTGGATGGAGAAGGTATCAAGGTAAAAACTCGGCTTATCGGGTTATTTAATCAGAACCAAAAATCCGATTTAAATAGTACAATGGTTTATTGGAAACAAGGCCTGCTCGAGAGTGGTAAACATCAATTATCTACTGAAGTTTCTGCAAGTCAGGAAGCTACAGCTTACGACATGGAAAACAGGAGTCATTTAGGTTATCTTCTATCAGGAAAATACCAATACTTCACGGACAAATGGCAGATTAATTCGCAGACTATATGGAGCTCTCCTTATTACGTTGGCCTCAATAGGGGATTAACAGCAATGGATCATGCTGTTGATCGAACGCTATCTGAGCGTCTTCTTTTTCGAGGGAGAATAAATAGTTCAAACACAAGAATAGAACAATCCGGAAGAGTATTAGGCGATTATGTTGATTTAATTAAGAATTTTTCTCAAGATACGTATCAAGTAGGTGTGCAATGGGGCTTAAACCCACAATGGACCTTTGGTATTGATCCATATTATTATCAACAATCTATGCGCAGTAGGTCTTCGGTAAATGCCGATGAATTTTGGGGTTCTGAGGCTTGGCGATTGAAGTTTAATATCCATCATAAAAACAGATTTTTATTTGCTAACATACTTATCGACCAGGGATATGCTGAAGTAGAAAGATATCAATACCCTAGAAAAAGTTTTTATTCCACTAAGATTACAAGTTCAATCCGTCGAAATAACTTTAGCTTAAATGCCTATTACCAATACAATCCATATTATATCACGGATGCCTTAGTTCCGCAGTTGAAAGAAAATTACAGCCTGTTTTCGGTGGAGCCTAGATATAATTTTTCTGCTTTTCAAGGGAAACTAGAAGCTTATGCTTCTTTTCTATACTTCTATTATGGCAATACAGAAAGTCAAAATTATGTACTTAATGGTCAAGCAAAATGGGCATTAGGGAAGCAATGGGAGCTATCCACCGATGTTTACTTAGGGATTAATCAATTGCAAAGAATCTTGCAATACAATCCACAACAAGGAGTAAATACCGATCCTAAAGTAATTAACGTTCGAGATCCAGATTTACTCGCCTCAAGGCAGATCAGAATAGGTATCAGCAAGTACTATGGTTCTAGAGCAGATAAAACAACAGCCAAAATCAAATTAATCTATTACCACGATATCAATAATAATGGGAGGCATGAACCAATTGAAATGTTCGTGCCAGACATTCAAGTAAGTATTAAAGATCTTTCAGCCATCAGTAATCAAAAAGGGGTAGTTGAATTTACAGGATTAAAGGAGCAAAACTACATTCCATTAATCAAGCATCATTGGGGTTGGGTTGTTTCCAAAAAATTCACTCAAACGGCTATTTATTTACTGAAAGATATAACCCTTGAAGTACCCTTAATAAAATTAGAAAGATTAAAAGGAGCTATCCGTATCAAATCTGAAAAATACAAAACGACAGTAGTTAATTTAGCCGGTATTCGAGTTTATTTAGAAGATAACAAAGGGGAGCTCTATGAAACGAGTACCAATATACTTGGGGAATTCAATATTTTCCTTCCAGCAGATGAATATAAAATTCAGCTTTTACCGGCGTCCATTCCGATTCAAATTATGAATAATAATCAACGTATCCAAATTCATGCAAATAAAGAAAACTTAGTTTATTTTGAAGGCTTAAATGCTGCACGTCAGGTAGATCTACAAAAATTTTGAGCTACAAATTTTAAATATTTAGGCAAATATCACATCAAGATGTGATTGCATTTTTATTAACCATTACGATATCTGGCGTAGATTTGTAAAACTTTTTTTATAAACATTTTAATAGTAATCAAAAAAATGAAAAAATTATTTATTTCCGTATTGGTTTTGGTATTTACCAGTATTGTATTTCTTGGTCAAGTACAAGCTCAATCGCGCAATGTGACCGTGAATTTATTTTTAGATGATGTATTAAGTAGTGGGGGTGAAGGTGATGGTGGAACAGCAACTGGGGCAAACGAAGTAAACTTTGAATTCCTTACAGAAGCGGATTATAGGTTGACTAAATCTCAAGTAATTAGTGATCAATTAAGGGTATTAAGCACTCAAAATTACGATATCACTGTAAAAGCATTGAATCCTAATTTCATTTCACCAGTGAGTACATTGCCATTATCCATCTTAAAATTATCAACCTCTCCTGGAGGTGAGAATACCTATGGTACGGCTATTTCTCCTACCACAACTGAACAAACTATATTTACCAATGGAGTGCCAACACTTGCGCAAAGCTTCGATATCAAATACGAAATTGAACCTAATATTGCATTAATTGAAGCCGCTAAAGAATTATATTCCGTTGAATTGACTTTTACGTTTGTCGCACAATAATATAACATGCTAGTGGTTGATTTCATAGATTCCACTAGCATTTTTTTTATTTTAGAACGATACAAATACAGCCTACCAGTGTGCTATGTTGAATAAATATTCCTGTTATAAAATCCCCATTCTACTTGTAATTTTTTTAGGACTTTGCCATTTTACCAGTAATGGTCAAGATATTTCTATTTCTCCAGTTGTGATGAGATTAAGTGGTAAACCTGGAGAAATTATTAATCGCGTGATTTACATCTCCAATACGGGAAAATCTACCTATGAATTTCAGGTAAACATGAAGGATTGGAAAAGAGATTCCTTAGGGAATAAACTATATTCAGATCCTGGAACTTTGTTGCATTCGAATGCGAATTGGGTTTCATTTCCCGAAACAGACTTTAAACTATTACCTGCCGAAAAGAAAGAATTTCCCATTTATATTCAAATTCCTGAGAAAATAGATCCTAGTATGTCAACGAATAGCATGTTGTTTATTACACAGATCAATCCATTTGAAAAGTCCACGAATCACAAAGCCTTAGGGATAAAAGTAAGTTATGAATTTGGAGTACAGCTGCTTTATTCCCCAGAAAAAGCAGATGTCGGGACTATACTTTATAAAAATTTGGAACATGTTATAGATTCTGTAACGAAGACCTCGCTTGTGAAAATTTCCATTCAGAATACGGGAACAGTTCATAAAAATGGAGTAATAAACGTAGAGTTGACCAATAAGCAAACTGGAGAGGAGATAAAACTGGATCCCCTGAGTTTCGCCATCTTGCCTTTGGATTTCCAATACATCTATTTTAAAATACCTACAGCCTTAGCAACTGGGGAGTATTTGTTAATAGCACTTTTGGATGCAGGAAAAGATACTGAATTAAAAGTTGCTGAAAAAAATATTCATGTTGAAGATTAAATTAGGTTTTTTTTTATTTTTTTTAAATTCCCTTCGAGTTCTTTACGCGCAAGATGTCGTATTTACACTGAATGGAAGTACCATTCAGAATAATGAACAAACTAAAATATCTACGGGTAATGAAATCAATATTCTCCTTGGCTTTCTAAGTGGTGGAGCTGTACGAGCAAATCAAAATTTTTTTATTAAAAATAATCAAAACAGTTTTTATCCTATTTCCAATGTTACGAGTACCGTAGAGTATGCCAATCAAGTCTACAATTGGTTTAATTTATCGAATACGGATCAAGTCATTGTCGGATACAATGCAGTCACCGGAGCAAATTTTAATGGTTATTTCAATATGCATTTTCGACTAAATAGAATTAGAAATTATGCTTGGTTAGCAGGAACCTATACTGCAGATTTATATTTTCGTTTAGTAAGTATCAATATATTTTCTTACATCCGACCGGATTATAAAAAACTTCAAATTAATGTTCCCGGCTTCATAGATCCCTATATTACCTATAATCAATACCATTTCACCATCGATCGATTAGATTATTTTCGCCAAGGATTTGAAAGCCAGCTAATCAATAATATCTCTGCCGTACATTCTTTACCTTTTAATTTTTTTCAAAAGGCAGCCAATAATCAATTTTCTTATACCAAAAATAGTACAACGGTAAATAATTCCGGCAGTCCTATTTCAGCCCTTCAGGTCAAGAATACACAACCCAATAATTCAAATTATATTCGGATGAATACAGCTTACCAACAATTAGGCTCTAGGCTTGTACCCGTTGGGAACTTAACCGAATATCAACAGCGATTCTTTATTTCTGCAGAAGACCTAAAACGATACTTCTTAAATTCAGGAACCTATTCAAATACCTTGCAATATCGACTTACAAGTACCAATCTGGACTATCCTTTGACCAAAGATTTTCCGATCAATCTAAGTATTGATGTTCCAGATCTTTCCGAAATGTTGGTTAAGGAGGGACAAGTGGATTTAAGTTTTGATGATCGAATCGATTATCAACAAGGAGTTTCAAAGGAAATTAAAGGTCATTTGACCATAAGTAAAACCTCCGGTTTTCAAGTTTCTGTAAGAGCAAACAGCCCCTATTTTCAAATGGGTACATCTAGAATCCCAGTCAATATATTAAGTATTGGTCCAGCTCAGGGAGAGCAAAAGGTATTGCCTATTAACGCGGTTTCTACCACAAATCAAACCCTTATTAACTCGAGTCAAGCGGTGATAGATCAGCAATACGATATCAAATATAGCATTGCGCTAAAACATGTGCCTACGTTTATAGGCTCCACAAAAGGGACCTATAGCACCACCCTTATTTATACCTTAACGGCTCAATAAAGCCCTTTTTTTCTTCTAAATTTTTCCTGCTTTTTCATAATATATTTGGGCATACCTGTGTATAATAACATTATTACATAAAAACCATTGATATTTTTTATAAATTTCAATTTATTATACACATACTATCTACTTTTGAACTAGTGAAACAAATTATTTCATGAAAAAGAAATCCCTCCTTATTTTATTATTTTCTATAGCCATTCTTGCCAGTGTAGTTAGCTATCGTATTATGAAAAACAAAGAAACCAAAGATAAGCAGCAAGCGCCTACAGGAGCTCGGACTGCGGCAAAGGTTTTTGGTCGCGTTATTCAAGGGCAAGAGTTTTCAGATTATTTATCCTTATCGGGATCTATTGAAGCAGATGAACAAATCGAGTTACATACCGAAATCTCCGGAATTGTAGAATCCATTAATTTTAATGAAGGGGGAAGAGTAGGACAAGGACAGGTATTAATTACAATAAATGATGCGGAGTTGCAAGCCCAACTTGCTCAAGCCAATACACGAGCAGTCTTAGCTGGTGAAAATGAACGTAGGGCTAAACTATTATTGGAGAAAGAAGCCATCAGCCAAGAGGAATATGATATCGCCAGTGCAGATTTTCGGACTGCCCAAGCTCAGATTCAACTCATCAAAGCACAATTAAGTAAAACTGTAGTTCGTGCTCCATTTTCAGGAACGATAGGTTTACGTAATATATCCAAAGGAAGTTACGTTTCACCAACGATTAATATTGCCCAATTAGTCAATACGAATCGACTTAAAGTTTCCTTTAGTATACCAGAGAAATATGCAAATAAAGTAAGTACCAACGGCCAAATTAAATTTTCCGTTCAGGGGGTAAGTGAGGAATTTACCGCCAAAATATATGCAACCGAGCCTGCGGTAGAAGCCAATACCAGAACACTTCTAGTAAAAGCTATCACGAATAACCCTTCCAATAAACTAATTCCAGGAACTTTCGCCAATATTACTTTTCCTTTAGAGACCTTAGAAAATGGATTATTAGTACCCGCCGAGGCACTTATACCTATCCAGAATGGAAAGAAACTATTTGTCATGAAAAATGGTAAAGCGACAGAAGTGTTAGTAGAAACCGGAGCAAGAACGGATGCCGATGTGTTAATCACTTCGGGGATTCAAGCTGGAGATACGGTATTGACATCTGGGGTTATGTCTCTTCGCAATGGTTCACCTGTTCAAGTCACCTTAAGATAGTTGTACCATGAGTTTATCTACCTTAAGTATTAAACGACCCGTACTTACCATCGTGATGAACCTGATGATTATCCTTTTTGGAATCATTGGTTACACGTTTTTAGGTATTCGCGAATTTCCTTCCATCGATCCCGCGCAAATCTCGGTGCGTACCAACTATGCAGGTGCCAATGCCGATATTATCGAATCCCAAATTACTGAACCCTTAGAAAAAGCCATTAATTCCATCGATGGTATACGGAATATTTCCTCTTCCAGTAATCAAGGTTCTAGTAATATCAATATTGAATTTAACCTCGGTAAAAATTTAGAAGAAGCTGCAAATGACGTTCGGGATAAAGTTTCCCAAGCCCAACGAAGTTTGCCTCAAGATATTGATGCTCCGCCGGTAGTTTCGAAAGCCGATGCAGACTCGGAGCCTATTATTACGATGACGATTCAGAGTACCACGAAAAATGTGTTGGAACTTTCGGATTATGCTGAAAATGTCATTGCCCAACGGCTTCAAACCATTCCTGGAGTAAGTTCCGTACAAATATGGGGGCAAAAGAAATTTGCAATGCGGTTATGGATTGACCCGATAAAATTAGCCTCTTATGGTTTGACTGTACTGGATGTAAGAACAGCGCTTACCACACAAAATGTGGAATTGCCATCCGGAAAATTGACAGGGCAAAACACTGAATTGGCTATTAAAACCATTGGAAATTTAGCTTCTGAAGAAGAATTTAACAATATTATTATTCGTTCGGATAACAATCGAATCATTCGCTTTAGTGATGTGGGGAAGGCTGCTTTAGAAGCAGAAAATTTTGAAACTAAAATGTCTGATTCTGGATTTCCCATGGTCAGTTTAGCGATTATCCCTCAACCAGGAACAAATTATTTAGATATTGCCGAACAATTTTACAAGGAATACGATCGATTAGAAAATGACTTGCCCGAAGGTTTTGAGCTCAATATTGCGATTGACAATACCTTATTTGTAAAAAAGGCAGTATTAGAGGTGGTCGAGACCTTAATTATAGCCATTATTTTGGTGGTTTTAATTATCTATCTATTCTTTAGAAACTGGTCTATTGCCTTCCGTCCATTGATTGATATACCGGTATCGTTGATCGCTACATTTTTCATCATGTATTTATGTGGTTTCTCTATCAATGTCCTGACATTGTTGGCCATAGTTTTAGCAACTGGACTGGTGGTCGATGATGGTATTGTCGTCACGGAGAATATCTTTAAGAAGGTAGAAGAGGGGATGAGTCCCATTCAAGCCGCGATTAAAGGTTCCAATGAGATCTTTTTTGCCGTAATTTCTATCTCCATTACATTGGCTGCCGTATTCTTACCGGTTATATTCTTAGAAGGATTTGTGGGGAGGCTCTTTCGAGAGTTTGGAGTCGTCATCGGCGCCGCGGTATTAATATCAGCTTTTGTGTCCCTGACTTTAACACCTATGTTAAATGCCTATTTGATGAAGTCTGGTGAACAGAAGCATTCCAAGTTCTACCTCAAAACAGAAAAATATTTTGAGCTGATGAACAAGGAATATGCGGACGCATTAAAAGGATTCTTAAAATTTAAATGGTTGAGTTTTGCGACAGTTCTTGCTTGTTTTGGCATGATCTATTTGTTTTTTCAATTGCTACCCAAAGAAACAGCACCCTATGAAGATCGCAGCTATTTGAGTTTAAGAGCAACCGCGCCTGAAGGTGTTTCTTACGATTATATGGACCGGTTTATGACGGAATTAACGATGTTGATAAACGATTCGGTTCCAGAGAAGAAAGTAAGCTTAGTGATTACCTCACCAGGTTTCGGTTCAGCCTCTTCGAATAGTGGGATGGTCAGATTGGGATTAGTCCAGCCAAATGAACGGGAGAGATCCCAAGGGGAGATTTCAGACGATCTTTCAAGGTGGACTAGGCAGTTTTCTGAAGCTCGAGTAGCGGTATCTCAGCAACCTACAATTTCGGTGAACCGAAGAGGGGGATTGCCGATTCAATACATTATTCAAGCCCCTAATTTCCAAAAATTGGAAGAGAAAATCCCGGAATTTATGGAAGAGTTGGCGAAAGACCCTACCTTTTCCATTACCGATGTCAATTTGAAATTTAACAAACCAGAGGTTTATGTTACTATAGATCGGGAGAAGGCACAATCCCTAGGGGTGTCCGTATTGGATGTAGCACAAACCCTCCAAATGTCGCTTTCAGGACAACGATTTGGGTATTTTATGATGAATGGGAAACAATATCAAGTGATGGGCCAGTTTGATCGGAAAGATCGGGCTACCCCAATGGACTTAGCTTCTATTTATGCTAAGAATTCAAGGGGTGAACTCATTCAATTGGATAATATTGTAACCTTAGAGGAACGTAGTAGCCCACCACAACTCTATCATAATAACCGATATATGTCGGCTACAGTTTCAGCTGGTTTGGCACCAGGGAAGAGCATGGGCGACGGTATTGAAGCCATGGAAGCCATCAAAGAGCGGGTATTGGATGAAACCTTTACGACTGATTTGGGTGGTGAATCCCGAGATTTCGTAGAGAGTGGATCTAACACGATGTTTGCTTTCGGGCTAGCGGTATTATTAATTTTCTTAATTCTTGCTGCTCAATTTGAAAGCTTTATCGATCCGATAATTATCATTATTACGGTTCCTATGGCTGTAGCGGGAGCTTTATTCTCTTTGTGGTTATTTGGGCAAAGCTGGAATATTTTTAGCCAAATTGGAACCATCATGCTGATTGGATTAGTCACGAAGAATGGAATTTTGATTGTAGAATTTGCAAATCAATTACGTGAACAAGGCATGAATAAGTATGATGCGGTCGTAAATGCTTCGGAAGCCCGATTGCGTCCGATCTTAATGACTTCCTTAGCCATTGCTTTAGGAGCTTTACCTATTGCTTTATCCTTAGGAGCAGCATCTACGAGTAGAATAGGTATGGGGGTAGTCATTGTCGGCGGGACCATGTTTGCCCTTGTTTTGACTCTTTTTGTTATTCCAGCGTTTTATTTAATGATGTCAAGAAAGAAAAATCTTCATCCTGAATTGGAAGAAATTGAAGAATAATATATGAAGAAGTTTATGTTAATGGTGTTTTCTATAGCACCTATATGGATGGTACATGCGCAGGGATTATTAACCGCAAAAGAAGCTGTAGAAATAGCTCTAGAAAATAATTTTGAAATCAAATTATCGCAGAACGATTTAAAGATCGCGGTAGAAAATGTGACTTATGGAAATGCGGGAATGCTACCTACAGTCACTGGAAATTTTACCCAAAGTAATAGTGTTCAAAACTCCAAACAAACGCAAGCCAGTGGGGAACAACGTTCCTTAAAAAATGCTAAAAACAACAGTTTAAGTGTGGGGGCAAGTATTGGTTGGACTGTTTTTGATGGATTTGGCATGTTTGCACGTTATGATCAATTGAAGGAACTGCAAAAACAAGGCGAGTTTGAATTAAAAAGAACCGTGCTAGCGAAAGTTTCTGATGTGATATCCACTTATTATACGATTGTAGAACAACAAAATTTATTGCTTGCCATCGATTCCAGCATTAACATTTCCAAGGAACGACTCAAAACTGCCGAGAATAGGTTTACGATTGGAAAGGCTTCAAAATTGGAAGTGTTGAATGTTCAGGTTAATTTGAATGAGGATGAATCCAATAGATTAAGGCAAACCGATGTCGTAAAAAACCTTAAAATTACTTTAAATAGCTTAATGGCTAGGGAATTAAGTTTAGAGTTTGATGTGGAGAGTGAAGTGGAATACGATGATACCTTAGTTTTTGAAGATTTACTCTCAAAAGCCAAGGAATTTAATCCGGATATTCAATTGATCGCCATCAATCGACGACTTGCTGATTTAGAAATAAAACGTATAAAGGCAAATCGATATCCCGTAGTTCGTGTGAATACAGGGTATAATATTTCAGAATCGGAATCCAGTTTAGGTTTCGTTTCCAGTTCAAATGCGAGGGGTTTAAATTATGGAGTGACTGCATCCATTAATATTTTTGATGGGTTTAATCAACGCCGGAATGAACGAAATGCCAAAACATTATTGGAAAGTGCAGATTTAATGATGGAGCAACAAGACTTAATCATTAAAACAGGTATTTCTACCGCATTCCAAACGTATCAAACCAATTTATCCTTGGCCAGATTGGAACGCAACAATGCAGATATTGCAAGGCAAAATTTAAGCATTACTTTAGAGAAATATAAAATTGGAAGTATTAGTGCTGTTGAATTTAGAGATGCACAGGAGAACTTTATTAATGCGATTTCTAGATTTAATTCTTCGCGTTTACAGGCTAAATTATCCGAATTGCAATTGAAAGAAATTATTGGAAATATAGATTTATAACCTGATTCGAGCAGATATCATACAAAAAGCAATCGGTTGTGTAATTTGGGCAAACGTTTGCATGTTTAAAATGTTTTATTATTAGCGAAATTCGTTTTATACTTGTATTAGAGGTTTGATAATCAAGCTTCTCAACCAAATTATACCGTTCATTAATTTGATATTTATTTAAGCTTTGACTGTTTAGTTTGTTTTAAAATAGGTGATTTATAGGGGGACTTAGTCCCCCTTAATTTTGTAAATTAGTTTCATTATAATATATACTATGAATAATTCACGTAGAGATTTTTTGAAGAAGGCTTCTTTGTTATCTAGTGTAGCAATTACGTTGCCGACTTTGCAAAATGAAGCATTTGGGGCTTCACAATTCAATATGGCTGGCTTCGCCGCTCCAAAAATTGAAAAAGTGAAAGTGGCGATAATTGGATTAGGAATGCGTGGCCCGGGTGCTGTGGACCGTATTTCTTATATAGAAGGTGCAGAGATCGTAGCATTATGTGATAAACATGCAGATCGAGTGACTAAAGCTCAGCAAATTCTTTCTAAAAAGGGTTTGAAAGAAGCGAAGTCTTATTCTGGTGAAGATGGTTGGAAAGCCATGTTGAAAAACGAAGAATTAGACTTAGTATATATTTGTACCCCTTGGGAATACCATGCACCAATGGCTATTGAGGCAATGAAATCTGGAGCTCATGCCGCTACAGAGGTTCCAATCGGACTTAGTGTTTCCGAGATTTGGGAGGTTGTTAAAACTTCAGAAGCAACAAAGAAACACTGTATGATGTTGGAAAACTGTTGTTATGACTTCTTTGAAATGTTGACCTTAAATATGGTTCGCCAAGGTTTATTTGGAGAACTTGTGCATGCTGAAGGAGCTTATATCCATGATTTGTTAAGCCTTAATTTTGATAAAAAAGGGTATGAAAACATGTGGAGACTTCGTGAAAACATTAAGCTAAATGGTAACCTTTACCCTACACATGGGATTGGACCAATTGCACAGTGTTTAAATATTAATGCTGGCGATCGCATGACCCATTTGGTAGCGATGCAATCCAATGATTTTATGATGGCTGATAAAGCCCGTGAACTAGCTGCATCTGATGCTTTCTTCCAAGAATTCGTAGGACAGAAATACCGCGGTAATATGGACACTACCTTGATCAAAACGGAGAAAGGAAAGACCATGATGATTCAACACGATGTGACATCTCCTAGACCTTATTCTCGTTTGCATTTATTGAGTGGAACCAAAGGCTTTGCACAAAAATATCCAAAAGAAGGTATCGCATTTGGTCATAACTTTGTGAAAGAGGATGAATTGAAAAATTTATATACTAAATATACACCGGAGTTGGTGAAATTCATCGGTGAGCAAGCCAAAGAAGTTGGTGGTCACGGTGGTATGGACTTCATGATGGATTGGAGAATGATCGATTGTTTACGTAATGGCTTGCCATTGGATCAATCTGTTTATGATGGAGCTTCCTGGAGTGCGGTTATTCCTTTAAGTGTTCAGTCTGTTGCTAAAAATAGCAGAACGGTTGATTTCCCTGACTTTACTCGTGGAAACTGGAAAACCAACAAACCATTTGATTTAACTTTAAATGGCGGTGGAAATACGAAAATCCGCCCAAAAGCAGGAAGTAAAAACCTGCAACTAGATGTATAATAAAATTTGATAAACATATAGGCTGAAGGGCTATCTCCTTGTGAGATAGTCCTTTTTTTATACCCTTCATTTTTAAACTTTACGGTCTTTTCCAAACCTAGCCACCCATTCATTTCGCTATTGAACCAATATGCGGTAAAAGGATTATTGAGGTGACGTTGAAACTCCCTAATGGAAGTGATTTTAATCCCTAACTATATTTTTATTACACTCGTTCCTTAAGGTTTTTATGGATTTACGTATTCCCTGTTTTGATGATCGCATCTTTTGTTCTTTTTCGGATCTCCATCGGATCTTCATCGGAAATCTATTGGATCTTCCTTGGGAATTTCCGAACCAGATGCGAGTGATGTCCCCAAGAATTGCCGGAGAAAGCGGTAGGGAATAGATCATTTATCGCAAGGATTATTTGTTGAAAACAGGTTTGTATAGGAGCTATTGGTAAAATTTTCATGACCTAAACCAAATCCAGGAATTATAGGTTTTCCTTATTTTAGGAATTGTTATTTTAGCACTTCATAAACCAATTAAATTAGCTTATTTAAATCATGACCATTTTCCTTAAATACCTCTTTAACACACTTTTTATCCTATTGCTATGGATACAGACTTGTTTTTCGCAGGGTCAAATTCCGATTTCTAAAAACTTAAAACTGACTTTTGAACAAGACTATTCATCCTTCAATTTGGTGGAGGGAAATAAGGTATTGCTTTCCAATATGAAGGCCGCGTTTCAGCTGAAAGGTCAAGAAAAGAGGTATGTGGCTGGAACTGATGCGAAGTTCGAGAAACTTAGGTTTAAAGATCATATAGGTTATGGTACAAAATACATTATTTCCTATGGTCATCAGGCAGATGTTGCTATTAATCAAATTTTCTACACCTATGATCAGTATAGTATTGTAATTACTCAGTTGGAACTTTTAGGAAAAAACATCAGCTCCAACCAATTAATACCTCTTGAAGCAATTGGAGACTTCCCCCTAGGTACGAATCTGTATAACCTATTTATCCCTTTTGACAATGATACATTTATAGCCTATGAAAAGAATCGCCTAACAGATCAAGATCATTACAGCGCTGAAATAGGACTTATTTTAGATGATGCCTCCCAGTCTGGCTTATTAGTCGCTTCATTGGATCAGTCACAATGGAAAACAGGTATTCGAAGTAAAGGGAATCAGCATAATTTACAGGAACTGTCGGTTATCAATGGATTTACCGATGTGGCTATAACGCGAGACTCCATGGGGCATGGATTCTTAAGTGCTGATCGAATATTATCTAGCAAAATTTTAATCGACTACAGTACAAATTGGCAAACGTCACTGGAAGGCTATGCTAAATTTCAAAGACAATTAAGCCCCAGTTATGTCGCTGCATGGAAGGAGGGTACTCCTATCGGTTGGAACAGTTGGGGCGTTATTCAAACGAAATTGAATTTTGAAAATGCTACGGCTAATGTAGATTATTTCAATCAGGAAATTCCATCATTCCGAAATGAACATGGGAAAGCCTACATCGATTTAGATTCCTTTTGGGATAATATGGTGCCTGGAGGTATGTCGGGAGATTACAGTAAATTAAAGGAATTTGTGTCTTATTGTGAGAAATCGGGTTTAGAGGCAGGGGTGTATTGGGCTCCTTTTACCGATTGGGGACATGGATCTGGACCTAATCGAAAAGCAGAAGGATCTACTTACACTTTTGGAGAAATGTGGACAAAGACGGCGAAAGGCTATCACGATTTAGATGGTGGACGGGCCTTGGATCCGACTCATCCTGGAACTCAGGCTCGAATGCGTTTTATTCTCGGAAAATTAAAGGAGTGCGGTTTTAAGATGATTAAAATAGATTTTCTTTCCCATGCAGCGATAGAATCAACAGGCTTTTATGATCACAAAATAAGCACAGGTATGCAGGCATATTCCATTGGGATGCGTTTAATTAATGATATCCTAGATGGGCAAATGTTAATTTATGCGGCGATCTCCCCATCCATAGCGAGCTATCCGTATGTTCATATGCGAAGGATAGCCTGTGATGCTTGGAAGACCATCGAACAAACGGCCTATACGTTAAACAGTGTTAGTTTTGGATGGTGGCAAACCCATTTATACGATTATATAGATGCTGATCACCTTGTTTTTACTGGAGAAAGTCCGCAAGTCAATGAAGCTAGATTAATTTCTGGTTTGGTGACAGGAACAATCATTCTTGGTGATGATTTTTCTAAAAAAGAAGATTGGCAGAAATTGTTGAATGACTACCTGCAAGATCCGGAAATTTTACAAATCATAAAGGATGGGAAGAGTTTTCTGCCTTTAGCACCAAAAGCTGATGCGCAAGTAAGTACTATTTATCATAAAAAGATAGGACAAAACGAGTATATCGCCTTCTTTAATTTCTCTAATCAGGAACAAACGATGGAGCTAAAGCTTAAGGACTTGGGGATACAGGGAAATGCTATTGTTTTGAAGGACCTATTGAGTAAAAAGAAAATGAATAGTAAAAACAAGGCCCTGATATCCTTAGATAAACATGCAGCCGTGATTTACAAGGTTATAAAATAAAAGCTATAGCTGTTTATTGATTGTGTTTTCCCTTAGGGTAAGTTTAAGGATGGTAATTTTTGTGCAGATTGCCCCAGGTTTCTAATTCCTTTAAAATAGGTAAGAAAGCTAATGCAATAGCTGACAATTCATATTCTACCCTGACGGGGACTTCTGGAAATACAGACCTCTTGATAAGATTTGATTTTTCCATTTTTTTGAGTTGAGCGGCAAGCATTTTATCTGAAATACTTGGGATTTGTTGTTTTAAATCTGAAAATCTAAGTCTATTGTTTTTTAAGTGATAGATGATGGAAAGTATCCATTGGCCACTGATTAAGTTTATGGCATATATTTCTGAACACGTTTCATTTAATAATGTTTTATTTGCGTAGTTGGTTGAACTTTCTTTAATTTTCGTCATACTCACCTTTTTGTTAGTTAATTACAAAAGGTCAACAATTTGGTTCATTATTCTTTCTGCAGTTAAATTTATGAAAATTATCAAATTACTGTATATGAAAGTCAATCAGGTTTTTTTAATTATTTTATTTTTTATTTCACATCATTTAAAGGGGCAACAGCAGATGGACTATAATCGAATAGAAAAAACGTTAAGATGGAGTTTAGAACATTCACCTAGGAGTTTGGAAATCGATCAGACTGTTTTAAAAGAACATCCGGAACGCATACATCAAGAACGGGTAGATTTTATTAAAAATAATCCAGTTGTCATACCTAAAGACATCACGGTGAAGGATCTTTTTTTTAAGAGCTCACTCGATGCTGAATTGATCCGAATCCATGTTTACCAACCAAACGATTATATTCAAAATCGTGTTATTTTATATTTTCATGGAGGAGGATATGTTTTCGGCTTACCTGAACAAGTGGATGCACAGATGTTCCGATTAGCCAGGGATTTAAAAGCCGTGATTTTATCGGTAGATTATCGTTTAGCACCTCAATATCCATTTCCTATTCCTATTCAGGATGGATATGATGCCTTATCCTGGATTATCAAAAATGGCCCGGAACAATTAAACATTAAAACAGATTCCATAACATTATTTGGTATTAGTGCAGGAGGGCATCTTGCTGCTGCAGTTACCCAGATGACAGTGGATCAAGGTTTAGCAGGAATTAAACAACAAGTATTAATTTATCCAGTTATTCATAATCGTTTAAATACTGCATCCATGAATGAATTTACAGATTCTCCTTTATGGAATAAAGGTTATGCTGAAATTGCCTGGGCACATTTTTTGGGGTCTGAGAATCTCGGAAAATCGTTAAAATATGCCGATCTGTTAAATTACGATCAGGTTTCGAAGTTACCTGAAACTACCATTGTGGCATGTGAATTAGATCCATTGCGGGATGAAGGAATCGAATATGCTTCGTTGTTATTGCGAGCAGGTGTTAAAACAGAATTATGGGTTATTCCTGGTGCTGTGCATGTATTCGACTTGTTTGAATCGAATCTTACAGAAGCATATTATGAATTTTTATTAAAAAAATTAAGCCAATCTTGAGCAGATACAGTAATAAATAGGGCTTGTTTAACCAAATAAACAAGCCCTATTTTCCAGTAAATATTCAAAAACTTATTTAGCAAATTTCTCTTCAAACGTTTTTTCCAAAGCAAACATCTCATCCCTTAATTTGGCGGCTTCAAGGAATTCCATTTCCT
Organism: Sphingobacterium sp. HJSM2_6; assembly: GCF_049316305.1. NCBI lineage: Bacteria > Pseudomonadati > Bacteroidota > Sphingobacteriia > Sphingobacteriales > Sphingobacteriaceae > Sphingobacterium > Sphingobacterium sp. HJSM2_6. The sequence continues at coordinate 18,696 of NZ_JBMOXB010000002.1, forward strand.
TGGCGGCTTTTTCCATTCGTTTCCGCACAGTTTCAATCGCCTTGCGTAAGTCTTTTTCACTCATGTAAGCGATTAAAGGATCGGCAGCAATTACGGCATTTGGATCGGGTTCTATATAGGCTTTGGCTTCTGGTTTGTAATCAGCCACGGAGGTTTGTTCCAAGATTTCCTCCCGGGTTTTACCCACAGTTCTAGGGGTAATTCCATGTAACTGATTATAGGCTATTTGTTTGTCTCTTCTTCGGTTTGTTTCTTCAATGGTGACACGCATGCTTTCCGTCATTTTATCCGCATACATGATCACTCTTCCTTTATCATTTCGAGCTGCACGGCCAATGGTTTGGATCAACGATCGTTCAGAGCGTAAAAATCCTTCTTTATCAGCATCAAGAATGGCCACTAAGGTTACCTCAGGTAAATCCAAGCCTTCCCTTAATAAATTGACACCAACTAACACATCAAATTCGCCTAGCCTTAATCCTCGTAGAATTTCTACTCGTTCTAAAGTTTTTACTTCGGAATGTATATAGCGCACTTTAATATTCAACCGAGTCATGTATTTCGTCAATTCTTCCGCCATACGCTTGGTTAAGGTGGTTGCTAATATGCGTCCACCTTCTTGAATGGTTTTATCTACTTGTTCTAGAAAATCATCGACCTGATTAACTGCTGGACGAACATCGATAATCGGATCTAATAAACCCGTTGGACGAATAACCTGCTCGACGACAACACCTTCTGTTTGTTGCAATTCATAATCACCAGGTGTTGCTGACACATAAATAGTTTGATTGGTTAAGGACTCAAACTCTGGAAAATTAAGTGGTCTATTATCTAGTGCTGCAGGAAGTCTAAATCCATACTCGACTAAGGATATTTTACGAGAACGGTCACCGCCGTACATGGCCCTAATTTGTGGTAGGGTTACATGGCTTTCATCAATTACTAATAAATAATCTTCTGGAAAATAATCCAATAAACAGAAAGGTCTCATTCCCGGTTGGCGACCATCAAAAAATCTAGAATAGTTTTCAATCCCGGAACAATAGCCTAATTCACGCATCATTTCCAAATCATAGTTTACGCGTTCTTCCAATCGTTTGGCTTCGAGCATTCGACCATCGTCTTCGAGTTGCTTTTTCCGCACCAACAGTTCCTCTTGAATAGCAAAGATGGATTGGGTAAACTTCTCTTTTGGGGTAACGAATAAATTTGCAGGGTATAAAGCCAAGGTTTCATGCTTGGAGAGGGTGCGCCCAGAAATAGGATCTATTTCACTTAATTCATCGATATCATCTCCGAAAAAAGATATGCGATAAGCATGATCTAAGTAGGCTGGGTAAACATCAATGGTATCTCCTTTCACACGGAATGTTCCGCGTTTAAATTCTGAAGTGGTTCTGGCGTATAATATTTCAACTAATTTATACAAAAACGCATTTCTACTGATGGTTGTACCTACCCCAAAACGGAATATAGACCTGGAAAAGTCTTCTGGATTTCCCATACCGTAAATACAGGATACGGAAGAGATCACGATAACATCTCTTCTTCCGGACATGAGCGAAGAAGTTGTGGCCAGCCTTAATTTCTCAATTTCCTCATTGATGGCCATATCTTTTTCGATATACGTATTGGAAGAAGATATAAAAGCTTCAGGTTGATAGTAATCGTAATAGGATACAAAGTAGTTGACTAGATTATTTGGGAAAAACTGCTTGAATTCTCCATATAATTGAGCCGCCAACGTTTTATTATGGCTGAGAATCAAGGTAGGTTTTTGCGTTTGTTGAATTAAATTAGCAACTGTAAAAGTTTTACCTGAGCCGGTCACCCCGAGTAAGGTTTGATAGGTTTCCCCATTATTTACTGCAGCCACCAATTGTTCAATGGCCTGCGGTTGATCGCCCGTAGGTTTATATTCAGATGTTAATTGAAATTTCATAGATTACCTTTCCTACTGCTAAGGTAGAAAATATTATGCCAAACCATATATCAGTAGTACTAGGGATTAATTACGGATAATATTTTGTATTTTGGTATTCAACAAGACTTTTTGTCATGATAACTATTTTAACAAAAGAGAACAGCATTGCCAATCATTTTTTGGCGGAGCTTCGGGATGTTCGTATTCAAGTTGATCGGATGCGGTTTAGGCGCAATTTGGAGCGATTAGGTGAGATTATGGCTTATGAAATCAGCAAATCCTTAGCCTATAAATTAAGTGAGGTAGAAACACCTCTTGGAGTGGCTAATACGCACTTGATAATGGAACAACCTGTAATAGGTACCATTATTCGTGCGGGCTTACCCTTTCACCAAGGTTTCTTGAACTATTTTGATCGTGCTGACTCTGCTTTTATCGCAGCATTCCGACATACGAAAAAGAGTGGAGAGTTTGAAATTCATAAGAAATATCAAAATACCCCTAACCTTGATGATAAGGTTTTAATTATCGTAGATCCTATGCTGGCTACAGGGAGAAGTTTGGTGCTCTGTTGCAAAGAGTTGTTGAGTGAATATACGATCAGAGAGCTTCATATCGCAACAGTTATTGCCTCGGAAGAAGGTTTACAACATGTGAAAGCCTTTTTGCCGGAAGCCCAAATTTGGGTTGGTGATGTGGATAATGAATTAACCAGCAAATCCTATATTGTTCCTGGGCTAGGCGATGCAGGAGATCTCGCTTTTGGAAATAAGGAATAATTATTTCCATACAATAAGTCAACAAATAATTAGCAATTTAATAATACGTAAAAACAAGAAAATGAATAAGATATCGGTAAATTTAATTAACAAAAAATCATACTATGGAATGGCAAAAATACAATGGAGAGACAATCAAATTACCTATTTGGTCTGCAGTTGAGGACACCATCCTTCGAGAGAGTCAAGCAGGTAATAAATTAAAAGTATTTATTGGTACCGACTCTCAAGTAAAAAGAGGGACAGTGGAATTCGCTACGGTGATTGTTTTTTTGAGAGAGCACCGCGGTGGATTTATGTTTATCCGAAAGGATCGTAAAAACCACAACATGTCCATTAAAGAGCGAATGCTATTAGAAGTTCAGCATTCCATAGAAACCGCCTACGAACTTTGTCCTTTACTCGATGCGCATCACATAGACCTAGAAGTGCATGCAGACATCAACACTAATCCCAATTTCCAATCCAACACCGCACTCAAAGAAGCCATGGGCTACATCTTGGGTATGGGATTTATCTTTCGGGCGAAACCTGAATCTTTTGCCAGCAGCAATTGCGCAAACAAATTAGTGCAATAGCCGGTAGAGGGTTATTTCTGATTATAATGCTATCTTTAAATACCTAAAGTATTTGAAGGATGCAGGATTTACTCGCTTCACTTTTTAACCAATTTATTCAAACTTCCGCCATCGAATGGGCTGCTACCCTAACCGGTATACTATCTTTTATTTTTGCTACACAAGAAAATAGTTGGACTTGGCCAATAGGCATCGTAAACGTGTTTTGTTTTGCCTATATTTTTATTCAACATAAAATTTATGGGGAGGCGCTATTGCAAGTTTATTTTCTGGCTACAGCAATTTACGGTTGGTATTTTTGGAATAAGCAACACCTCATAAAAGCAAAGCCTATCCTTACTTTAAGTTTTTATACCCGAATATATACCGTCATATTTACTGTCGTATTAGGGCTGCTTATCGGGTTTTTATTAGCGAATTATACGGATACTGATGTCGCATATCCGGATGGATTGTGCGTAGCGATGTGTATTGTTGCACAGTATTTAACAAGTCGAAAGATCTTGGAAAGCTGGTTCTTATGGATCCTCGTTGATTGCTGTTATATCCCCTTGTTTTTCTACAAAGGATTGTTTTTAACCTGTTTGTTGTTTGTTTTTTACACGTTTTTGGCATGGAAAGGGTATAAAAATTGGCTTAAATCCTATCATAAATTTGCGTAATATTGTTTAATGACAATTGCAAAAACGCAACCTCTTAAAATTGCTATCGTAGGACCCGAGTCTACAGGGAAGTCCAGTATGGCACAATATCTTGCTCAAGAGCTAAATACACTGAGTGTTCCTGAGTATGCTCGGTATTACTGCAAAAACCTAGAAAGGCAATATACTTTTCAGGATGAGTTAAATATGTTTTATGGACAGATAGCGTTAGAAGATGCTTTTTTGGCGATGAAACCGGAAGTATTGATTTGTGATACCACATTTTTGACTGTCAAAATTTGGTCAGATCACCTCTTCCATCATGCTCCTGAGGAAGTGTTGCAAGAGTTAGGAACGAGGTCTTATGATCTCTATTTACTCATGAATATAGACCTACCTTGGGTAGATGATCCATTGAGAGACTTTCCAAATGATCGGGCACATTTTTTATCGGTTTGGGAAAAGGAATTAGTCAATTTATCCGGGGATATCGTATTAATTTCTGGGTTGGGAGAGGAGCGTATGCAAGCAGGCTTGAAAGCTGCCTCAGACTTTTTACATCGAAACAAATAAGCGAAGAGGACGAATAGGATTTAAACTTTAATAAGTTATTGAAGATAACTGTTTTATTACCGTGATAATGTCTAATTATAGCTATAGATGAAAGTGTAAAGAAATAATTTAGGATACAAGATATTTAGAATTATCCATAACCATTAATTAACTAGTATGAAATGGAAATACGAGATTATTATGTTTATCGTACTTGTAATAAACATCGTAATAGGAGGATGTTCATCTTCTAAAGAAATAAATAAAACAAAATCTTCTTTTGAAAGGATTAAACTAGACTCATTTAACAGTTTTGATAGTAATCAATATCAGTCTGAATCTGCCGTAATATTAGAGGCATTTAAAGATGTGAGTTTCGGAATTAACACCTCTTATCCGAAACATCTATCCCCACCAATTGAACGTGATTCTAGAGAGCTTGGTTTAATTCCTTACTATAAGCCATATATGTTCAGTGTAAAAACGTTGAGCCATTATAGAATAAAAATCCTTTCTAGTGAAGGGATAAAAAAGGAGGATGTCATTTTAAATTTTAAAAGTGGATCTTCTCATTTTCCGGAAAACATTCCAATAACAGCAATTGAAGGAATATCATATACATCATGGAATGGTAAAATCATTAGCAACAAAATTGATAAAAAAGATATCAAAATTAAATTTTTGAACGATAGTATAAGTCAACTAATTTTTAAAATTCCAACGGTTAAAGTTGGTAGTATTATCGAAGTGAAATATATAAAATTTAGATATGCTTCAGACGGTATTGAAGATGAAAATTTTCAACAAGACATTCCTGTCATTAAGCAATATTATAGAGTTGCCATTCCATTATCATTTAACTACCATATTGTTAAGTTAGGAAAACACCCAATATCAAGTCTTAAAAAGGTCGTTGAACAAGAAATGAGTTTTGTGAGACCTTTAACTAAATCAGAAGGATTTGTTAACGTACCAATGACCTCACGATGGAAATTTAAATCAAATCAATATGAGTTTTCAACTGCTAATTTGCCTACAATAAAAGAAGGGTTGAGTAGTGAAACTACAGGATTAAAGTTTATTCTTCATGAATTTGATCCTACATTAGCACAATAAGTTTAAAAGAATTTGTTGATCGTTTTCCATATTATTTATGGCACAACGGGACTAACTAGTTTTTGGAAATCTAAAAGGTAAGTTATATTTAATAAGGTTAATTTTTTCCGAAAACTATATAATAACCTATAAAAAAAGCCCATCTTCAATTTGAAGATGGGCTTTTTATTAAAATCCTTATGCTAGTAACGGTATGCTTCTGGTTTATATGGACCTTCCACAGTTACACCGATATAAGCGGCTTGTTCTTGAGTTAAAACTTCTAATTCCACTCCAATATGAGCTAAATGTAGACGTGCAACCTTTTCATCTAAATGTTTAGGAAGCGTGTACACTGCTTTTTCGTATTGGTCTGTATTTAACCATAACTCTAGTTGCGCTAATGTTTGGTTGGTGAAAGAATTGGACATGACGAATGATGGGTGTCCTGTAGCACAACCTAAATTCACCAAACGACCTTCAGCTAATAAAATGATATCGTTTCCATCAATGGTATATTTATCTACCTGAGGTTTGATTTCAATTTTCGAAGCACCATAATTGTCATTTAACCAAGCTACATCAATTTCATTATCAAAGTGGCCGATGTTACAGACAACAGTTTTGTCTTTCATGGCTTTAAAATGCTCAGGACGAACAATGTCTTTATTTCCAGTTGTCGTTACTACGATGTTTGCTTCTTTGACAGCATCCGCCATTTTCTTCACTTCAAAACCTTCCATTGCTGCTTGTAAAGCACATATAGGATCAATTTCTGTGACAATAACACGAACACCAGCGGAACGTAAAGATTCTGCCGATCCTTTACCTACATCTCCATATCCTGCTACAACGGCTACCTTACCGGCTAACATTAAATCTGTTGCACGACGAATAGCATCCACTAGGGATTCACGGCATCCGTATTTGTTGTCGAATTTCGATTTAGTTACAGAGTCATTTACATTAATGGCAGGCAAATGTAAGGTTCCGTTTTTCATACGCTCGTACAAACGGTGTACTCCAGTAGTTGTTTCTTCTGATAAGCCACGGATACCATCGATTAATTCAGGGAATTGATCAAATACCATATTGGTTAGGTCTCCACCATCATCCAGAATCATGTTTAGGGGTTGACGGTCTTCGCCAAAGAATAAGGTTTGCTCAATACACCAGTTGAATTCTTCTTCATTCATTCCTTTCCAAGCGTAAACAGGAATTCCAGCGGCAGCAATTGCGGCAGCAGCATGATCTTGAGTGGAAAAAATATTACAAGAAGACCAAGTCACATCAGCACCTAGTTCAACCAATGTCTCAATCAATACTGCAGTTTGAATAGTCATGTGTAAACATCCTGCGATACGAGCACCTTGCAATGGTTTTGTAGCACCAAATTCTTGGCGTAAGGACATTAAGCCGGGCATTTCAGCTTCTGCTAATTCTATTTCTTTACGACCCCAACTTGCTAAAGAGATATCTTTAACCTTGTAAGGTACATAGGTAGTTTCTAATGAAGACATATATGATTTTTAAAGTTTCAATTGACAAAAATACTTGATAACCAAATTAATTCAAAACATTGGAGCATCTTTCATTAGAAATTGACATTATCTTGAGGATACATACTTGATAAAGGGATGATTTCGAATTATATTTGCATATTAAATCATAAAAGAAAAAGATATGTATCCAGAATATTTAGTAGCTCCAATGCGTCAAGAATTAGTTGATGCAGGTTTTCAAGAATTAAAAACATCTGCAGAAGTGGATTCAGCAATCCCTTCTGAAGGTACTGTTTTTGTTGTTGTGAATTCAGTTTGTGGTTGTGCTGCTGCAAATGCTCGTCCTGCGGCAAAAGCAGCGGTAAAAAATGAAAAACATCCAGATAAATTAGTCACTGTTTTTGCTGGAATGGAAAAAGATGCAGTGGATAAAGCTCGTCAATATATGTTGCCTTTTCCTCCATCATCCCCAGCTATGGCTTTGTTTAAAGACGGAAAATTAGTTCATATGATCGAAAGACACATGATCGAAGGTCGTCCAGCTCAAATGATTGCGGATAATTTGGTTGCAGCATTTGACGAATATTGCTAGTCGAAAAATTTTTAGATTTTGAATAGGAAAAAGCTTCTTTTAATTTAAAGGAAGCTTTTTCTTTATGCGTTATTATGATTTTTTTTCTTAGTACATTTGTAACATAGGCCCAAGAATATGAAGAAATTTGTAATCAACCTTTTTGCACTGTTTTATATTCTAACTTTTACGCATTGTACTAATAATAAATTGGTAGACCTCATTGTATACAATGCGAAAGTTTATACTGTAGATTCCACTTTTTCTGTCGTGGAGGCATTCGCTATTAATAATGGGGTATTTGTCGCATTAGGAAACTCCCAAGAATTATTAAGTAAATACGAGGCCAAAGAGAAAATAGATGCCAAAGGAAAATTCATCTATCCAGGCTTTTACGATGCTCATGGTCACTTTTTCATGTTGGCAGAGGCCTTGGATCAATTGGACCTTGTCGGTTCAACTTCTTTTGACGAAGTTATTGAACGGATTAAAGTTTATCGAGATCAAAATCCCAATAAGAAATGGATTATTGGAAATGGTTGGGATCAAAATTTATGGCCCGACAAGAAATTTCCTGTCAAAGATAGCCTAGATAAGTATTTTCCTGATTTACCTATTTTCTTGACTCGCATAGATTACCATGCAGCACTTGCAAACCAAAAGGCATTATCCATTTCATCCATCGATTCTGCTTTTCAGGTAGATGGCGGATTAATTGCCGTAAATGAAGCGGGGCTTCCCGATGGTATTTTAATCGATAATGCCATGCAATTAGTTACAAAGCATATCCCTAAGCCTCAGAATAGGGAATTGTTAGCGATGCTTAAACGAGCTCAAGATTCTTTATTATCGGTAGGGCTGACTTCGATTGTGGATGCTGGCTTAACAGAAAATCAAATCGATGCCCTTAAAGTGTTTTATAATGAAGATTCTTTAAAGATTAGAGATTATGCGATGCTGGCGGCAAGCCCTTCGGGAATAAAGGAATACCTGAAAAAAGGAACTTTTGAATCTGATCGATTGACCGTTCGTTCTTTTAAATTGATGGCCGATGGAGCATTGGGATCGCGAGGGGCATGTTTGTTAGCACCATACCAAGATGCCGCAACTACCGGGTTTTTATTGCAACCGATAGCAGAATTAGAAGATCTAGTTAAGCGAATGGCGAATAGCAATTTTCAAGTAAGTACACATGCGATTGGAGATTCTGCAAATCGTGTCATGCTCGATTTGTATGGGAAATATTTGAAAAAAGGTAAGGATAGACGCTGGCGAATAGAACATGCCCAAGTTTTGCATCCGCTTGATTTTTCTAAATTTAAAGAATACCAAATAATTCCTTCTGTACAACCTACACACGCCACTTCGGATATGTCTTGGGCTGAAGAACGTTTAGGTCCTGACCGTGTGAAAGGGGCGTATGCGTATCGGAATTTATTGGATCAATATGGTATGTTGGCGCTTGGAAGTGATTTTCCAGTAGAACATTTTAATCCTTTATATGGGTTTCATGCTGCAGTAGGGCGTGTCGATAAATCAGGGTATCCAACTGGGGGATTTCAAATGGAGAATGCGATAGACCGAGTGCAGGCCTTAAAAGGAATGACCATTTGGGCGGCTTATTCCTGCTTCCAGGATCGGATGCGGGGAAGTATTGAAAAAGGGAAAGACGCTGATTTTGTGATGTTGGAAGACGATATTATGCTGGCATCGTTAACGCAATTGAGAACCATTAAAACCCTGTGGACGGTCATTGCTGGACATACCGAATACAAGAAAAAGAATTAAACCGGCAATTCCTGGTTAGGTTGTTTATTCGCTACATAATGTAGGAGCAAACTGATGAGTAGAATAGCAAGTAAGCCAACAATTAAGAAAAAGAATAAGCTGTATTTCAAATAGTATATAGCAAGCGTATCTCGATCGACATATTGCCCCTTATAAATATTGTCAAATCCACTCTTATAAAAAGTATGTACTTTGGCCATCTCATACAGTATGTCGTAATTCTCCCCACGTGGATAGGCTTCTAAATAAGAAAAATCAGCAATATTCATTCGTTTAAAATGTGTAATGGAGCTATTTAGGAATTCCACATAATTTGCGGGCTTAGCTTCTTCCGCTGTTAGGGTTTTTTGGTAAACAAAAGCAAGCCATGCCTTCGCATTGGATTTGTATGCATCATCACGATTAAATATAGGGACGAGTAGCAAAACCTTTTGTTCAACTTTCCCAAAAGTTATTGCGCTTAATGGTTTTATGGTATTTATTGGGATTACTTGCATCCGATCGACATACCAATCCTCTACTTCAAGAAAGGCTGGTTTTTCAAAGGCTTTCAATTCTTGTACGGAATTTAAAGTAGCTACTTTCGCTAAGTTATAATGTAAACTTCTAGCAATTGGTTGAAAAAGGATCGTATTCAGTATGGGAATTACAGTAATCAATACGATAAACTTTAAATTCAAATAAGAGCTTATCGTTAGGTTGATATTCCAATTTGGAAGGATTGAACGATAGGTTAATGCAATAACCACAGCAGCAAGGCATAATGGGAATAGGCCTTTGAAAAGTAATGACCAATTAGCCTCTTTGTTAACTATTAGCAAGCTGTAGATTACAGAGGTGAGAAATATAATGCTAAGTAAAGTAATCAATAAAGAGCAAAATATTTTTTTAAATTGCATAGATAATTGGTTAAAATTCAACTCTATGATACAAAAAAATCCTTAGTTTTTCTAAGGATTTTTTTATTACTGCATATCGAATAAATGTTTTTCGGCATGGTAGGAGGATCGAACCAAAGGTCCAGATTCTACATACTTGAAACCCATTTGAAGTCCGATTTGTTTGTATTTCTCAAATTGTTGTGGAGTAATCCATTCAACCACTGGATGATGTGCTTTTGTGGGTTGAAGATATTGACCTACAGTGAGGATGTGAACCCCTGCATCGTATAGATCTTGCATCGTTTCTACCACATCTTCTTCTGTTTCTCCGAAGCCAAGCATAATGCCTGATTTGGTACGAAGGCCTGCTTCAGATATTCGGCGTAGACATTCTAAAGAACGATCGTATTTGGCTTGTATACGAACTTCACGCGTTAGTCTTCTGACCGTTTCTATATTGTGGGATACCACTTCTGGTCTCACGGCAATAACCCGTTCTAGATTTTCCCATTGGCCTTTAAAATCAGGAATCAGGGTTTCTAATGTTGTTTCGGGACTTTCTCTACGAATAGCTAAAATGGTTTCGGCCCATATTGTTGATCCACCGTCTTTTAAATCATCACGATCGACAGAGGTAATCACACAATGTTTTACTTGCATCAATTTCACCGAATTGGCTACTCGATTTGGTTCATCTAATTCAACCGCTAGGGGTCTTCCTGTGGCTACAGCACAAAAAGAACAAGAGCGTGTACATATATTTCCGAGGATCATAAATGTGGCAGTGCCTGCACCCCAACATTCACCCATGTTGGGACAATTTCCACTTTCGCAAATAGTGTGTAATTTATGCTCATCCACTAAACTGCGCACATGACGATATTCTTTTCCTACAGGAAGTTTTACTCGTAACCAATCAGGTTTGCGTTGGGTCTGATTTGCTGGAATAACTGGAAGTTCAATCATAAGACAAAGTTACAACTATTTTTATTAGATTAATTATATTGGTTTGTTTGCAAAATATCATAAAAACAGAATAGGGATATATTTGTTATCTATATGTGATTTTTTTAAGATATTTGTAATTAAATCAAACCCTTATTAATAATGATGAAAAACCAATTAATTCATGTATTGGTCCTGATTTTATTTTTTCCAGTATTACTTAAGGCACAGGATAAAGAAATTTCCTTGATCCCAAGGCCAGCTAAAATACAGGTGTTAGATGGTACCTATGATTTATCAAAACCGGTGAATCTTTTTATATCTGAAGAGTTCACAACCTTAAATATTCTTTTAAATGAAGTTCCTGATTTGAAAATCGGGGTTTCTGAAACGATCAAGAAAATCCGAAAACAGCATCAGACGGGATTACGAATTTTTAAAGCGGAAGAAAAAGATCGTGTTGATCCGACGGGTTATGTCTTGGAAATTGATGAAACGGGTGTGGCAATAAAAGCGCATCAAGTTTCAGGGATGATATCGGGAATTTATTCCTTGGTTCAACTCAGTAATTTAGAGGGCTTGGATAAGCTACCTTTTGTTCGGATTGAAGATAAACCTAGGTTCGCTTATCGGGGTTTGCATTTGGATGTTTCAAGGCACTTTATGCCTTTTAATTTTCTAAAGAAATACATCGATATGATGGCTTTGTATAAATTAAATTATTTGCATTGGCATTTAACGGATGCAGCAGGGTGGAGGTTAGAGATTAAACAATATCCTGAACTTACGCAAAAAGCAGCCTGGAGAACACATACTCAATGGAAGGATTGGTTTCAAAATGGTCGCCAATATTTAGAACAAGGTAAACCGAACGCCAGTGGAGGTTTTTATACACAAGCACAGGTCAGAGAACTGGTGTCTTATGCGAATGTGAAGGGGATTACCATCATACCAGAAATAGAATTTCCCGGGCATTCTGACGAAGTCTTGGCGGTATTTCCAGAATTATCTTGTTCGGGCCACGCACACACACAAGGAGAGTTTTGTTTAGGCAATGAAGGGTCTATTCAATTTATGAAAAATGTATTGGATGAGGTTGTGCAATTATTCCCGTCGACCTATATCCATATTGGAGGAGATGAGGTTAATACTGCTCATTGGAAAACTTGTGAGAAATGTCAGGCAGCAATGAAAGCTGCAGGACTTAAAAATGAATTAGAACTGAAGAGCCACGCCATTAAGCAAATTGTAGAATATCTACAGGGTAAACAACGTAAAGTAATTGGTTGGGATGAAATAATGGAAGGAGGTATTCCTGCAGGAGCTACGATTATGAATTGGAGAGCTGAGGAGCATGCCGTGAACGCAGCAAAAGCAGGGCATGATGTTATCTTATCTCCAGAAGAGTTTTTATATTTTGATAAATACCAAGGTGACCCAAGATTTCAACCAGAAGCTATCGGTGGTTATATACCTTTGGATAAAGTGTATGCCTATAGCCCAGCATTAGCGGGATTGCCTGACGATAAGAAAAAGCATATTTTAGGAGTGCAAGGTAATGTTTGGACAGAATACATGCCTACTTATCAACAAGTAGAATATATGTTGTTTCCTAGGCTATTAGCCTTAGCAGAGGTAGCTTGGACCGTTCCAGAATATCGTTCATGGAAAGATTTCAATAAACGTCTTCAACAGCATTATCATCTTTTGCAGAAAAAGGAAATAAATTATGCGAGACCTTCTTATGGTATTACCTATAATGTGCAATACGATACGCTAAATAACAAGAATACTATTAGTCTGTTCACAGAACAATACGAGCCCAATATTCGGTATACCGTTGATGGCTCTGATCCTAAGGCGAGTTCTACTTTGTATAACCTGCCTATCGAATTATCAAAATCCGCAACCATTAAATCGGCATCTTTTCTAGATTCTGCACGAGTAAGTCCAATAGAATGGATAGAGCTTGATGTACATCGGGCTATTGGTAAATTGGTAACGTATAAAAATAAATGGGAAGGTTATCCTGCTAAAGGCGAAAAGACACTGACGAATGGAAAAAAAGGTGGCTTGTCTTATACCGATGGGGAATGGCAAGGATTTACTAAAGACCTAGATGTCATCATTGATTTTGAACGCCGTGAGGAAATTAATTCTGTAGCAATGAATTTTATGCAGGTGGTTGGACCTGGAATATTCTTTCCGAAGGAATTTACGGTGCTTATTTCCGATAATGGAAAGAACTATCGGGAATTAGGGGTGGTTGTTAATCAAGAAGGAATTCGTGATCCCCTATTGAAATTTCAAAAATATGAAATTAAATTACCGAAGCCTGTGATGGCTAGGTATGTGCAGATCAAGGCTAGTAATACGATGAAAGGTTATATTTTTACAGATGAGATCATTATCTATTAGGGTAGGATTAGATTCTTGGCGGTATTTTATTTGATGAATAGTTCGAAGAATAAAAAAATAGAATAAAGAAAGAATATTCATCAAATTTTAAAATAAAAATGTAACTTTGCACTCCGACAAAGCAGTCGGAATACTACCCTCTCAATTAAGGCAAAGTCTGTCTGCAATGTCCACAGAATTATTTGTATTTAACATTTGAAATAAAAAATAATGCCTAGAAACACCTCCATCAATTCGGTATTAATCATTGGATCTGGACCTATCGTTATTGGTCAAGCCTGTGAGTTTGATTATTCAGGATCACAAGCCGCGTTATCATTAAAAGAAGAAGGAATTTCCGTATCCATTATCAATTCTAATCCAGCTACCATCATGACCGATAAAGTAGTAGCGGATCATGTTTATTTACTTCCACTAACGGTTGAAAGTATCGAACAAATACTTAAAGAAAGTCAAATAGATGCGGTATTACCTACTATGGGTGGTCAAACTGCATTAAATCTATGTATTGAGGCTTCGAATCGTGGGATTTGGGAGAAATATAATGTTCGAGTGATCGGTGTTGATGTTGCCGCCATAGAAAAAACAGAAAATAGAGAAGAATTCCGTCAATTGATGGTCGATATTGGTGTAGGCGTCGCAAATTCTAAAATTGCGAATTCCTTTTTAGAAGGAAAAGAAGCTGCCCAACTGATTGGATTTCCATTAGTAATTCGTCCATCGTATACTTTGGCTGGAACTGGAGGTGGTTTCGTGCACAAGAAAGAGGAGTTTGATGCAGCCTTAAATAGAGGTTTGCATGCTTCACCTACGCATGAGGTTCTTGTAGAACAAGCTGTATTAGGCTGGAAAGAATTTGAGTTGGAATTATTGCGCGACACAAATGATAATGTAATTATCATCTGTACCATCGAAAATTTTGATCCAATGGGTATCCATACCGGAGATTCGATTACCGTAGCTCCAGGAATGACACTTTCGGACAAATGTTACCAAGATATGCGTAATCAAGCAATCAAAATGATGCGCTCGATTGGTAATTTTGCTGGTGGTTGTAATGTTCAATTTTCAGTAAATCCAGAAAATGAAGAAATTATCGCTATTGAAATCAATCCACGTGTATCTCGTTCATCCGCTTTAGCTTCAAAAGCTACGGGTTATCCGATTGCAAAGATTGCAGCTAAGCTAGCGATTGGTTATAATTTAGATGAATTACAAAACCAGATTACAAAAACTACGTCGGCGTATTTTGAGCCTACTTTAGACTATGTAATTGTTAAAGTACCACGCTTTAATTTTGATAAGTTCAAAGGAGCTAATAAAGAATTAGGTCTTCAAATGAAAGCTGTTGGGGAAGTAATGGCGATAGGACGTACGTTCATTGAGGCATTGCAAAAAGCAGCTCAATCTCTTGAAACAGGTAGAGCAGGGCTAGGAGCTGATGGCAGACAATCAAGAAATTTAGAGGAGATTATGTATAGCTTGGAACACCCAAGTGCAGATCGCCTTTTCCATATTAAAGATGCTTTCGAATTAGGCGTTCCTTTGGAGTCTATAAGAAAAGCGACCCTTATAGACAAATGGTTCTTGGTACAAATCCAAGAATTGGTGCAATTGGAAGTGGAGCTTCGTCGATATCAATTAAATAACATACCTCGTGATTTCTTTATGACCTTGAAACAAAAAGGATATTCAGATGTTCAGATCGCTTGGTTATTAGGAAATACGAATGAAGATGAAGTATATGCTCGTCGTAAGGAATTAGGAATAAATAGAGTATATAAAATGGTGGATACATGTGCAGCGGAATTCCCCGCACATACCCCTTACTATTACTCAACGTTTGAAGAAGAGAATGAATCTATAGCTTCAGATCGTAAAAAAATAATTGTACTTGGATCTGGTCCAAACCGTATCGGCCAAGGAATTGAATTTGATTATTCTTGTGTTCATGGATTGTTAGCTGCAAAAGAATGTGGTTATGAAGCAATCATGGTGAACTGTAACCCAGAGACGGTGTCTACTGATTTTAACATGGCAGACAAGCTATATTTCGAGCCTGTGTTTTGGGAGCATGTTCGCGAGATTATTGAATTGGAAAAACCTGTTGGTGTAATTGTACAATTAGGAGGTCAGACTGCTTTAAAAATGGCTGAACGTCTTGAGGAAATCGGAGTTAAGATAATTGGAACTTCATTTACCGATATGGATTTAGCGGAAGATAGAGGTCGTTTCTCTGATCTATTGAAAGAGTTAAATATCCCTTATCCTAAATATGGAGTAGCAACTTCTGCTGAAGAAGCAATCAAAGTAGCAAATGAAGTAGGTTATCCAGTTCTTGTCCGTCCATCTTATGTATTAGGAGGTCAAGGAATGAGTATCGTCATCAATGATGAGGACTTAGAGAAAGCAGTTGTTAATTTATTGAAGAATCTTCCAGGCAACCATATCCTAATCGATCATTTCTTAGATCGTGCTGAAGAGGCAGAATCCGATTCTATTTCTGATGGGGATGATGTTCATATCATCGGAATGATGGAACACATTGAACCTGCTGGTATTCACTCGGGTGATTCATCGGCCGTATTACCTCCATTTAGTTTAACACAAGCGGTTCAAGATAAAATGGAAGAGTATTCCATCAAATTGGCAAAAGCATTAAACGTAAGAGGTTTGTTGAATATTCAGTTTGCGATTAAAAATGATAACGTATTCGTGATTGAAGCAAATCCAAGAGCTTCACGTACGGTTCCATTCATAGCTAAAGCATACGATGTTCCTTATATTAATATCGCCACCAAGGTAATGTTAGGAGAGAATAAATTGTCAGATTTTACTATTGAACGTAAACTTCAAGGTTATGCCATTAAAGAGCCTGTATTCTCCTTCTCGAAATTCCCAGAGGTAGATAAACAATTAGGCCCTGAAATGAAATCTACTGGAGAAGCTATTCGCTTCATAAAAGATTTACAAGATCCTCATTTTAGAGAATTATACAGTACAAAATCAATGTTCTTAAATGCGCAATAAGCATAGAACAAACTCCTAAAAAAAGCGCTGTTTCCTACGAAACAGCGCTTTTTTTAGGAGTTAATAAACCTAATTATTAAATATCCATAACGCATCGAAAGCCCACATTGTTGGTTGGGGAGTTGATTTCTCCTTTTCCACGACTTCCAGCTTTATAGCGTTCGCAATATTGATCGTTGCATAGAAAAGATCCTCCACGTTGTACTTTTTTTACGGTATTTGGCTCTTGAGGATCGTAAGAATCGGAAGGACCTTTTGGATTAGATTTTGAGCTTTGTTGGTAATAATCGGGTCTGTAAAAGTCAGAGCACCATTCCCAAACATTGCCTTCCATGTCGTAAAGACCATAATCATTCGGTGGAAATGATTTTACAGGCGCACTGGTTTCAAAACCATCTTCCTTGCTGTTGTGGCTAGGGAATTCACCTTGGTAAATATTAGCTAACCATTTGCCATTTTCTAATTTTTCAGCACCCCAATAATAAGTTTCATTACTGTGTTTACCCGCTTTGGCTGCATATTCCCATTCAGCTTCTGTGGGCAACCTTTTGCCAGCCCATTTAGCATAGGCTTCCGCATCTTGATAGGCGAGTTGCGTAACAGGATGATTTTCTTTCCCTTTTATGGAGCTTTTGGGGCCTTCTGGGTGCTTCCAATTAGCATCTGGCACATAAGACCACCATTGCAGGTGATTTTCCATTCCCTGAACGTGTTCAGGCGCTTTAAACACCGCAGATCCCGGAACTAATAATTGAGGATCTACACCAGGGAAATCACTGGGGTCTAAAGGTCGTTCAGCAACTGTTTTGTACCCAGTCTCTTCCACAAATTTTGCAAATTGTGCGTTGGTGACTTCATGTACATCAATTAAAAATGGAGAAAGTTCAACTTCATGTAAGGGTTGTGCATCTTGAAAAGTGGCGCTTCCCATCGTAAACTTTCCACCTGGCATGCGAACCATTTCGGCAGCATCTTTTCCTTTACGTACGATGGAATCCGTTGGGCTATTTTGTGCAGCTGTAAATCGTGAGGGTATACTTGTAGTACTGCATAAAGCAACCGAATCATCCGGAAATTTAGCAGACGTTTCTGTAGATTTAGAATTTGTTTGACAGGCTTGAATAAGACTTGCAAACAGTAGAAGATTGACTATTCTTTTCATTTGTTGACTATTATAGGAAAAAATAAATGAAAAATGAAAACTTAGCAACGAATATGATCTGAAGAAGATGAATGGGTTTGTTTTTAAAATAGACAGTGAATAATTTTCATCATCCGTAATTCTGCGTCCCATTATTGTGAATTTAAGCTGTCTTTCCGATTACTGTAAAAGAGTTTCTTGGAAATAAGAATTTTAATTCATACCTTAGCACCGCTTATAGAGAAAGGCAGAGGGACTAGACCCAATGAAGCCTTAGCAACCTGTCACTTGACAAGGTGCTACATTCTACCTGAAAAGGGAAAGATAAGCTGGCTTCACTAATCTATGATAGCCTTCTCTTAGCAAATGATTTTAGTAAATTAATTTAAGGACAATACTTTATGTTATTAACAAACAATTTAGGTTACCCACGCGTGGGCGCTTTCCGCGAATTGAAAAAAGCTAATGAGGCTTATTGGGCGAAAAAAATCAGCGCGGAAGAATTATTGCAAGCAGGACTTAAAATCCGTGAAAGCAACTGGAACACTCAAAAAGATAATGGTATCGATTTGATTCCTTCCAATGATTTCTCATTTTATGACCAAGTTTTAGATTTATCTTTAACTGTAGGAGCTATCCCAGCACGTTATAATTCATTATTGAATAAAATAGATCGTCAATATAACCTAGATTTATATTTTGCGATGGCACGTGGTTTCCAAGAAGGTGGAGTAGATGTTACTGCCATGGAAATGACAAAATGGTTCGACACAAACTATCACTACATTGTGCCTGAGTTTGTAAAAAACCAAGAATTTAAATTGACTTCAGAAAAATTCTTAAATGAATATAATGAAGCAAAACAATTAGGAATTGAAACTAAACCAGTTTTACTTGGTCCTATTTCTTACTTATTGTTAGGTAAAGAAAAAGAAACAGGTTTCAACCGTATCGATTTGATCGATAATTTATTACCAGTTTATGAAGAGATTTTAGGAAAACTTGCAGATGCAGGTGCTCAATATGTACAAATTGATGAGCCATTCCTAGCTTTAGATATTGATGATGCTACTCGTGCACTATATGCTCGTGTTTTCGAGAAATTCGCTACAGCAGCAAAAGGTATCAAATTAATCGTTGCAACTTACTTCGAGGCTCTACGTGATAATGAAGAGACTGCATTAAATTTACCAGTTTATGCACTTCATGTCGATTTAGTACGTGGAGAAAACCAACTCGACAGCATATTAGCCAAAGTTCCTGCTTCTTTGACATTATCTTTAGGTGTTGTTGAAGGCCGTAACATTTGGAAAAATGATTATGAAAAATCATTAACAAAAATTAAACAAGCAGTAGATGCCTTAGGTAAAGACCGTGTATGGATTGCACCTTCTTCTTCTTTATTGCATGTTCCTTTTGATTTGGACAATGAAAACAATGAAGAATCATTACCTGCTGAAGTTAAGAATTGGTTAGCTTTCGCTAAACAAAAATTAGCAGAGGTAAAAGATTTAGCGGTATTGGCAGATGCTGAGGTTGATGCAGAGACACAAAAACGTTTCGAAGCCAATAAAATTGCTGCAGAAAGTCGTCGTACATCTCCATTGATTCATAAGCCTGATGTTAAAAATCGTGTGAACAATATTACAGATGAGGATGCAAAACGTACTTCCGTATTTGACGAACGTAAAGCTGCTCAATTAGCTAAATTTGGTTTACCAGCATTCGCTACGACCACTATTGGTTCATTCCCACAAACAAAAGATGTCCGTAAATGGAGAGCAGATTTGAAAAAAGGAGCGATCAGCCAAGAGCAATACGATAAAGAAATCGCTGAAGAAACTGAAAGAACTATTCGTTTACAAGAAGAATTGGATATCGATGTATTAGTACACGGAGAATTCGAACGTAATGACATGGTTGAATATTTCGGTGAACAATTAGCTGGATACGCATTCACTCAAAACGGATGGGTACAATCTTACGGTTCACGTTGTGTTAAACCTCCAGTTATTTATGGTGATGTTTACCGTCCTGCAGATATGACTGTTCGTTGGTCTTCTTATGCACAATCTTTAACTAACCGTCCAGTAAAAGGAATGTTAACAGGTCCTGTTACGATTCTTCAATGGTCATTTGTACGTAACGATCAACCACGTTCTACGACAACTTATCAAATTGCTTTAGCAATTTTAGATGAGGTACAAGCCTTAGAGAAAGCAGGAATTAAAATTATTCAAATCGATGAGCCAGCTATCCGTGAAGGACTCCCTTTACGTAAAGCAGATCAACAAGCTTATTTAGATTGGGCTGTTCGTTCATTCCGTGTTTCCTCTTCGAATGTAGATGATGATACTCAAATTCATACACATATGTGTTATTCTGAATTTAACGACATCATTCAAGATATCGCAGCAATGGATGCCGATGTAATTACGATTGAGACATCTCGTTCTCAAATGGAATTATTAGACGCTTTTGCAGACTTTAAATATCCTAATGATATTGGTCCAGGTGTTTATGATATTCACTCTCCACGTGTACCTAGTACCGAAGAAATGGTGAATTTATTACGCAAGGCTAAAGCAGTAGTTCCTGCAGAGCAATTGTGGGTAAATCCTGACTGTGGATTGAAAACTCGTGCTTGGCCAGAAACCAAAGCCGCTTTAGAATCTATGGTGGAAGCAGCTAAAATATTAAGAGCTGAATAATCGAGAATTAGTAGTATAAAATAAATCAAAAACGCCTGAATCAAAAGTTCAGGCGTTTTTTTGTTATATGCTTTTCGCTCTTCGTTGTGTTAGATAATAGATAGGCAAACCAATTAAGATTAGAATAAATCCTGGCCAAGTGTATTGCGGTTTATAAATGATTAGGAGTACACAAAAACTTAAACCAATCACTAGGTAAAGGATAGCTGGCAGTGGAAATAAAAATGTCTTATAAGGTCTTTCCAATTCAGGTTTTTTCCAGCGTTGATAGATAACCCCAAATACGGTAATCATATAAAAAATAACGATGACAAAAGAAACCATGTCTAATAGGTTTCCATATTGACCACTTAGGCATAATACAGATGCCCAGGCGCCTTGAATCCATAATGATTTTTCAGGCACATCATATTTATTATTAGGAATCGCCTGTTTGAGGAATAAACCATCTTTTGCCATAGACTGAAATACCCTTGCACCAGAGAGCACAATACCATTTACACATCCAAATGTAGAGACCATAACTAAAATAGCCATAATGATTGTTCCTGTGTGTCCTAATAGCTTTTCTGCAGCAGCTACAGCTACTCGATCATTGGCAGCGAAAGCTATTTCATCCCGACTGAGGGACGCCAGGTAAACGTAATTGCACAAGAGATACAAGACCATGACCAAGCTAGTTCCCAAAACCATGGAGATGACTACATTTTTTTTCGGATTTTTTATCTCTCCAGAAATAAAAGTCACATTCTCCCAAGCCACACTACTAAAAATGGAACCCACCATCGCAGCCGCTATGCCGCCCATTAATGTGGCGCCAGAGATATCCTTCCAGCTCACTTGATCAAAATTTTGGGTAGAAGTCCAACCCATACTTAAGTTCTCTAGAAAATAATTGTTTTTTATGAGCGTAATTCCACCGATGATTAAGGCGATTAAAGCGATAATTTTTGATGCTGTGAAAATGGATTGTACGATCTTTCCACTCTGAACACCTTTGGTATTAATATAGGTTAATAACAGAATGACTATAATGGCGAGGATTTGCATCCAAGTTATCATAAATGAACCATTTTGAAAAAGGGGAGGGGAGTCATTCAATGCGGGGAAAACATATCCTGCAAATTTTCCGAAGGCCACCGCAACTGCTGCTATCGTTCCTGTTTGGATTACGGAAAATAAGCTCCATCCGTATAAGAAACCGGTCATTTTTCCAAATATTTCCGTTAAATAGATATATTGACCGCCTGCCTTTGGGTACATAGACGATAGCTCACCATAACAGATAGCCGCTGCAACGGTAGCAACAGCCGTGATTAACCAAACAGCTAAGACCCAGTATCCAGATCCCAATTGCCTCATCATATCGGAGGAAACAATAAATATTCCACTACCAATCATAGAGCCCATTACAATCATGGTGGCATCCCAAAGATTTAATTGTTTTTTCATATTTTAGATTTATCGACCAAACGTACAAATAAAATAGAATTATACTATTAATTTATTTAATTTAATCATGTCAAGTCTTGCTAGATTGTGATGTTTCTTACTGATTAAGATTCTTAAAAATTTAGTTTGCTGTTAAGATGTTATCCATGGTAATCCATACCATCGAAACTAATTTTGGCTAGATAGTATAAAATAATCAAACCATTTTTAAACTAGGCTGTTCTATAGTTAAAAGCAAATCTTATGAATAGACTATCTATTTTTTACGTTATAAGCATATTTAGCTTCTTATTGACAAGTTGTTCTGTTGTGGAAGGAATTTTTAAAGTAGGAATGTGGTTTGGTATCTTGGTCGTGGTGGCAATTGTAGCATTAATTATTTGGTTGATTTCAAAATTTTCAGGAGGTTCTCCTAAATAAAATTTAACATAAATTTTTAATTAGATTCTTCTCAAATCTGTAAATTGAGCCAATTATTTGTGCTTTATGGTTAGATATTATTTGCTCTTCTTGCTGCTCTTTTACGTTAAAGGTATATATGCCCAAGATCATCATCCTTCACCGACTAATAAAGAAAATTTACTTTTTTACATTCAACATAACCAAGGTAAGAACACCTTTATTTATCGATTAAATATTCAAAAAAACAACCAATTAGATCTCAAAGAACCAATCGTAGTTTCCCGTCAATTATTTGATAAGGATGCTTCTGTTCGTCCGATCACGAAACTGCAGCAAAACTTTGCCTATGGAATCGAAACTGATCAAATAAATGCCCATGTATTTGAAGCAAAAATTGTTTCCTTGCCGTCTCAGAAAATGCGATTAATCATACCTGTACAAGGGAAACCATATGTAGAAACAACAGTGAATAATCAAACCATCCAATTAAATCGTATATTCTTAAATATTAAACAGGGGACTTCAGGATTAAACACGAAAGTAGAATATATACTGTTTTATGGCATCAGCAAAAATAAAGAAACTGTTATTAAATTAATTTTATAATCTGTAGATTTAAGTCTTTATGAACTAATTAATTAATTATGAAAACCAAACTTTTGACAGCATTTATTTTTGTTTTTATCTGCACTTATGCTATTGCTCAAAATAATGAATCAAAGCCTTTAAGTCTTTTGAACAAAGAAACTATTGTAGGAATGTGGGAGTTAAAAACCATACAGGCAACTGGTAATGAGATCCAAAATATTCCTATAGGATATCTAAAAATCTTTAATGTTGATCAAACATTTTATATTCTAACAGCTAGAGCCGGTGGTTTTTTGGTAAGTCATGGTGGAACTTATACAGTGCTAAATGATAAGGAAATTAAAGAAACGGTCACCAGTAAGAGTAATTTCATGAGCTTTAATGGTTTAGATTTGTCTAAGCCCATATCTTACCATTATTCAAGTGATCAAAATACGTTAACGTATTATTATACTTTAAATAGACCAGATGGAACAACCATAAAATCCACAGAGGTTTGGAAACGTATTAACATTTTGCCTTAATTTAACTCCATACAACATGTTAACCTATAATACCTAGAAAAATGAAATACTTTATCCTTGTATTGCTGTGGAGTATTGGGATTCAATACAACGCATTAGCGCAGAAAAAAGGAAAACCAAATCCTATTGGCATCTGGCAATTAACGCAATTAATCAGTGAAAATGGAGCTACAGAAAATGTTCCAATCAGTCATATTAAAATTTACAACAGCGATCAAAACTATACCATCATCACACCAACGAATAACGGATATATTATCGCGCATAGCGGTATGTTTAAATTTACGGATAAGGAGATTTTTGAAAAAGCAATTCATAACAGCAAGAATTTTACTGTAGATAAAGAATTTAAAAAGGGTATGCCCTACAGTTTATCTTTTGATGCTAAGGAATTAAAGCTGACCTATCCCATTAACAATCCCTACGATAATAATAAAGAGACGCTAGTTACGGAAGTGTGGAAACGCATTGATGTCATCCTATAAAACCATTGGAACATCAAAGCACAGGATGGTTATTTCATTTTTATTCATGTACTTTAGAGGTCTATTTGCTAGACCAAAACTATTGTTAAAATGAGTAAAAAAATAACTTTTTCATATAATTCCAATTATCCATCAGTTGCCGATTTGAAAAAACGTGCAAAATGGCGTATACCTAAATTCGCATTTGACTATCTAGAAGGTGGTTGCAATGAAGAATTGAACTTAGCACGAAATGAAAGTGACTTTGATGATATTCTTTTAAAGCCACAATACCTGCATGTGGCAGGTGATATCGATATGTCTGTTGAATTATTCGGTCGTCGGTATAGCGCTCCATTTGGAGTATCTCCAATTGGACTTCAAGGTTTAATGTGGCCTAATGCTCCAGAGATTTTGGCTAAGGCAGCGGCAAAACACGATATTCCTTACACCCTAAGTACGGTTTCTACAAGCAGCATAGAGCGCATTGCTGAAGTTTCTGAAGGTAAAGCTTGGTTTCAATTGTATCATCCTACTGAAGATCGTTTACGTGATGATATCTTGAGAAGATTACAAGTGGTAGAATGTCCCGTATTGGTTGTATTGGTAGATGTCCCATCCTTTGGACTTCGCTACCGTGAAATTAAAAGTGGATTGTCTATGCCTCCAAAAATGAATATTCGTAATGTGTTTCAAGCAATGATTTGTCCTGAATGGGGAATTAAAACATTGCAACATGGAATTCCATCATTTGCGACTTTAAAACCATATATGGAGAAAGGATTGGATTTATCACAATTGGGACAATTTATGAATCGTACCTTCACCGGAAAAGTAAACATAGAGAAAGTTCAAGCGATTCGGGATATTTGGAAAGGCCCTTTAGTATTGAAAGGCATTGCTACCGATGAAGATATGCAAGCTGCAATAGCTATAGGTGTCGATGGAGTTATTGTATCCAATCATGGCGGAAGACAAATTGATGCGGGTGAATCATCCATTCATTCCTTAATCAGGTTAGCAAGTAATCCAGCATATAAATCAAAATTAAAAATTATGTTAGATGGAGGTATCCGTTCTGGTGTTGATTTAGCAAGAGCGCATGCTGTAGGATCTGATTTCAACTTTATGGGTAGACCATTCATGTACGGTGTAGGTGCACTAGGAGATGAGGGTGGAGATCATACCATCAACATGTTTAAAGCACAACTTTACCAAGTAATGCAACAATTAACGCTAGAAAATATTCAACAATTTCCTGGCAGATTGATCTAAAATAAAAAGTATTCTAATAAAAAAGGTAAGGGGAAATTTCCCCTTACCTTTTTTTATATATTTTTTGAGGTATTTAAACTAGCTTACCAACAATTTGTATCCTTTACCATGAACATTAACGATTTCTACATTAGGATCTTCACGCAAGTATTTTCTTAATTTACTTAAGAATACATCCATGCTACGACCTGTAAA
Source organism: Sphingobacterium sp. HJSM2_6 (assembly GCF_049316305.1). Taxonomy (NCBI): domain Bacteria; kingdom Pseudomonadati; phylum Bacteroidota; class Sphingobacteriia; order Sphingobacteriales; family Sphingobacteriaceae; genus Sphingobacterium; species Sphingobacterium sp. HJSM2_6. Next base: position 44,155 of record NZ_JBMOXB010000002.1, read on the forward strand.
ATAATTATCATCATGCCATATTTTTATTAGGGCTTCCTCCCTGGTCAATACATCGTTTTTCTTCAAGCACAATAATCTCAATAGCTCAGCTTCCTTGGTCGAAAGTTTTTGTTGTTGGCCTTTAAAAGAAACGATTTGACTGGTGTAATCGAAGAAATAGTCTCCGATTTCAAATTTATCCGAAATCTCCTCATCCTTATCTTTTGCAGCTCTTTTTAGCAATGCATTTATACGCAAAAGAAGTTCTTCTACACGAAATGGTTTCGTAATGTAATCATCACCTCCCAGTTCAAATGCCTGCGTTTTATCCTCCATCATACCCTTTGCCGTCGCATATATAATCGGAATAGTTTGATTGATCTTGCGAATGTCTTTACCTAATGAAAATCCATCTTTTTTGGGCATCATCACATCTAGAATGCACAAGTCAAAATCATCCTTTCGGAAAGCGTCCAAGGCTTCCTGTCCATCCACACATAAGATAACATCGAATTTTCCTTTTAATTCCAAATAATCTTTAAGCAATTCCCCTAAGTTAGGGTCATCCTCTGCTAATAATATTTTTTGATTCATATGCTCATTCTAAAAGTTTATGCAACCTGCTCTGATGTATGCTTCAGAGGAAGAGTTACTTCAAATTGTGTGCCTTTATCTTTTTCGCTTCTCACAGAAATTTTTCCATTCAAGCGTTTTATGATGTCGTTTACATAGCTTAGCCCTAAGCCAAAGCCTTTCACGTTGTGTATATTTCCTGTTGGAATGCGATAAAATTGATCAAATATTTTTTCTTGTTGATCTTTAGTCATTCCGATTCCTCGATCAGCCACACTAATGATGATATTCCCATTCTTATTCATCGTTTTTACGGTGATGTGAGGCTCATCTTTGCTGTATTTTATCGCATTATCCACTAAATTGAATAATACATTAGAGAGGTGTAATTCATCGCCAATAACGACATCATTCTTTGCTGATAAATCGATGTCAATCGTACCCTTTGCTTTTTCGAGTTGCAATTTCATACTTTCAATAACCGCATTCGTCAGTTCGTTTATTTGGACATTGACCCGTTCTATTTTTAAGTTTTCTTTTTCTAAACGTGCGATATTCAGTACGCGTTCAATATGATTTCCAAGCCTAACGTTTTCATCATAAATAATATTGGCCAACTTATTTACGCGCTTATCATCCGAAGAAATTTCTGGGTCTTTTAATGACTCACTAGCAATCATGATTGTAGCTACAGGCGTTTTAAATTCATGCGTCATGTTATTGATGAAATCCGTCTTCATTTCCGATATTTTCTTTTGTCGGAAGATGATGCTTAACGTATAGGCGAAACAGCCTATAAGGAGCGCTAATAGCGCGAGAATGGTAGGAAACAACCAATAACCCATGGTTCCCGCTATTATGGACTCTTTATTAGGGAAAAAGATACTTAATTCACCTGGTGATTTGCCTTCGTCACCTTGAAAGAGTTTGGCAGTATATGGGGTTAGATTTTTTACTTCCTTTAAGTTTTCATTATCCACCACATAAATCTCTTGAAAAACCAAGGGGAAATTATTGTCGTTTTTAACAGACATTACAAAGGAGGATTTGACACCCCTTTTAGCCAATTCATCCACCAATAATTGCTTAACGTAATTTCGGTTTAATCTTTTTTCGAGAGGTCTTTTAGCTAATTCAATGCCCATCGCAACATCTGCGACAACGGAACTTTTTTTACCGCCTAATACAGCAACGGAATCGAATAAGGTAATCATACCCGATTTCGAGTGAAGACTCTGATTGGATAAATCGGCGAGTTGCTTTTCTAAACCAATAATTTTCATGGCTAAGGGGTAGTTTGTCCTAGGAGGCAAAGTAACCCATTGAAAGCTCGATGCGGTATTGTAAAAAGGTTCAAATTCGGGAATAATAAAACGAACACTATCGTCTATGACAGGAAGGGATGGAATTTGTTTAAGTGCATCTATTCTTGCATACTCTTGAACTTTCATTTCTGGGCTAATGAATTTTTCTAAGCGAATCGTGATGAGGTGTCGGTATTCTTTGCGCCTTACATAAGTTTCGAAAAATTCATTGGTAATAGGAATGGTGTTTACAAACTCATCATTCATTTGTTTCTCCAAATGCTGAAATTTTTGTTGATAGTTGAAAATTTCTATTTGGCTCTTTTTTATTTCATCCTGAATCCTGAGCTGTTGAGCTAATTGTTTTTCTTTTTTCTCCTGATTTTGTTGGGTAATTCGGTATCGTTCTTGATTTTGTCGTTCTTGTTCTCGGGCAAAATCGTAAATTTCTTTACGTTCAATGCGACTTACTACCGTGGCTAAAGAAGCGTTTACGGCTTCATCAAACAACTTTGACTTTTGGCGAAAGGATTCCCGTACAAAGTAATATTGCATAGCCATAACTGCAATTAGGGCTATAGACATTAACCATATAATAAGCGCAATACTTCTTTTTTTCATTGTTACAAAAATAAGCAGCTAAATATGCCAATTTTCTCTTTTAACACAATTTAACAGCAAAGACAAGGTATTTTCTTTTTACTTCAACTATAGTAGGTTTTATAGAATTGCGAATTTAGTTTTTTTTAGGCTCAACGATCAGCATGCCCTAAGCAATAAATCTTGGTCTTTTGGCTGCTGAAACCTAAAATAAGTAAAATAATCCGTAAGATAAGTTTCTTGTTATTTTATTTGAAAAGAGTATCCTTCTACTCCAAAATGGCCAGCACTTTTAGTCTAAATTATTTCTTATCAACAGATCCTGAAAATAAACCAAATTGCCTGCTTGTGCTGTACATGATCGCATGTTTGTTGTTAATTTCAGTGGATCTTAGTCGGATCTCCTTCGGAGGTAGTTCGGAACAGCTGTGTAAATATCCGTAGGAGATCCGTTGAATAGCCGATTGAAATCCAAGGTTTTACTTGACATGGCGATTTGCTGGGATTGAATTTATCAGATTGGGTAGGAGGGGGTGTTTTTTTGTAGGTCTCTGGAAATGGCCTTGGAGGATAGCTAGGTAAACTTAAGTAAAAAGGGCTTGTATGATTTGCACATACAAGCCCCATTTATTTTATTAGAGATTAGGGAATAAATTTGAAGAATTTCGATGGAACGATTTACTCAAATTTAAGCCTATTCATCATTTTTTACTTATTTCACTTCAGAAACACGGATGGTATTGGTTCTACCTTTAGCGTGTAATGGTGTAGAAGAAGTATTAATTACAATTTCTCCTGGTTCTACCAAATGGTATTGTAACAATAATTTATTCACATCTTGAATGGTGCCATCGGTACTTTCATATTTTTCATAGATGAAAGTTTGCACAGCCCATACTAAACTCAAGGTCCGTAATAAAGTTTTGTTACCAGTAAATACGTAGATGTCAGCGTCTGGACGGTAGCTAGAAATCTCTAATGCAGTATAACCCGATGAAGTCATTACTGCGATAGCTGAAGCTTTAGTTTTTTCGGCTAAGAAGATCGATGAACTACAAATAGCATCAGGAATACGTGTGATGTCTACGGGAATAGATGTTTCTTTCTCACTGTAGTAAGGGTATGAAGTCGCTTCCACATGGGTAATGATTTTTGCCATAGTCTCGATTACGATTTCCGGGAATTCACCTACCGAAGTTTCACCACTTAACATCACCGCATCAGCACCATCGATCACTGAATTGGCAACATCATTCACCTCTGCTCTAGTTGGTCTTGGAGTCGTTATCATACTCTCAAGCATTTGTGTAGCAATAATTACTGGTTTAGAAAGATTACGACATTTTTGTACAATAATTTTTTGCAAACCAGGTACTTCTTCCATCGGCAGTTCTACCCCTAAATCACCACGAGCTACCATCACAGCATCTGTCGCTTCAATGATGGCATCAATATTTTCAATAGCTTCTGGTTTCTCAATTTTTGCAATAACTTTTGCATGAGATCCTTTTGCTTTGATAATTTCTTTACATTGGAAAATGTCTTCAGAAGAACGTACAAAAGACATCGCTATCCAGTCTGCCCCATGATCTAATGCAAAATTTAGGTTATCTAAATCTTCCTCTGTTAACGATGGAATGGATACTTTTGTATTTGGAAGATTAACTCCTTTACGTGAAGTCAATATACCTCCATGAACGACTTGACACTTAACAGTATCTTTATGGTTGGTATGAAGCACTCTCAATTGAAGTTTTCCATCATCTAAAAGAATAATTTCATTTTCTTTTACATCGTTAGGAAAATTCTCATAGGTGATATAGATTCTTTTTTCGTCCCCAATTAATTCCTCCGTAGTGATTTCGACTTCAGAGCCATTAACTAAAATTGCTCCTCCTTCTTTCATCTTTCCGATACGAATTTTTGGACCTTGTAAATCCGCTAATATACCTACATTGAAAGGGTTTTCTTGGTTAATTTCATTGATGGTGTTGATCACTTTTAGGTGATCTTCTTGGCTACCGTGTGAAAAATTAAGGCGACATACATCGACACCTTTAGCAATCATACGAGTTAAAACATCTTTTTTTGAAGAAGCTGGTCCCAATGTAGCTACAATCTTGGTCCGCTTTTTTAGTTTATCCATTTAAATTTAATTTTAAATTTTATTTAACTTTTATTGTTAATATTATTCTCCACTACCCTTAGAAAATAACAAATTAGGTTTATGTGTAAAAGTTACACTATCTAATAATTCGCTAAAATATTAGATTTTCTTTAGATTTCAATACTGTTGGGTCTAATTCTTTTGCTAATAGCACCTCAGGTATTGCTTTAATATTATCGATTAAGGCCTCCAAGTCTTCTTCATCAATATAATGTTTGATTAATAGAAAATAATCAAAGTTTATTATTTCAGGAATTAAAGAACCACCTTCAATCGATTTATTGCTCATTAAATAATATTCAAAATCGAATGTTTGGTTATGGTATCTGAAAATATTAAAGTGATGCAGTATGGAGGGTTTCGTTTTTTTAGATTCAAAAAGGATATGATAATCGAGTTCGTCTTTGGGTTTTTCCTTTTCTTTTCCGTTATGATCTTTGTAATCTTCCTTCCCTTTGATCAGTTGTAGACCTGAAAATTTATTGATGAAATGACATAATCGATAATCTTTCAAGGTAGAGCTAATCCCAATTAGAACGAAATCTAATTCGAGGTCGAAGTCAGTTTCTAGTTTAAAAGTAATTTTGCTCAAAACGATTCAGCTCTTAATAATTAACAAATTTACAGAAATATGCTGTTTAAAATAATTTATTAAGTAAAAATTTCATTAAATCAGGATTATGTTTGTAAAACTATTTTAGATTTGTTATTATTGAATAAGGTTAACTTAAATAGGTTTTAAACCATAATTACGTTAACTTTGTTCTTTATTTGTTTTCAAAAATCAAAAAGATTTGATTTTTGGGGAAATTTATTTTTTCTTTGCACAGATTTATTACACAATTAAATTAGAAAATCATGTCAGATATCGCATCAAGAGTAAAAGCAATTATCGTTGAAAAGTTAGGTGTAGACGAAAATGAAGTAACACCAGAAGCTTCTTTCACGAATGATTTAGGTGCAGACTCACTTGATACAGTAGAGTTGATCATGGAATTTGAAAAAGAATTCAACGTTGCAATTCCTGATGACCAAGCTGAAAACATCAGCACTGTAGGTCAAGCAATCGCTTACTTAGAAAAAAACGTTAACTAACTAATTTTATTAGGCCAAACATCATAAATGGAGCTTAAGAGAGTAGTTGTAACAGGATTAGGCGCACTTACACCTATTGGTAATTCAGTCCAAGAATATTGGGATGGGTTGATCAATGGCGTAAGTGGAGCCGCTCCTATCACGCATTTTGATGCGTCGAAATTCAAGACACAATTTGCTTGTGAAGTAAAAGGATTTGATCCATTGCAGTATATGGATCGTAAGGAGGCCCGTAAAATGGATCCTTTCGTTCAGTATGCTATTGCATCCACCGATGAAGCGGTTAAGGATGCCGGATTAAATTTCGATGAACTTGATAGAACCCGAATTGGAGTAATATGGGGATCAGGAATTGGAGGGTTGACAACTTTTACGGAAGAGGTTGCTGTTTATTCTAAAGGGGATGGTACCCCAAGATTCAATCCATTTTTTATTCCAAAAATGTTAATAGACCTTGCGCCAGGACACATCTCGATGCGTCATGGACTACAAGGGCCAAATTTTTCTGCAGTTTCTGCTTGTGCTTCGGCAACCAATGCCATGATAGATGCATTCACCTACATTCGTGCAGGTCGATCGGACATCATTATTACCGGAGGTTCTGAGGCTACAATAAATGAAGCGGGTATAGGAGGTTTTAATGCGATGCATGCGCTTTCTACACGGAATGATGATCCAAAAACAGCCTCTAGACCTTTTGATAAAGATCGGGATGGTTTTGTTTCTGGAGAAGGTTCAGCCGCAATTATTTTGGAAAGTTTAGAACATGCATTAGCACGTGGTGCCAAAATTTATGCAGAAATTGTCGGAGGGGGAATGAGTGCAGATGCTTACCATATCACCGCTTCACACCCTGAAGGTTTGGGTGCTAAATTGGCGATGACTATGGCAATTAAAGATGCGGGAATGGATTTTTCGGATATTGATTATATCAATGTTCATGGTACATCGACCCCAGTGGGTGATGTTAGTGAAACGAAAGCCATCGTTGATTTATTTGGAGAGCATGCGTATAATTTGAATATTAGTTCTACGAAGTCGATGACAGGTCATCTTCTTGGTGCAGCTGGAGCAGTGGAAGCAGTAGCTTCAATCCTAGCGGTAAAAAATGATCTTGTACCACCTACAATTAATCATTTCACCGACGATCCTGATATTGATAGTCGATTAAATTTTACATTTAATAAAGCCCAGAAAAGGGTTGTTAATGCCGCTTTAAGCAATACATTTGGTTTTGGTGGGCATAATGCAACAATCATAGTTAAAAAATTCAACGGTTAATATGTTGAATGCTATTTTCAGGCTAGACATAAATAATAGGTAGTTGCTAGCAACTACCTATTTCTTATTTTGCAAAACATGCCTATTAAACAGGTTTATAATCTATATCTGTCTCCTAATCGAATCTATGTACGAAAACTAAGGAATATTTTAGGGTTCGTTCCTGGAAATGTACGCTTATACCAAATGGCATTTAGACATAAGTCTGTGGCCACTTGGGTTAAAGATGGCGTGAAAAACAGTAATGAACGACTGGAGTTCTTAGGTGATGCTGTATTAGGTTCTGTGATTGCAGAATTACTTTTTAAATTATATCCCTACAAGGATGAAGGTTTTTTGACTGAAATGCGGTCAAAAATAGTTTCCCGTGTCAATTTAAATCAGCTTTCCAAAAAGCTAGGATTTAATGAGCTCATCGAATACGATGCGCGCATGATTAGTTACCCCAATAAACAAGGTTCATTATTAGGTGATGCTTTTGAGGCATTAATAGGTGCCGTTTATTTAGATAAAGGGTATCAATTTACACGTGAATTTCTGCTTGGTCGGATTATCAAAACCCATGTGGATATCCATCACCTGGAAATGACGGAGACGAATTTCAAAAGTCGCTTGATCGAATGGTGCCAGCACTCTGGAAAAGAAGTTGTTTTTTTACAAATTGACAATCCCGAAGGCGAGTCGACGAAAATGTTTTCTATTAAAGTGGTGGTCGATGGCGAAGATTGTGGTATAGGTCGAGATTTTAATAAGAAAAGTGCCGAGAAATCCGCCGCGGAAAAAGCCTGTGAATATTTAAAGATTTTTGAAGAATCCATCTCCTAAATCTTTTGACCCGTAGGTCATCAATTTCCTTCCAAAGAGCGCATACGCAAATTGTAAACTGCTCCAAATTAATCATACGAATTTTCCTACCTTTGCGACATGGCAACTATTAAACCCTCGTTAGCAAAAGGTACTCGTGACTTTTCTCCAAGAGAAATGGAGAAAAGAAATTATATATTCAACACCTTAAAACCCATTTTCAAAAAGTTCGGATTTAGCGAAATTCAAACACCAACATTTGAAAATTTAAACACATTAACTGGTAAGTATGGGGATGAAGGAGATAAGCTAATCTTTAAAATTTTAAACTCAGGTGATTATTTGAGTAAAGTTCCTGGAGCTATTTTGGATGCTAATGATTCCAATTCATTAATCCCTCATATTAGTGAAAAAGCCTTACGTTATGATCTAACCGTTCCATTCGCAAGATATGTGGTGATGCATCAAAATGAAATTGCATTGCCTTTTAAACGCTTTCAAATTCAACCCGTTTGGCGAGCAGACAGACCGCAAAGAGGTCGCTATAGGGAGTTTTACCAATGCGACGTCGATGTCGTTGGTTCTGATTCTTTATTGAATGAAGCCGAGTTTATCCTGATCTATGCAGAAGCTTTGAGCAAATTGGGCTTAAAGGATTTTAACATCAAACTAAATAATCGGAAAATTTTATCTGGTATTGCTGAAATTGTTGGGAAACCATCCTTAATTGTGGATATGACTGTGGCAATTGACAAATTGGATAAGATTGGTTTTGATGGAGTTAAAAATGAACTTTTAACCCGTGGATTCACCGAGGAAGATATTAGGATATTGGAGCCCATTATTGCGCTTCAAGGGAATAATCTACAGAAACTTGAAGCACTTAAAGTGGTATTGCAGCATTCAACCATTGGCTTAAAGGGCATCTCCGAGATGGAAACCGTATTTGAGTATATCCAAAAATTTGGACAAGAAGCTTTGTTAGAAAACATAGTTGAAGTCGATATTACCTTAGCTCGTGGTTTGAATTATTATACGGGCTGTATTTTCGAGGTGAAAACCAACGAAGTGCAGATGGGGAGTATTGGTGGAGGCGGTCGATACGATGACCTGACAGGCATGTTCGGCTTGAAGGATTTAACTGGTGTTGGTGTTTCCTTTGGGGCCGATCGGATATACGATGTGTTAGAAGAATTGGATTTATTTCCGCCAAGTGATAATGACCGGACCCAATTACTCATTATTAATTTTGATGAGGCCATGGATACGTTTAACTTGCCGATCTTGCAAGAATTAAGAGCAGCAAATATTGCTGCAGAACTTTATCCTTCTCCGGTTAAATTAAAAAAACAAATGAGCTTTGCGGATGCAAATCAAATTCCATATGTATTGCTGGTCGGAGAGGAAGAAATGCAATCAGGCCAATTGACGCTTAAGAATATGAAATCAGGAGAACAGCAAAAAGTTAGTAAACAAGATTTAATACGTATATTGGGTTAGATTACAGTTTCTTACTGCTTGCTAAGGGCATCGTAAGTCAGATGGAATTTTACGATCTTTAACAGATTCTATTCTTCATTTTTCGGGCCTTAGCTGATTTTTAGACAGGGATATGCAAAGTCTAAAGAATAACATGAAGATAATTTGACAATACTGCGTATAAAAGCAGGAAATGTAACCTAAAAAATATCAAAAATATCGTAGAAATTGATTAAATTTGTGGTCAGTTAAGTAAAGAAATTCAACACTTAGAAATGAGTTCAACACCTATAACAAAAGAAACCTACCTAGAGTGGTATAAATCCATGCTACTCATGCGCAAATTTGAAGAGAAAGCTGGTCAACTATATGGCCAACAAAAAATCCGTGGATTCTGTCACTTATATATTGGTCAAGAGGCTGTAGTAGCAGGTACTATGTCGGTTATTAAACCGGAAGATTCCTTAATCACTGCATATCGTGATCATGCACATGCATTGGCTAAAGGAGTTTCAGCTGATGCTTGTATGGCTGAGCTATATGGAAAAGCTACTGGATGTTCTAAAGGAAAAGGGGGCTCGATGCACTTTTTCTCCAAAGAACATAAATTTATGGGTGGTCATGGAATCGTAGGAGGTCAAATTCCTTTAGGAGCAGGAATTGCATTTGCAGAGAAATACTTAGGTAAAGACCATGTAAATGTATGTTATATGGGAGATGGAGCTGTACGTCAAGGTGCATTCAATGAGACGTTGAATATGGCCATGTTATGGAAACTTCCAGTAATCTTTGTTTGTGAAAACAATGGTTATGCGATGGGAACTTCGGTACAACGTACAACGAATATGCAGGACATCTACAAAATGGGATTAGGATTTGATATGCCTAGTGCACCTGTTGATGGAATGGATGTAGTTGCTGTTCACAACGCGATGGATGAAGCTGTTCAACGTGCTCGTGCAGGTGAAGGCCCAACATTTTTAGAAATTCGTACTTACCGCTATAAAGGACATTCCATGTCTGACCCTGCAAAATACCGTACGAAAGAAGAATTGGAAGAATACAAAGAGCGTGATCCAATTATTGGAGTAAAACATGCTATTATAGAAAATAAATACGCAGATGATGCATGGTTTGCATCGGTAGAAGCAGATGTGAAGAAAGTCGTAGAAGATTCAGTTAAATTTGCTGAAGAATCTCCATACCCTACTGCAGATGAGATCTACAAAGATGTATATGTGCAAAAAGATTATCCATTTATATTGGATTAAGAATAGATAATTACTTTAACTAAATAGAACAAAACCTAAAAAATGGCTGAAGTAGTAAAAATGCCAAAAATGAGCGATACGATGACAGAAGGCGTAATCGCAAAATGGCACAAAAAAGTTGGTGATAAAGTAAACTCTGGTGATTTAATCGCAGAAGTTGAAACAGATAAAGCAACCATGGACTTTGAATCCTATCAAGAGGGTACCTTACTATATGTAGGTCCGAAAGAAGGTGAAGCAGTTCCTGTGGATACCGTAATCGCTGTTTTAGGCGAAGAAGGTGAAGAATTTGAATCATTAATCAGTGGAGCTGGATCAGCTGGCACGGCTAAGGAAGCAGCTCCAGTAGCGGCTGCGTCTGCGGAAGCTGAACCTGTAGAGGGTTCAAGTGTTTCTGCGGAAGATTTAGGCGTTACCGTGATTACCATGCCATTGTTAAGTGATACAATGACTGAAGGGGTCATTGCTCAATGGAATTTTAAAGTAGGCGATACCATCAAATCGGATGATGCAATAGCGGATGTGGAGACGGATAAAGCAACGATGGAGGTTACAGCCTATGCGGATGGAACCTTGCTTTATGTTGGATTAGAAGCCGGAAGTGCAGCAAAAGTAAATGATATCATTGCTATTGTTGGTCCAGAAGGTACAGACATTACGCCATTATTGAACAAGAAGTCATCGAGTCCAGCGAAAGCAGTGGAGGCGAAGGCTGAAAATACAGCGGCTGCGGCATCAGATACCAAAAAAGAAGAAGTTAGCGCTGTTGTAGCTGACGATTCACGTGTTAAAGCATCTCCTTTAGCAAGAAAAATTGCTAAAGACAAGGGAATTGATTTAACTCAAATTAAAGGTTCTGCAGAAAATGGTCGAATTGTAAAAAAAGACGTAGAGAACTATACTCCTGCTGTAGCGGCAGCTCCTGCAGTTAAAGCTGCAACAGAGGTTACGGCTACAGAAGTAAAAAGTATAAGTCTACCTCAATATATTGGTGAAGAGCGTTTCACGGAGAAACCAGTGAACCAAATGCGTAAAACTATTGCGAGAAGACTTTCTGAATCGTTATTTACTGCTCCACATTTTTATTTAAATGTGAGTATAGATATGGATAATGCGATTGCTGCTCGTGCGCAAATTAATGAGGTTGCACCAGTGAAAGTATCTTTTAACGATATGATTATTAAAGCTGTTGCTGTAGCATTAAAACAGCATCCGAATGTAAATTCATCTTGGTTAGGGGATAAGATTCGTTATAATGAGCACACGAATATTGGGGTTGCTATGGCCGTAGAAGATGGTTTATTAGTTCCTGTAGTTCGTTTTGCTGATGGCAAAAGCTTGTCTCATATTTCTGCGGAAGTAAAAGATTTTGCGCAAAAAGCGAAAGCTAAAAAACTACAACCATCGGATTGGGAAGGTTCTACCTTTACAGTTTCTAATCTTGGGATGTTTGGTATTGATGACTTTACATCGATTATTAATTCTCCAGATGGTGCTATTTTATCTGTTGGTGCTATTCAGCAAATACCAGTTGTTAAAAATGCTGCAGTAGTACCAGGAAATGTGATGAGATTGTCCTTAGGATGTGATCACCGCGTAGTTGATGGTGCTACAGGCGCACAATTTTTACAAACTTTAAAGGGTCTATTAGAAGCTCCTATTAAGTTACTAGCGTAAACAAGCATGCCTTTGGCATCAGGATATGAAGCTGCATCATACGATGCAGCTTTTTTTTATGTCATTTTTTTTGATCAGGTCCTCGTTGATTTTATTAACTCATGAATTTGTTACTAAAAAATACCCATAGAAAGTTAAATATTATTGTATTTTGATTGTATAAGTGTTATTTTGTTATCCATAGATAGAATTATATACAATAGATTTAAAAATTAGGTAAGCGTGTATTTAAGGAATGTGTTTTTATGCTTAGGATTCGGGGTTTCCGTGATTATTTCCTGTTCCTCGCCTGAAGCGAAACAATTGCAAGTAAAAGAAGATCAAAACAAAAAAGATAGCATCAGCTTACTTTATGATCCGAGTAAAGCAGATCCGCAAATTGATGAATTTATGAAAAATTTACATCAGCGTTCTGGTTTTAACGGGAATGTATTGGTGGCTAAAAAAGGGAAAATTTTATATCAAAATTCATTTGGATGGGCAAATCATTTGTTGAAAGATAGTTTAACACTAGATTCTCAATTTGAATTAGCTTCTGCTACAAAACCGATGACGGGTTTAGGTGTTTTGAAATTAGTGGAAGATGGAAAGCTAAAGCTTGAGCAAACGGTTAATGATTTTTATCCGAATTTTCCTTACCCAGGAATTACGATTAAACAGCTGTTAACGCATCGATCTGGATTGCCAAATTACGTTTATTTTGCCGAAACGGTATGGAAAGACCGTAAGAAAGGAATGACTAATCAAGATGCAATGAATTTGCTTATTGAGCATCATCCAGGGCGGTATGGAGCTCCTGATGGTCGATTTCATTATAATAACTCAAATTATATGGTGTTAGCGGCAATTGTGGAGAAAGTAACTGGGCAAGATTTTGCTGTTTACATGAAGGAAAAGATTTTCGATGCTGCAGGGATGAAGCATACCAATGTTTATTCGAAAGCGGTTTATGAAAAAATACCTACTAAAGTCATTGGACATGATAAGGTATGGAGAAGATCTGTTGTTCAAAATTACTTGGATGGACCTGTAGGGGATAAGGGGATTTACAGTACGGTTCAAGATCTGTTTTTATTAGACCGGGCACTACGGGAAGGTCGAGTATTGCAACAAGCGACATTGGATTCGGCTTATATGCCACGGAGTGATGCCAAGCGTAGTTTGTTTAGCTATGGGTATGGATGGAGAACGTTTTACCCGCCGAATAACCAAGTGGTTTATCATACGGGCTGGTGGCATGGGTTTAAAAGTCTATATGTTCGCGATATTAAGAATGATGTGACGATTGTCTTGCTAACAAACATGGCAAATGGTAGTTTGAATCAGTTAGATAATTTGTATAAGATATTAGAAATTCCTATTTTGAGACAAAATGCCTATAATGCAAATGGGGAATTCGTTGAATAAAAGATAAGCGTGTATGAAAAAAACATTAATTTTAGGTGCAAGCACCAACCCAGCAAGATATTCTTACTTAGTTGCCAATAAATTAGTAAGAAAGGGAAATACCATAATCAATGTAGGTAGGAAGACAGGTAAAGTGGCCGGTGTAGAAATCGAACCTGCTGAGCATTTATATGAAGATATTGATACGATAACGTTATATGTAGGGCCAAAAAATCAAGCTCCATATTATGATTATATATTAAATACGAAGCCTAAACGTTTAATTTTTAATCCGGGAGCTGAAAATCCGGAATTAGCGGCTAAGGCAAGAGAAAATGGTATTGAAGTCGTTGAGGCATGTACACTGGTCATGCTAAATACGGGACAATATTAGTTTATAAAAAAAGATAATTGGAAAATGCGAGGTTTATGACTTCGCATTTTTTTGTATGTTTATTAATTTGCAATTGTATTACCAATTTATTCTTGATTCATATCATACCGAAAATGAAAAATTTATTATTATACGCTCGCCTCTTTGATCGTCATGGCATAAGGCATTTACGTGCTTGTGGGATAATTCCAAAAGCCTGTTTTCTTTGGATCTGTTTATTCCTATTTAATCCACAGGGATTAAGAGCTCAATCGAAACAAGTTTTTCAAATGGATGAAAAGTTTATCGATCAGCAATTGGGTTTAGCGGCAAATCAATTGCGGATTTTGGCAAGCTCAACCCCCCTTGGTAAATTTCCTCAAACTTTTGAACAGGGGAAATTAAGGTTTTCAAATTCATCCTGGTGGTGTTCAGGTTTTTTTCCGGGCTCGCTATTATTGGTTTCTGAGGGAACAAAAGATGAAAGTCTAAAAGAATTAGCGCTTCGGAAATTACCCGATTTGGAAGGGGAGCAGTTTAATAAAGGCACGCACGATTTAGGTTTTATGTTATTCTGTAGTTTTGGAAACGCACTTCGACTAAGCAACGATACGGCGGCTTACCTACCGATCTTACGAAATGGGGCTGAATCATTAAGTTCCAGGTATAATGCCAAGACGAAAACAATTCGTTCATGGGATCATGGCTCATGGAAGTTTGCAGTGATTATAGATAATATGATGAATTTGGAGTTTTTGACGCAGCTGTCAAAAATAACTGGCGACCCGACTTACAAAGACATTGCAATAAGCCATGCCAATGCGACGATTAAGCATCATTTCCGAAAAGACAACAGTACTTACCATGTCATTGATTATAATCCGCTAGACGGCACTGTGTTATCAAAGAAGACCCATCAGGGTGCGTTTGATGAATCTTCATGGGCTCGGGGCCAGGCTTGGGGATTGTATGGTTTTACTATGCTATATCGGGAAACGGGTTTAAAAAGTTATTTAAAGCAGGCACAAAAAATTGCTGACTTTGTCTTGTCACATCCAAATATGCCAAAAGATTTAATACCCTATTGGGATTTTGACTTTGATAAAATTTCGACAGCTAGTAAGATCTATGCCAAAAGAGAGTTAAGGGATGCTTCTGCAGCGGCTATTATGGCTTCTGCCTTATTGGAATTAGCTCAATATTCGAAAGGTAAATCTGCTAAGCGATATTTTACAAGTGCTGAAAGTATGCTAAAAACATTGTCGGGTTCCACATATTTTGCGAAGGAAGGGGAGCTTGGAGGATTTATTTTAAAGCATAGTGTCGGGGCACTTCCTTTACAAGGAGAGATAGATGTACCCTTGACGTATGCGGATTATTATTACGTAGAATCTTTGCTGAGGTACCAACGCTTATTACGAGGTGAATCGATCATAAAATTCTAAAAAGTAGTAGAATTGTTGTTGATTGATAATTAATTATTTAAAAATAATTTACTAACTATTTGATAGTTATAAAATTGTTTGTACTTTTGCAGTCCCTTAATGGGGAATTGTGTCTTGAGCGGAGCCCTACTGCTTCGATGGACGAATAATTAATTAATTTATAACATGTCAGGAATAATTGGTAAAAAAGTAGGAATGACCAGCCTGTTCAACACTGAAGGGAAGAATATCCCTTGTACAGTAATCGAGGCTGGGCCGTGCGTGGTAACGCAGATACGTACGGTAGAGAAGGATGGCTATTCTGCTGTTCAACTTGGGTTTGATGAAGCCAAGGAAAAGAACACAACAGCACCTTTAAAAGGACATTTTGCAAAAGCAGGAGTTAGTCCTAAGCGTAAACTAGTTGAATTCAAGACTTTCGAGGATTCAAAAGAACTAGGAGACATCATTGATGTCACTTTATTTGCAGAAGGCGAGTACGTAGACGTAGTTGGTACTTCTAAAGGTAAAGGATTTCAAGGTGTTATGAAGCGTCATGGCTTTGGTGGTGTAGGAGGTGCGACTCACGGTCAGCACAACAGACTACGTGCACCAGGATCATTGGGAGCTTCATCATGGCCTTCCAGAGTATTCAAAGGAATGCGTATGGCTGGTCGTACAGGTGGAGAGCGCGTTAAAGTTCAGAATTTACAAATTTTGAAAGTTTATCCAGAGCAAAACCTGATCGTGGTAAGTGGTTCCATTCCAGGAGCTAAGGGTTCATTTGTAATTGTAGACAAATAGTAGAGATGGAAGTTAACGTATTAAATTTATCAGGTAAAGAAACAGGTGCCAAGGTGCAACTTCCTGAGTCGGTATTTGGTGTAGCGCCTAGCGATCATGCTATCTATTTGGATGTCAAACAATACTTAGCAAATCAACGTCAAGGAACACACAAATCCAAACAACGTAATGAGATTGCGGGATCTACTCGTAAACTACACAAACAAAAAGGTACTGGTGGTGCTCGTGCGGGTTCAATCAAGTCTCCATTGTTTAATGGTGGTGGTCGTGTATTCGGTCCTCAACCACGTGATTATAGCTTTAAATTGAATAAGAAATTAAAGCAATTGGCACGTAAATCAGCATTAAGTTACAAAGCACAAGAGAACAATGTGGTTGTGTTAGACGAAATCATTTTCGATAGCATCAAAACAAAGAACTATGTAGCATTGGTTAATGCATTGAATATTGCTGACGAGAAAACTTTATTAGTATTGCCAGCATACAATAACAATGTTTATTTATCAAGCAGAAACTTGAAAAAAGCAAAAGTTATCGTAGCATCAGAATTGAATACATATGATGTATTGAATGCAACGAAATTATTGTTAACAACAGATTCTGTTAAAACTTTGGAGGAAGCATTCGCTAAGTAATATGGAGATTATCAAAAAACCTATTTTAACAGAGAAAGCTTCATCATTGACGGAAAAATTAAACCGTTATGCTTTCAAAGTAGATCATAGAGCAAACAAGATTCAAATCAAAAATGCAGTGGAGCAAATGTTTGGTGTTACAGTAGTAGCAGTAAATACAGCGGTTGTTGCTGGTAAAGCAAAAAGCCGTCACACGAAAGCAGGATTTGTATCCGGCAGAAGCCCTAAGTATAAAAAAGCCATCATCACGGTGAAAGATGGTGAAACTATTGACTTTTACAGTACACTATAATAAGAAATGGCAGTTAAAAGATTCAAACCGGTTACCCCTGGTACTCGCTTCAGAGTAGGTGCTGATTATTCAGACGTTACAACTAACGTTCCTGAGAAATCATTAGTAGTTAGCATCAAGAAGTCAGGTGGTCGTAACAATACCGGTAAAATGACTATGCGTTATATCGGTGGGGGACATAAAAAATCATACCGATTAATTGATTTCAAACGCGATAAAAAAGATATCCCTGCAACAGTAGCAACCATTGAATACGATCCAAATCGTACAGCACGTATTGCATTATTGCATTATGCTGATGGTGAGAAACGTTACATCATTGCTCCAGCTGGATTAACAGTAGGTCAAGTTGTAATCGCAGGCGAGAAAGTAGCCCCAGAAGTAGGTAATACTATACCATTAGCGAACATTCCATTAGGATCTATCATTCATAATATTGAATTGAATCCTGGTCAAGGAGGTTCAATAGCACGTTCAGCAGGTACATATGCACAATTGTCTGCACGTGATGGTAAGTATGCTATTATCAAATTGCCTTCAAGTGAGACTCGTATGATCTTATTAACTTGTGTTGCGACAATTGGATCAGTATCAAATGCTGAGAAGTCTAACCAAGTATTAGGAAAAGCAGGTCGTAAACGTTGGTTAGGTCGTCGTCCTCGCGTTCGTGGTGTTGCCATGAACCCAGTAGATCACCCTATGGGTGGTGGTGAGGGCCGTTCATCTGGAGGTCACCCTCGTTCACGCACAGGTTTATTAGCTAAAGGCTACAAAACACGCTACAAGAAGAAAACATCGAATCGTTACATCATTGAGAGAAGGAAAAAATAATGGCTCGTTCAATTAAAAAAGGTCCTTATATCGATCACAACTTAGAGAGAAAAGTTCTTTCTATGAATGAAACAAACAAAAAATCAGTTATTAAAACATGGTCTCGTAGATCAATGATTTCCCCTGATTTTGTTGGACATACCTTCGCAGTGCACAACGGGAATAAATTTATTCCGGTTTATGTAACAGAGAATATGGTTGGTCACAAGCTTGGTGAATTTGCGCCTACGCGTACATTCAGAGGCCACGCAGAAAAGAAAAAATAATAGGTAATGGAAGCAACAAAAAAACTCAAAAAGTCTGTCTTAATTAAGCAGCGCAAAGAGCAGGAAAAAGCTCAGGTAGGAGGAGCTTCTACTGCCAAGTTATTGAATTGCCCTACTTCACCACGTAAGATGCGTTTAGTAGTGGATCTTATCCGTGGTCAGAAAGTAGAGAATGCTCTTTATATCTTAAAACATACTGGAAAAGAAGCGGCAATCCGTGTTGAAAAATTGTTGTTATCAGCAATTAAAAACTGGGAAGCTAAAAACGAAGGTGCTTCATTAGAAGAAGGTGGTTTATTTGTAAAGGAAGTATCTGTAGGTGGTGGTCGTCAATTGAAAAGATTGCGTCCAGCTCCACAAGGTCGTGGATACAGAATTCGTAAGCGTTCAAACCACGTAACTTTGGTAGTAGATAGTTTAAATAACGTTAACAACTAAGCAAAATTTAGAATGGGACAAAAGGCAAATCCAATAGGTAGCAGATTAGGAATCATCAAAGGATGGGATTCTAATTGGTTCGGAGGCAACAACTATTCTGATAAGTTGGTTGAAGACGAAAAAATAAGAAAATATCTTTCTGTACGTATCGCTAAAGGCGGTGTTGCAAAGGTAGTTATTGAGCGTACGTTAAAACGTATCACTGTAACTATCCATACAGCTAGACCAGGTATCGTTATTGGTAAGGGAGGTCAAGAAGTTGATAAGATCAAAGAAGAGTTAAAGAAATTAACTAAGAAAGATGTACAAATCAACATTTTCGAGATCAAACGTCCAGAATTAGATGCTAAGTTAGTAGCTGAAGGAATTGCAAAACAATTAGAAGCTCGTATTTCTTTCCGTCGTGCAATGAAAACTTCAATTGCTTCCACCATGCGTATGGGAGCTGAAGGGATCAAAGTAATGTGTTCAGGTCGTTTAGGTGGTGCTGAGATGGCTCGTACAGAGCAGTACAAAGAAGGAAGAACTCCTTTGCATACCTTACGTGCTGATATCGATTATGCATTAGCAGAAGCATTAACAACTTACGGTAAAATTGGGGTAAAAGTATGGATCTGTAAAGGAGAAGTTTACGGAAAAAGAGATTTATCACCAAACATTGGTCAAGCATCTGGAGTAAAATCACGTTCAGGTAATGAAGGTGGATCAGATCGTCGTGACAACAATCACCGTGGTGGTCGTGGAGGAAATAACCGTGGTGGTCAACGTCGTGGAGACAATAACCGTGGTGACAACCGTTCTGCAAAGAGAGATTAATTAAATAATAAGATTTAAAAGTATCTGTTACGACAGATTTAAATAAAATACGAACATGTTACAGCCAAAAAGAACGAAGTTCAGAAAGATGCAGAAAGGCCGCATGAAAGGTAATGCTTCTCGTGGAGCAGAATTAGCTTTCGGATCTTTCGGTATCAAATCACTTGAGCCAGCATGGATCACTAGCCGTCAGATTGAGGCAGCTCGTATTGCTGTTACACGTTTTATGAAACGTGAAGGTCAAGTATGGATCCGTATATTCCCTGATAAACCAGTTACCAAGAAACCTGCAGAGGTACGTATGGGTAAAGGTAAGGGAGCTCCAGAATATTGGGTAGCAGTAGTGCGCCCAGGCCGTATGTTATTTGAAGCAGAAGGTGTGCCTTTAGAAGTTGCAAAAGAGGCATTGCGTTTAGCTGCACAAAAACTACCGGTTCAAACGAAGTTTGTGATACGTAGAGATTACGTTGAAGCATAATAATCGTCGGTAATGTTATCGGTTTCGCCTTACTGCCGTTACCAGTAAGGCAATCAAACAAATAATAACCCGACTCAACAAATTGAGAAATGAAAAATTCAGAAATCGTAGAATTATCAACTAAGGATCTAACAGCTCGCCTTGTAGAAGAGAAAGCTGCCTTAAACAAATTGAAATTTGCACATGCTGTTTCTGCTGTTGAAAACCCAAATGTGATCAAAGCAGCTCGCAAAACTATAGCTCGTATCTCTACTGAGATTTCTAAGCGTAATAATGCAGCAAAATCTGAAACAGCCGCTGAGGCATAAAATTTAAGTCGAAATGGAAAGAAATTTAAGAAAAACAAGAATCGGCTTAGTAGTTAGCAATAAGATGGACAAATCTATCGTTGTAGCTGTTGAACGTAAAGTGAAACACCCTATTTACGGTAAATTCGTTAAGAAAACTACTAAATTTAAAGCTCATGACGAACAAAATACCTGCGGTATCGGCGATACGGTATTAATTATGGAAACGCGTCCGCTGAGTAAGACTAAGAACTGGAGATTAGTAGAAATTATAGAAAGGGCTAAATAAGATGGTACAACAGGAATCAAGACTAAATGTAGCTGACAATAGCGGTGCTAAAGAAGTTTTAGTAATTCGTGTATTGGGCGGAACGCGGAAGCGTTATGCATCGATCGGTGATAAAATTGTTGTTACCGTAAAGAGCGCTTTACCTTCAGGAAACGTAAAAAAAGGTTCAGTTTCTAAAGCTGTAGTAGTTCGTACGAAAAAAGAAATTCGTCGTAAAGATGGATCGTATATTCGTTTCGATGATAACGCGGCAGTATTATTAAATAATAACGATGAGCCTCGTGGAACACGTATCTTTGGCCCAGTAGCTAGAGAGTTGCGTGAGAAGCAGTTCATGAAAATTGTATCATTAGCACCGGAGGTTTTATAATTATGGCACAGAAAACACAAACAACTACTCACAAGATCAAAATCAAAAGAGGAGATTTAGTGAAAGTTATCGCTGGTAGCTCTAAAGGAAAACAAGGGAAAGTATTGCAAATATTAGTTGATGCTAATAGAGCAATCGTTGAAGGCGCTAACATCGTTAAAAAACACACTAAACCAAGTGCAGCGAATCCTAATGGAGGAATCATTGAGAAAGAAGCTGCTATTCACATTTCTAATTTGGCTTTAATCGATCCAAAAACGGGTAATACTACTCGCGTTGGTCGTAAACTAAATGCTGATGGGAAAATAGTTCGTTACGCTAAAAAATCAGGGGAGGAAATTAAATAATGACTTACGTACCAAGATTAAAAGCGAAGTATGCGGAGGAAATCCGTACAGCGCTTAAAGAAAAATTCCAGTATAAAAGCGTTATGCAAGTTCCAAAACTGGAGAAAATTGTAGTATCTCAAGGAGTTGGTGCTGCGACTGCTGACAAGAAATTAATTGATAATTCTATTAGTGAATTAACAACAATCACTGGTCAACAAGCGGTTTCTACCAAATCTAAAAAAGATATCTCTAACTTTAAATTGCGTAAGGGAATGCCAATCGGAGCAAGAGTTACTTTACGTGATAACAACATGTATGAATTCTTAGATCGTTTGATCGCGGTTTCATTGCCACGTATTCGTGACTTCCGTGGAATTAACGATAAAGGTTTTGATGGTCGTGGTAACTACAACTTAGGTATCACTGAGCAAATCATTTTCCCAGAGATCAACATTGACAAAATCAACAAGATCCAAGGTATGGATATTACTTTCGTAACATCTGCTGGAAATGATATCGAAGCATTGGAGTTATTGAAACAATTCGGTTTACCGTTCAAAAATCAAAATTCAAATAACAATGGCTAAAGAAGGATTAAAGGCGCGTGAAGTTAAGCGTCAAAAATTAGTAGCTAAGTTTGCTGAAAAACGTGCAGCTTTAAAAGCTGCTGGTGATTACGCAGCTTTAGATAAATTGCCTAAGAACGCTTCTCCAGTTCGTTTACACAACCGTTGTAAATTGACTGGTCGTCCAAAAGGATATATGCGTCAATTTGGTATCTCTCGTGTAACATTCCGTGAGATGGCCTTAGACGGAAAAATCCCGGGAGTGAAAAAAGCTTCTTGGTAATCAAAGAAAAATATTTACTTTTGCCCGGATAAATCGTGTAACGCGATTTATCGGGTTTTTTTTGCATTGCAATATTTTAACAGATAACAGGTCTAAAACTTCGGTTAGTTTTTAGAAACCATTGTCATAATTTAATACATAATGAATACAGATCCAATAGCGGATTACCTTACCCGAGTAAGGAATGCCATTAAGGCCAACCACAGGGTTGTTGAAATTCCTGCATCGAACCTTAAAAAAGAAATTACGAAAGTTCTTTTCGACAAAGGTTACATTGCTAATTACAAATTTATTGAAGAAGGACCTCAAGGTTCTATCAAGATTGCATTAAAATACAATCCGATTAGCAAAGTACCGGCTATTCGCACTTTGACACGTGTGAGTAAACCTGGTTTAAGAAAGTATGCAAGTGTGGAAAACATGCCACGTGTTTTGAATGGTTTAGGAATTGCGATATTATCTACTTCAAAAGGGGTAATGTCTGACAAGGAAGCGGCAGTTCAAAATGTTGGTGGTGAGGTTTTATGTTACATTTATTAATCTAGGAAAAACACAAAGAAATGTCAAGAATTGGAAAAGCACCTATCGCTATACCTTCTGGTGTAACGGTTACTGTTTCAGACAAGAACCTGGTAACAGTAAAAGGTCCTAAAGGTGAATTATCACAACAAGTGGACA
The DNA here is from genome assembly GCF_049316305.1 of Sphingobacterium sp. HJSM2_6. NCBI lineage: Bacteria > Pseudomonadati > Bacteroidota > Sphingobacteriia > Sphingobacteriales > Sphingobacteriaceae > Sphingobacterium > Sphingobacterium sp. HJSM2_6. The sequence goes on from NZ_JBMOXB010000002.1 coordinate 66,930, forward strand.
GCGACATTAGCGTAAGTCAAGAAGATGGCAACATCGTTATCAGTCGTCCTACTGAACAAAAGAAACACAAAGCATTACACGGCTTATACCGTTCCCTGTTGAACAACATGGTAATTGGTGTAACAGAAGGGTATAAAACTACACAAGAACTAGTGGGTGTTGGTTACCGTGCTTCAAACACTGGTAATACATTAGAGTTAACTTTAGGTTTCTCTCACCAGATTGTATTCGTATTGCCAAAGGAAATTATTGTTACAACTACTGCTGAGAAGGGTAAAAACCCGACCATCACTTTAGAGTCTACAGACAAGCAATTAATAGGTCAAGTAGCCGCTAAAATCCGCAGCTTCCGTAAGCCAGAACCGTACAAAGGTAAAGGTATCAAGTTTGCAGGTGAAGTATTGAGAAGAAAAGCAGGTAAATCAGCTAAAAAATAATAACCATGGCAGGAATTAAATCAAATCGCAGAGAGCGAATCAAAAAAGGAATTAGAAAACACCTGGCTGGATCAACTGAACGTCCACGTTTGACTGTATTTAGAAGCAATAAAGGAATTTACGCACAAGTTATCGATGATGTAACTGGAAAAACTTTAGCTTCAGCATCTACTTTATCTAAAGAGTTTGCTGAAACTGGTAATAAAGTGGATCAATCGAAAGCTGTTGGTAAATTAGTTGCTGAGAAAGCGATTGCAGCAGGAATTAGCAAAGTAGTTTTTGACCGTAATGGGTACTTATACCATGGCCGTATTAAATCATTGGCTGAAGGTGCTCGCGAAGGCGGTTTAGACTTTTAATTTAATAAGAAGATGGCATTAAGCAATATTAAAAGAGTAAAATCAAGCGAAATTGAATTAAAAGATCGCTTAGTAAGCATCCAACGTGTAGCGAAGGTTACTAAAGGTGGTCGTACCTTCAGTTTCTCAGCTATTGTTGTTGTTGGTGATGAAAATGGTATCGTAGGATACGGTTTAGGAAAAGCTAAAGAAGTAACTGAAGCAATTACTAAAGGTATTGATGATGCTAAGAAAAATTTAGTTAAAGTTCCTATCATCAAAGGTACAGTTCCTCATGAGCAGTACGGAAAATATTCAGGTGGTTCAGTATTAATCAAACCAGCAGTAAGTGGTACAGGAGTACTAGCAGGTGGTGCGATGCGTGCAGTTTTAGAATCAGCTGGTATTACAGACGTATTAGCAAAATCATTAGGATCATCTAACCCACACAACGTAGTAAAAGCAACAATTGATGCATTAGCAAATATGCGTGATGCATATACAGTTGCTCAACATCGTGGTGTTGATTTAAACAAAGTATTTAACGGTTAATATCATGGCAAAAATCAGAATTACTCAAATTAAGAGTGTAATCGATAGAAGCGAGCGTCAAAAAAGAACAATTGAGGCGTTAGGATTGAAACGTATTAACCACTCTGTAGAAGTAGAAGCTACGCAAGCAATTATCGGTATGGTTCGCAAAGTGAACCACTTGGTAGCGATAGAATCTATCTAATAAGATTATAAAGATGGGAAGGATGCTCACAGTCCTTTCCATTTTGTTAATTCAAGTTATTCATTGTTATGGCCTGTTTAGTGAGAGCGAAGGCGTAGCATAATTTAAAGTTATAATGAACTTAAGTAATTTAAAACCAGCAGCTGGTTCAACAAAAAGCAGAAAACGTATAGGTCGTGGACAAGGTTCTGGTCGTGGTGGTACTTCCACTCGTGGTCACAAAGGAGCTGGTTCTCGTTCAGGTAATTCGACCAAAATTGGTTTCGAAGGTGGACAGATGCCATTGCAACGTCGCGTACCTAAATTTGGTTTCAAAAACATTAACCGTGTTGAATATGTAGGTGTTAACTTAGATGTATTACAAGGTTTAGTAGAGAAACACAATTTAACTTCAGTAGACTTTGAAGCGTTAAGAACTCATGGTTTAGTTTCGAAAAATGACTTAATTAAAATCTTAGGTCGTGGTGAGTTTACTACCAAAGTCGAAGTTAAAGCACATGCATTTTCAGCTTCAGCACAAAAAGCGATTGAAGCAGCAGGCGGTTCAATTGTTAAATTGTAATCATACATGAAGAAACTAATCACAACCTTAACCAATATATGGAAGATAGAAGAATTACGTAATCGTATTTTAAATACGTTACTATTTCTTTTAATATACCGCATTGGATGTCACGTGGTATTGCCAGGTGTAAATCCTGATGCTTTGGTCGTAAATAGGGAAAGTGGTAATGGCATAATGAATCTAATCAATATGTTTGCCGGAGGATCTTTCTCTAGAGCAGCTATTTTTGCATTAGGTGTCATGCCATATATCTCAGCGTCTATTGTAGTGCAGCTATTGGGGATTGCTGTTCCTGCTTTTCAAAAGATGCAGAAAGAAGGCGAGTCAGGACGTAAGAAAATGACTCAAATTACTCGTTACCTAACAGTAGCAATTACATTGGTACAAGCAGTGGCTTATGTGAAGACTCAAATCAGTCCAGAAGCTAAAACTATTGCAGATCCGATGTTCTCCGTTCTTTCCGCTATTGTATTGACAGCAGGTACATTGTTTGTGATGTGGCTTGGTGAAAAGATTACTGACAAAGGAATTGGAAATGGTATTTCGTTAATTATTATGGCGGGTATCATTGCACAATTACCAGCAGGAATTACCTCGGAATGGGCTTCTAGAATGAGTCCAGGAGGTGGAGGTGCGATTCCTCTATTATTAGAGTTTGTTGCTTTGTTCTTTGTGGTTATTTTTACCATCTTAATTGTACAGGGTGTACGAAAGATTCCGGTTCAATACGCGAAGAAAATAGTAGGTAATAAACAAATTGGAGGGGTACGCCAATACATTCCGTTGAAAGTAAATGCTGCGGGTGTTATGCCGATTATCTTTGCTCAGGCAATCATGTTTTTGCCTATGTCTTTGACTCAGTTTTTCCCGAATGTCCAATCTGACTTTTTAAATTCATTGAGTAATTATACCTCGGTTACGTATAATGTTGTATTTGCCTTATTGATTATTGCATTTACATTCTTTTATACGGCAATCATGGTTAATCCTCAACAAATGTCGGAGGATATGAAGAAAAATGGAGGTTTCATTCCTGGTATTAAACCTGGATTTGATACAAACTTGTTTATAGATAATGTAATTTCTCATATTACCTTTCCAGGCGCGATATTTATTGCTATAATAGCGATTTTACCCGCTGTAGCTACGCTATTTGGTATTGATAATCAGTTTGCACATTTTTATGGAGGTACCTCCTTATTGATTTTGGTTGGTGTTGTTTTAGATACCATTCAACAAATTGAAAGTCATTTATTAATGCGTCATTACGATGGATTAATGAAAACTGGTAGAGTGAAGGGAAGAAGTACGGCAAGTACTGTTGAGGGTTATGATCAGTCAGCATTATAGTTTTTAATGTCAAAGGTATATTATAAAACAGAAGAAGAGATTAGTCAAGTGCGAGAGTCTGCAAATGTACTCTCGCAATTGCTTGCTGAAATCGCTGGAATAATCAAACCAGGAATTACGACCTTGTCATTGGATAAATTTGCTTTTGAATTTATCAAAGATCATAAGGGTACTCCAGCTTTTTTAAATTATCACGGCTTTCCATTTTCCTTGTGTATTTCAGTGAATGATCAGATCGTTCATGGTTTCCCGAGTGATTATGAATTGAAAGAGGGTGATATTGTATCAGTAGATGGAGGTGTAAATCTGAATGGATTTATCAGTGATTCGGCCTATACTTTTGCTGTTGGAGAAGTTTCGGAAGAAGCCAAACAATTACTTGAAGTTACGAAGGCCTCTTTATATGCAGGAATTGAACAAGCTGTGGTTGGCAAACGGGTAGGAGATATTTCTTCCGCCATTCAAGAATATGTAAGTCCATATCGTTATGGTATTGTTCGGGAATTAGTTGGCCATGGGGTTGGGTTTCATTTACATGAAAAGCCGGAAGTTCCAAATTACGGTAAACGTGGTTCTGGTCCAAAATTAGAAGAAGGTTTGGTGATTTGTATTGAACCTATGATTAATGCGGGAAAGGCTGCCGTAAAATTTTGGGATGATGGTTGGACTGTAAGTACGATCGATGGTAAATTATCGGCACATTTTGAGCAGATGGTTGCCATTCGAAAAGGAGTTCCCGATGTGTTGTTGAATTTCGAAGCGATAGAGAAAGTTTTGAGTAAAAAGTAGTTGGTATTCAATTATTTTATTTATCTTTGCACTCCTGTTTGCGGGTTAATACATAATTAAAAACAGTATATATGGCTAAACAAGCCTCAATAGAGCAAGACGGCATTATAAAAGAAGCACTTTCCAATGCGATGTTTCGTGTAGAATTAGAGAATGGTCATGAGATCATCGCTCATATTTCAGGAAAGATGCGAATGCATTATATAAAAATATTACCTGGGGATAAAGTAAAACTTGAAATGTCTCCTTATGATTTATCAAAGGGAAGAATTACCTATCGCTATAAATAAGAATTGGTTTCTTCAACATAGCTTTTAAAATATAAACGTAATGAAAGTTAGAGCATCAATAAAAAAACGTAGTGCGGATTGTAAAATTATTCGCCGCAAAGGAAAAGTTTTTGTAATCAACAAAAAGAACCCTAAGTTCAAACAACGTCAGGGTTAATTTAATCATAATCGCTTAAAGTATTATATGGCAAGGATATCAGGTATAGATTTACCTAAAAACAAAAGAGGTGTTATTGGCCTTACCTATATTTTCGGTATTGGTCGTAATACAGCTGCTTATATCTTGGATAAGGCAGGTATCAGTCACGACGTGAAAGTACAGGAATGGAATGATGATCAATTGTCAGCAATCCGTACCATCATCAATGATGAGATTAAGGTAGAAGGCGCTTTACGTTCTGAAGTACAATTGAATATCAAACGTTTAATGGATATCGGATGTTACCGTGGCCTACGTCATCGTAAACATCTTCCAGTTCGTGGACAACGTACAAAAAACAATTCACGTACTAGAAAAGGAAAACGTAAGACAGTTGCAAACAAGAAAAAAGCTACTAAATAATAATTAAAAATGGCTAAAAGTAAAAAAGTTACTAAAAAACGTATCGTAGTTATCGAGCCTGTTGGTCAAGCTCATATCAACGCTACTTTTAACAACATCATCGTAACTTTGACTAATAATCAAGGTCAGACTATTTCATGGTCATCAGCAGGTAAAATGGGATTCAAAGGTTCTAAAAAGAACACTCCATATGCCGCTTCACAAGCAGCTACAGATTGTGGTAAAGTTGCTTATGACTTAGGATTACGTAAAGTTGAAGTTTTCGTTAAAGGTCCAGGTGCTGGACGTGAATCTGCGATTCGTTCATTACAAACTATTGGAATTGATGTAACTACCATTAAGGATATTACTCCACTTCCACACAATGGTTGTCGTCCTCCAAAACGCAGAAGAGTTTAATAACAGAATTGTTTAAGATAAGATTCTACAGTTTCAGACTGATAGATACTTCAAACAGCATAAAAAAATGGCAAGATATACAGGACCTAAGTCCAAAATAGCTCGTAAATTTAGAGAGCCAATTTTCGGCCCAGATAAGGCATTAGAAAAAAAGAATTATCCTCCTGGTCAACACGGACCATCTAAAAGAAGAGGAAAACAATCTGAATATGCAGTTCAGTTGTTAGAAAAACAAAAAGCGAAATACACGTATGGTGTATTGGAGCGTCAATTTGCAAACTTATTTGCAAAAGCTGCTGCAAAACAAGGTATTACCGGTGAGAACTTCTTGAAATTATTAGAAGCTCGTTTGGATAACGTTGTTTACCGTTTAGGAATTGCTCCAACACGTTCAGCTGCTCGTCAATTAGTTTCCCACAAGCACATTACTGTTAACGGTTCTGTCGTTAATATTCCATCATATAGCATCCGTCCAGGCGATGTAATCGCTGTACGTGAGCGTTCTCAGACTCTTGAGGCTATCGTGAATTCTGTTGCAGGAAGAAAAATCAACAAATTCAGTTGGTTAGATTGGAATGCAAATGAATTGAAAGGTACTTTTGTATCTTACCCAGAAAGAGTAGATATTCCTGAGAATATTAAAGAAAACTTAATTGTAGAGTTATACTCTAAATAATAATTGATTGCAATATGTATTTGAATAAAATACATATTGCTTTTTCTCAAAATAGTATTAAACTTAAAAAAACATAAATGGCAATTTTAGCATTTCAAAGACCGGATAAAGTTATCATGCAAAAATCAACTGATTTTGATGGTACCTTCGAATTTCGTCCATTAGAGCCAGGTTTTGGAGTTACTATTGGTAATGCTTTACGCCGTATTCTATTGTCCTCTTTAGAAGGATATGCAATTACGTCGATAAGATTTTCTGGCGTTTCGCACGAATTCTCTACAATTAAAGGAGTCGTAGAAGACGTGACAGAGATTATCTTGAATTTAAAGCAAGTTCGTTTCAGTAAAACTGGAGAGCAAGGCGATAACGAAAAGATCTTTGTCGTTATCAATGGTCAAGATCAGTTTACTGCAGGTGATATTACCAAATTCTCAAACAACTTTACTGTATTAAACCCAGATTTAGTGATCTGTAACATGGATAATTCGGTTACTGTTGAAGTGGAATTATCAGTAGGTAAAGGTCGTGGTTATGTAAATGCGGAGGAAAACAAAGTTACCGATGGACCAGTTGGCGTTATTGCAATTGATTCGATCTATACTCCGATCAAAAATGTTAAATATACCATTGAAAATTACCGTGTAGAACAAAAAACTGACTACGAGAAATTGTTGTTAGATATTTCTACAGATGGTTCTATTCATCCAGAAGATGCGCTTAAAGAAGCAGCTAAAATTCTTATTCAACACTTTATGTTGTTCTCGGATGAGAATATGCTTTTAGAATCACAAACGAAAGAAGAAACGAAAGTGGTAGATGAAGAAATTTTACATATGCGTAAAATTTTGAAAACTGAACTTGTTGATTTAGATCTTTCAGTTCGTGCGTTGAACTGCTTAAAAGCTGCTGATATTCGTACTTTAGCGGAATTAGTAACTTATGATGTTGCTGATATGTTGAAGTTCCGTAACTTCGGTAAAAAATCATTAAGTGAAATCCAAGAATTGGTAAAATCTAAAGGATTATCATTTGGTATGAACTTGTCTAAATATAAATTAGACGAAGAATAATATTGAAATTAATAAATAAGCGACCTGTTGCGTAATTCCTCTTTACTAGTTTAACTAGGCTCGATAGAACGGTACGCACAAAAACAAAATAACAATGAGACACGGAAAAAAATTCAACCACTTAGGCCGCACTGACAGTCACCGTAAGGCGATGTTAGCTAATATGGCGACTTCTTTAATTAAACACAAACGTATTACTACAACTTTGGCTAAAGCTAAAGCTTTACGTACTTATGTGGAGCCATTAATCACGAAGTCGAAAGACGATACGACTCATTCACGTCGTACTGTATTTGCATATTTAAAAGATAAAGATGCAGTAACTATCTTATTCCGCGAGATTTCTGAAAAAGTAGCAACTCGTCCAGGTGGTTATACACGTATCATTAAATTAGAAAATCGTTTAGGTGATAACGCTGAGATGGCTTTCATTGAGTTAGTTGATTATAACGAAGTTTATGGCAAAACTGCTAAAACTGATAAAAAATCAACTCGACGTCGTAGTGCTTCAAAAAAGAAAACGTCTGAGGTTAAATCCGAAGAGGTTACTGAAGTAGCTGCTGAAGATCAAGCAATCGTAGAATCTGAAGATAAGAAAGTTGGTGAATAATCAAATCTTATAGCTATAGAAAGTCCTCTTTGCAAAAAGAGGACTTTTTTTTTATATGCTGTTTGGCATTTGTCATCATTATTTTATTTGTAAATTTGAATCTCTTAATACTATTAAAAATATTATTTCATTTTCATGGAACTTTTTAATGTTTATCCTGTTACCCCTATCAATATTACCAAAGCTTTGGGATCTATGGTATGGGATGATCAAGGTGTAGAATACCTTGACTTATATGGTGGTCATGCGGTTATTTCGATAGGGCATACTCACCCTCGTTATGTGGATGCAATTACTACACAATTGAATGAAATTGGCTTTTATTCCAATTCCGTATTGATACCTATACAACAAAAATTGGCGCATGCGCTTGGTGAGGTTTCTGGAAAAACTGACTATAGTTTATTCCTTTGTAATTCTGGTGCTGAAGCAAATGAAAATGCGCTTAAGTTAGCTTCTTTTCATACGGGTAGAAAAAAAATTATCGCTTTTACGAAATCTTTTCATGGTCGTACTTCTTTGGCTGTTGCCGCTACCGACAATCCGTCGATCATAGCTCCAGTGAATGAAACGGATCATGTGGTTTTTTTGCCTTTTAATGATGAAGAAGCGTTAACGAAAGCTTTTGAAGAATATGGGGATGAGGTAGCTGCAGTTATTATTGAAGGTATACAAGGTGTAGGGGGGATTCGGGAAGCTTCGGTTGATTTTTTACGATTAATCCGGTCTTTATGTGATCAATACGAATCGGTATTTATTGCAGATTCAGTTCAATGTGGTTATGGTAGAACGGGAGATTTTTATGCGCATGATTACGCTGGCGTAAATGCGGATATTTATTCCATGGCAAAAGGTATGGGGAATGGTTTTCCAGTAGGAGGGATTTCTATCGCACCGAATTTCAAAGCTTCTTTTGGATTGCTAGGTACAACCTTTGGGGGTAATCATCTTGCATGTGCTGCTGGAGTTGCTGTATTGGATGTCATTAAAAATGAAAATTTATTAGCGAATGCTAAAGCGGTTGGTGATTATTTAATTCAAGAATTGAGGGGTTTTGATAAAGTGTTAGAGGTAAGAGGTCGGGGTTTAATGATTGGGATTGAATTACCTGTCGAATTGGCTCATGTAAAGAAAGATTTACTTATGAAGAACCGAATATTTACTGGGGAAGCTAAGCCCAATGTTATTCGTCTTTTACCAGCGTTGAATATTACGAAGGCGATCGCTGATCAATTTTTAACTGCTTTTGATGATCGATTAAAAGCCTAACAAGAATTATATGAATAAGTTTTTTTCTGTTGCTGATGTTGCGAACTTACAAGAGTTGGTTTCAGAAGCTTTAACAATAAAGGGTAGTCCGAATGAAGCGCCTGAATTGGGTAAATTTAAGACCTTAGGCTTGGTTTTTTTAAATCCTAGTCTACGTACTCGTTTAAGTACGCAAAAAGCTGCTATGAATCTTGGGATGAATGTGATGGTGATGAATATGGATAAAGATGGTTGGGCATTGGAAACACAAGATGGTGTTGTAATGAATGGCACAACCGTTGAACATATCCGGGAGGCTGCAGCAGTGATGGGTGAATATTGCGATATTTTGGGTCTACGTTCTTTTCCTTCATTGAAAGATAAAGAAGCAGACTACTCCGAAGATCTGTTTAATAAATTTATTAACTATTGTGGGGTGCCTGTTATTTCTTTAGAAAGCGCAACACGCCATCCTTTACAAAGTTTAACGGATCTAATAACCATAACAGAACATAAAAAAATAGCAAAACCTAAGGTAGTTTTGGCCTGGGCTCCACATGTGAAAGCATTGCCACAAGCAGTGCCAAATTCTTTTGCTGAATGGATGTCTCGTGCTCAAAAAGATGGCTTAGTTGATTTTACTATTGCTCATCCTGCCGGGTATGAATTGTCTGAAGAATTTACTGATGGTGCGAATATTACCCATGATTTAAAAGAGGGATTGCAAGATGCTGATTTTGTTTATGTGAAAAATTGGTCTTCTTTTAAAGAATATGGTTCAGTATATCCAGTTTCTGAAAATTGGATGATGGATAATGAAAAACTTGCTTGGACAAATGATGCCAAAGTAATGCATTGCTTACCTGTGCGAAGAGATTTGGAATTGTCTTCGGAGATTTTAGACGGGCCGAATTCACTAGTTATTAAAGAAGCTAGTAATCGGGTTTGGGCAGCACAAGTGGTGTTAACGAAAATGTTGGAAAATTTAAAGGGATAAATGTCTGGCTTAAACATTGTTAAAATTGGGGGAAATATCATTGATGATCCCCTACAATTGAAAAGTTTCTTGGAAAAGTTTTCTTCTTTACCAGGACGTAGTATTTTGGTTCATGGCGGTGGTAAGATTGCTACAAAAATAGCAGCTGACATGGGCATTGAAGCTAAAATGGTGGAAGGAAGACGTATCACAGATGCAGCGATGCTGGATGTTGTGACTATGGTTTATGCCGGATTGACGAATAAAAATATCGTTGCCGAACTTCAGAAATATAATTGTAATGCTATTGGTTTATGTGGGGCAGATGCTAATGTTATCCGTGCAATAAAGAGACCTGTCAAAGAAATAGATTATGGTTTTGTGGGAGATATATTAGCGGATTCTGTCAATACTTCGGCTATCAAGAAATTGTTGGAAGTCGAATTTACCCCTGTATTTTCTGCTATTACCCATAATGGTTCTGGTCAGTTGTTAAATACCAATGCGGATACAATAGCCTCTTCTTTGGCTATTGCTTTATCTCGCATATATGAGGTATCTCTGATTTATTGTTTTGAGAAAAATGGTGTGTTGTCTGATGTCAATGATGAGCATTCTGTAATTGAAACAATCAAGTCGACGGAATTCGAGCAATTAAAGGAGAATAAGGTGATTCATGACGGGATGATTCCGAAGTTACATAATGCATTTGAAGCTATTTCAAAAGGCGTAAATAATGTGTACATTGGCAACGCAAATAACCTGCATTTGTTCCAACAGCGTAAATTTGGGACATGCTTAATTGCCTAAACTTAAACACAGATGAATAAAATTACCATTATCGGAGGTGGAAACATCGGTCTATCTTTAGCCAAAGGCTTAGTGAAATCTAATTATTGTTCCCCTCAAGATATTACTATTACGAGAAGAAGCTTAGCTTCTTTAGATGAAGAGAAGCAAGCTGGATTCCAAGTTAGTGAAAACAATGTGGAAGCTATTCAGGGAGCAGACTTTATAGTATTAGCTGTCCTTCCTCAGCAAATTCGTAAAATCATGGACGAATTAGCGAATGTTGTTCAAGCCAATCAAACCCTGATCTCTGTAATTTCTGGGGTTTCATGCCAGGATATAAAAGATGTTTTGGGACAAGATAAAGTCGTGATACGTGCTATGCCCAATACCGCCATTGCAATAGGTCAATCCATGACTTGTATCGCGAGTGATGCAGCTGCTAAGGAGCAATTGGACGAAGTCAGTGTCATCTTTGAATCAGTAGGTTCAGTGGTGGTAATTAATGAAGACTTGATGACTTCAGCAACCGCTTTATGTGCATGCGGAATCGCATTTTTCTTACGTAGTATACGTGCTGCATCACAAGGTGGAGTAGAGATAGGTTTTCATGCCCATGATGCTTTAAAAATGGCGATTCAAACCGCAAAGGGAGCGGCAGATTTGTTATTGCAAATGCAAACCCATCCAGAGAGTGAAATTGACAAGGTGACTTCTCCAAAAGGATGTACTATTGCAGGATTGAATGAAATGGAGCATAACGGATTTAGTTCTGCTTTTATTAAAGGAATAAAATTATCAGCTAAGAAAGCTGGAGGTTTATATAATGACTAATATAGATTCATTAATTGAAGATAGTGTTCAACTTCTGAAAGATTTGATTTCAACTTCATCTTTTAGTAGGGAAGAAACGGAAACTGCGTTTTTACTAACTCAATTTTTGAATAATAATCAAATAGAAACAAAGCAAGTTGGGAATAATATTATTGCTTTTAATAAATACATTAATCCCGGGTTGCCTTTTATTCTATTAAATTCTCATCACGATACGGTAAAGCCTAACCCTGGCTATACTAAAGACCCATTTCAACCTTTGGTAGAAGATGGTAAATTATATGGTTTGGGGAGTAATGATGCTGGAGGTTGTTTAGTTTCCCTCATTGCAGCATTTAGATACTTTTATAATCAAGAGAACTTACCATTTAATATATGTCTTATTGCTTCGGCAGAGGAAGAGGTGTCAGGGAAGGGAGGCATTGAGGAAGCTTATAAGCATATTCCTCCTTGTGCATTTGCCATAGTCGGTGAGCCAACGCAATTGGAACTTGCCATTGCAGAAAAAGGCTTAATGGTGTTAGATTGTGAAGCAGTAGGAGCGTCTGGACATGCCGCTCGTGAAGAAGGTATCAATGCCATTTATTTAGCCATTGATGCTATTCAATGGTTTCAACACTATCAATTTCCAAAGCAATCACAGTTTCTAGGACCTATAAAAATGTCCGTGACTATGATTGAGGCAGGCTCTCAACACAATGTAGTTCCAGCTTCTTGTAAATTTGTGGTGGATGTGAGAACTACCGATGTATATAGTAATGTGGAGGTGCTTGAGATCATTAAGCAGTTTGTAACGTGTGAGGTTCAAGCCCGATCAACTCGTTTAAATCCTTCTACAATTGCTTTAGACCATCCAATAGTTCGGGCAGGTCAAAAATTAGGCAAATCGGTATATGGAAGTCCCACAATGAGTGATCAAGCGTTATTACCTATACCATCTTTGAAAGTTGGGCCTGGAGATTCTGCGCGATCTCACTCGGCAGATGAGTATATCTATTTACAGGAAATAACTGATGGAATCAATTTTTACATCAATATTTTGAATGAATTGATAAAATCCAATGAAAAAATAGACTAAACAAGGTTTGTTTTCATAAAATCAAATAAAAAAAGCCCTAAAAAATATTTTTAGGGCTTTTTTTATTCGGACAAAACAACTTTTACAATGTTATTTGTCTTTTTATGCTTTCTTCAAGTGAAATAATGGTCTCAGTTCTTTGAATTCCTTTTAATCCTTGAATATCTTCATTAAGTACTTTACGCAAATGGGATGTGTCTTTGCAAACAATTTTTGCAAACATACTGTATTGTCCAGTACAATAGTGTAATTCTACAACTTCTTTCACCTGTCTTAACTGTTCAACGGCATCTACATATTGAGATCCTTTCTCTAAATAGATACCTAAGAAGGCTGTAATGTCAAATCCTACCTTCTGAGGGTTAATAATTAGGTTAGATCCTTTAATTATTCCTAATTCTTCCATTTTTTTCATGCGAACATGGATGGTTCCTCCAGAAACTATTAGTTTTTTAGCTATTTCTGTATATGGAATTGATGCATCTTCCATTAAAATGGATAAAATTTGAACATCTAGGTTGTCTAAATCGTAATTTGAATAGTTTTTTTCCATAAAAATGGTATTTATCTGTTATAAAAATGAATTTTTTTTAAAAATATCTAAAAAAATGAAAAAAATTTCCATTATTTTATTAAAAATCATAAATTTGTTTCAACAAACGTGATAAAACACAAAATTTTTTCATGTTACTTCCCTCAAAATAACATAGGTTTATAATTGGTTAGCGTTGAAGCTCCTCGCCCGGGGAGCTTCTTCTCTTTATATGTATTTACATGTATGTTATAACGAATTATGATTTTTCAAAAATAACAACAATAATTGTTATTCTAATAATTAATTAATAAAATAATGTCATTTTTTTTAGCATATTCGCATTAACCATTTATCTCAATATTAGTCTATATTTTGTACATTAGATTTTTAATATTTAATTGAAAGCGGATGGAAGATGATGTTAAAATTTCTAGAAAAAAACCTATTTATCCTATTGGTCCAGGTTTATTCAAGTATTTAAAGGCATATCAGCGTGAGGATAAATTACCAGTAGCCTACCATGATTTATTGAACTTCCATGAGACCATCCCATCGATTGATAAATTTGGAAATGATACCCTGTGGGAGATACCTATTTACCCTCAATATGTTCAAGATGCTTTATATAGTCAATTGAAAATTGTGTATGCTAAATTGAAAGCTTCAGGAAATACGCGTATTGTGCAGCATAAATTGATAGAAAAAATTGAGTTTTGTGCATTTGGAAATACCCATCCTTTTCGAATAAAGATCGTAAATCAGTTAAATGATGTTTATGATTATTTCTATATCAAGCAAGCAGATGCTTCGCGCATTTACGGTTTAGAACTGGAGGAAATTCTTTCACCCAATCAAGTAAACTATTTATACGATCGAGAAACCTTGGTGGAGGAACATATCGTTGGTATTCCTGGAGATGTGTTTTCAAAAACGAGAATGTATACACCAGATTATAATTTGACTAGAATAGCGAAGGAATTTGTTAAATTCAATGAGCGATGTGTCATTTCACTTTTAGGCGATATGCGCGCTTATAATTTTGTTATGCAAATTACCCCAGACTTTGACGACTTTCAGTTTAGAATTCGATCGATAGATTTTGATCAACAGTTTTATGAAGGCAACATCAAGGTGTACATGCCACAGTTTTTCAAAGAAAACTATCCCTATGTAAAATTGTCTATGGAGCATTTGAATGAAGCAACGGTGCTGCAATATCAACAAGAGGAACGATCTTCCATCGTTCATCGAGTACGTAGTGAAAGACATCGCATAAAAGATTTAAGGGATGCTTCTAAAACTCAGCAATTGTCTACCCGTGAGAACATAGTGCAATTGAGGGAGAGTTATGCAAAATACTATCAGAATGAAAACTATTTTAATTGTGAGTCCATGACAGATATCATTGAATTGAATGTGAAGAATGTCATTCGTCAAGTGCAATTATAACACAGCAGATTATTTAATCCTTTTTTGATTATCCTTAACAAAAGCTTCCCATCCTGTATAACTTTTAGAAGTAGTATTTTGATTTTGTTGAAACGAATGACATACCGCTACTGCGAGCCCATCTGTGGCATCTAAAAACTCAGGTGTTTCTTTAAAGCCTAATAGCGTTTGCAACATGGAAGCTACTTGCTCTTTGCTAGCATTCCCGTTGCCTGTAACCGATTGTTTTATTTTCCTTGGTGAATACTCAGTTATAGGGATATCTGCGTTTAGAGCTGCCGCCATCGCTACTCCTTGAGCTCGGCCAAGCTTAAGCATAACTTGAATGTTTTTTCCGTAAAAGGGAGCTTCCAATGCGACACAATCCGGTTGATATTCTGCAATTAGTGCAGCGGTTTTTTTGAAAATGCGTTGTAATTTAAGGGCATGATCGTCTAAATGCCCCATTTTGATTACCCCTAGTGTTACAAGACTAATCTTTTTATTCACCTCCTTAATAATCCCATAACCTAAAACAACTGTTCCTGGATCTATTCCTAAAATAATACGTTCCTTCGCTGGCTCTTTTTGCATGTTACAATAATACGATTTTCTAAAGAATAGCATTGAAAATCCATTATTTATTAAAAAATCATTAAAATTGTGCTTTTATTCGAGAAATTGACAAAGACACAAAGAAAATATCTCAATCTGCTTATAAAAATTGTAATCGTTGGCTTAGCGATGTGGTTTGTCGTAAGCAAAGTTAACAATCAAAAAAACCTCAAAGAGTTTGAAGTGTTGATATCAACTATTGATCCAGTAACCATCCGGATTTTAATGATTGCTGTCTTTATTTTAATGCTCGTCAATTGGTTTTTAGAAGTAGCGAAATGGAAGTTTTTAAGTAGGCGGATTGAAGAAATAGGTTGGTGGAGAGCGATTAAGTCTGTTTTTTGCGGACTTACTTGGGCCATTTTTACGCCTAATCGAATAGGCGAGTATGGAGGTAGGGTGCTGTTATTAAAACCCGAAAACCGGGCATCTGGAGCTGTAGCGATGGGTGTAGGTTTATTTGGACAATTGGTGCTGACCAGTGTATTTGGAGCCATGGGAATCGCTTGGTTTGTCACTACTTTTCTGGAAACGCCAACCCCAGTAAAATTTGGTGTATGGATCCTTGCAGCTATATATGCGCTAGCATTTGTAGTTCTTTATTTCAATGTTTCTTGGGTGGATTATTTAGTAGGTAAAGTTAAATTTCTAACTAAAATTAAACCCTATTTTACCGTTCTTGAGAATTTTACTTTAAAAGAACTCTCGCGTGTTTTATTTATTTCTGCCTTACGATATTGTATATTCACTTCCCAATATATACTATTAATGATGATTATCATTCCAGATTTACCATTGGTATCTATGGTTTTGATGATATTTATTATGTTTTTTATCCAGTCTGCTGTTCCATCCTTAGATATATTTGATTTTTCTGTACGTAGTTTCGTGGCTAGTAATTTGTATGCATATATTACTACGCAAGAAATTGCAGTAATGGCTATTGTTTCCTGTGTTTGGTTTGTCAATTTGATTTTACCAGCGATCATAGGTTCATTTTTTGTATTTAACGTAAATTATTTAAGTGATCGAACATCTTAATTTATTCTTATTTGTAATGACGGTAGTATATGTAGTATTAGTACTATATATGCGCTATGGTTGGACAAAATTATCCTACTTTGTTCCGTTAAAAGCAGAACCTAAAACCAAAGTTTCGGTTATCATTGCCGCGCGTAATGAGCAGGAGAATATCAGTAAAACATTAGATTGTATCGTAAAACAGGATTATCCTTCAGAATTAATAGAGATTATTGTTGTTGATGACCATTCTACTGACCAGACGGCAGCTATTGTCCGTACCTACGAAAATCGTGGGGTGAGTTTACTACAGTTAAACGAAGGAGATAAATTAAACTCGTATAAGAAATTAGCGATTGATAGAGCGATAAACTGTTCCTCAGGAGATGTAATTGTGACGACGGATGCTGACTGTCGAATGGGCGAATCCTGGTTAAGCACAATCATGCTATTTATGGAACAGCAGCACAAATCAATGGTCTCTTCTCCCGTATCCTACCATGAGGAAAAATCCTATTTTGAAAGATTGCAAACCTTGGAATTTCTTTACCTAATTGGACTAGGTGCTGCGGGTATTGGAAATGGAAATCCAACGACTTGTAACGGAGCGAATTTGGCCTATAGGAAATCCTTATTTTTTGAGATGGGGGGATTCAAAGGAATTGACGAATTAGCGTCAGGAGATGATGAATTACTTTTGCATAAGGTAGCAGCCTCCAATCCCAAGCAAATTGGTTTTTGTAAATCCAGAGAGGCTGTAGTATATACCGATGCCAAAGAGAATTTGCCTGCATTCATCAGTCAACGTAGACGTTGGGCTTCCAAAAGCACGAAGTACAAGGATAAGAAAGTCGTCGTTTTGGGGATATGTATTTGGTTATTTAATTTGGCTTATGTGCTGAGCTTATTATTATGCTGTTTCTATCCGCAAGATGGATTAGGATTGCTTGGCATTTCAATACTGCTTAAATTTTTAATTGAATTATTCTTTTTGTACCCAATAGTGACTTTTATTAACCGGAAAGAGCTGTTATTTCATCTTCCTTTACTGACTATTGTTCATTCCTTATATTTAGTGTATATCGGATTAATGGGGAATATCGGTAAGTACGATTGGAAGGGAAGGTCTGTTAAATAAATTGGTTAATTCTCTTCTTTGACTTTGCTGCGAATAGCATTTTCAGCTAATTGAACAATTTCTTCAACATTTAATCCCGTAGTTTGTATCGGATCAAGCACTTCCCAGGTCATGTGTGTGAATGGACGTAGGGGAAATGCACCATATGCCACCATTTTGTAGGATCCATTGATGGCAATGGGAACAACTAATGCTTCTGGATTTTTCTTGAGTAGTGTCGCAATACCGCCCACGGAAAAGGATTTCATTTTACCTGTTTTAGTGCGGGTACCTTCCGGAAAAATAAAAGCTGACCATTGTTTTTCCTTCATGTTGTTGGCCAATTTTAAGATTTCAGCTATGGACTGTTTAGGGTCTTTTCTATCAATATTAGCTGCTCCTCCGTGTTTTAAATTATAGGATATACTTGGAATACCAGCTTGAGCCAATTCAATCTTCGAAATAAATTTACCGTGAAATCTTCTTAAAAAATAAATTAAAGGAGGTATATCGTAGGTGCTTTGATGGTTTGCAACGAAAATTACAGCTCTACCTGTGGGTATGTTGAAATTATCAATGAATTGCGTCCTATTGAATAATGTGTAATTGCAGGCTACAAGTAAACCATTTAGGATATCAACGCTTCTTTTATGAGCCTTATATCCACCTAATTTTAAACATATCCATTGGATAGGATGAAAGATGAGCAAGGATAATGCAAAACAAATGTAAAATAGGGGGGTCAGGATAAAGCCTATAAATTTTCTCATTTCAACTTAAATTGAGCAAATATACAAAATTGAATATTTCCAACCGATTTAAACCACATTATTAAATAATATTGATTAAATGTTTAATAATGTTTATTTATTTTTTAACTTTATTAAAAATAATCTAATAAACATGAGATTTCCTTTACATTGCCCATCTTGTGATTCAGAAATGAAGGTGATTAAATTATCCTGTACATCCTGTGAAACGGAAGTCTTAGGTAAATTTTCCTTACCAAATTTATCTCGTTTAGATGTTGAAGATCAGGAGTTTATTGTGCAGTTCCTTTTAAATTCTGGAAGTCTTAAGGAGATGGCTATTAAGTTGGGGAAAAGTTATCCTACCGTTCGAAATAAATTAGATGACTTAATAGAGAAGTTAAAAAAAATAAATGAAATATTATGATGTTTAAAGAAGTACAAAGTATGTACGGTAAATGGCTGATTATAATCTTACTTACCCTAGCGGCCGTCTTTTTATACCAAGCAAATGTCGATTTGAATAAGCTTATTAAGAATCCAAGCTTTTGGATTTTAATTTCCATTGCTGTGCTTTTAAATGTGGTAAAATTAAGAACAAGCTATAATGAAATAGGTATACATATCCGATTTATACCATTGGTTTGGAATAAAACCATCCTTTGGAAAGATGTTCAAACAGGCTATATGCGTACCTATACGTTAATGGATTTTGGAGGTTGGGGCTATCGATTTGGAAAGGATGGCACAGCCATTAATGCCAAAGGCAAACATGGTATTCAATTGGTTTTGATGAATGGACGAAGAATCCTAATTGGAACACAACAACCCGAGGAAGTTCAAAAAATGATTGATTTATACTTAAGGAAATCCAATGATTAAAACTCTTATCAATCCATTCGATAACCTAACTGATAATCAATTATTTTTTTTAGGCTTTGCAGGTTATTTTGTTCATTCCATTTTTAGTAATCAATGGAATTACATTGCAGATGGTATTATTCAACTTCATCAAATTTCTTCTATGCCTTTAGGGTATTCATTGGTTAATAATGCAATTAATACCCTAGTCTTAACCCTAGTTCTATTTATTTATGGGAAGATTATTTTTTCTAAAACACGATTTATTGATGTGTTAAACGTCGTATGGTTTGCTCAATTAACACAAGTATTCCTTGCGATTATCTTATTTAATCCATTTGTTCAAAAGCATACTGCACATATTCAGATCGCTATAGAAAACCATGACTTTCAACTTAAAACTGTACCAAAATATGAATTAGTATTGATGGGCGGAATGGGTATACTTGCACTATTTGGAATATTCTATTTTTTCTATTTATTGGTCACAGGTATGAAAATTGCCATGAATATAAAAAAAAAAACTTTTACCATATTGTTAATCGTCATAACTTTACTAGTAGATGCTGTATTAAAATTTTCTTATCCATATATCCTGTAGTTTATGAAAAAATACTTTCTTATTATCGCCATTCTTTCTTCTTGTTTTTCCGTATTAGCCCAAAATTTTGAAGGTATTTGGAGAGGTACCTTAAATGTTCCTGGATTAGAATTGCCCATCGTCTTTGAACTAAAGTTATTAGATCAATGGACTGGAACCATGCAAAGTCCGAAGCAATCTACTGCTAAAATTCCCTTGTCTTCCTTTCGAGTACAAGAAGATTCAGTTTATTTAGAGGTCAAATCAATTGGATTAAGTTATCAAGGGAAGTTGGCATCTGACAAAAAACAAATTAATGGAACCATCAAGCAAGGCGCCCTGGAAGCGCCTATGCGCTTGGAGATTTCTAATTCAGCGGATTTAAAAAACTCGATAGGATTTAAACGTAGCCAACAGGTGAAAACACCTTATTCCTATGATACATTAGCTGTGTCATTTCGAAATGAAAACGATCAAATTGACTTAGCGGGTACCATCACTTATCCAAGAGGGAAGGATAAATATCCTGCAGTGGTTTTAGTTTCAGGAAGTGGGCCACAAGACCGAAATGAGTCTTTAATGGGGCATGAACCTTTTAAAATCTTAGCAGATTTTTTAACTAGAAATGGTATTGCGGTCTTACGATATGATGATCGTGGAGTAGCTGAGTCGAAAGGTGATTTTAAAACAGCTACTAGTGCTGATTTCTCGAAAGATGCGATAGCGGCATTGAATTATTTAAAAACTAAGCCATTTGTAAATCCGAAACGAATTGGAATTATTGGACATAGTGAAGGAGGTTTAATTGCATTCCTATTAGCAGGGCAAAAAGTTCCTGCATTAAAATTTATGGTTTCTCTGGCAGGCCCTACCATTCCCATGGATTCCTTATTATTACTACAGAGCCAAGCAATTATGAAAAGTATGGGCAAATCAATGACCAATACAGAAATTGCTGTGCAAAGAGAAAATTATCGTATTGTAATGAGTGATTTACCTGCAAGTCAAGCAATGGATTCTTTAATGAAGAATATGCAGGCTTTACCTGAAAGTCAAAATCCTGAATTTGCACGTGGAATAGCAACATTGCTAACCCCTTGGTACCGATATTTCTTGAAAATTGATCCCATCCCACAGATTAAAAAAATTAATATTCCTGTTTTTGCTGCTTTTGGAGGAAAGGATATTCAAGTGCCCGCTTTAGCAAATGCAGAGAGCTTGACAGATAATTTACCTAAAGGTAAATTGAATGCAATCAAAGTTTATCCAGAATTGAATCATTTATTTCAAAAGGCAAAGACTGGAGCTGTAGCCGAGTATAGTGAAATTGAAGAAACTTTGAACGAGGAACTATTGAATGACATTGTCATGTGGATCAAATCGCTCAAATAATTAAGCTTAAAAAAAAGAAATCCACCTTTTATCAAGGTGGATTTCTTTTTTTAAGCGTTGAATATTTAGTTTGCGTATCCTGGATTTTGTTCCAATTGAGGATTCACTGCTCGTTCACGCGCTGGAATAGGGAACACTAATTTCCCAGAATTATAAGGTAATGATCCGACCGTACGTTTGGTTCTTTTCAAATCATGTAATCTATAACCTTCGAAAGAGAGTTCTCTATCCCTTTCTGTTAAAATTTGCTCGAGGGTTAAGGTGTTAAATGGCGTTACACCTGCACGTGTGCGTAGGGTGTTAAGATCATTTAATGGAGTATCCCCAACATTCGTCGATAATCTAAAATTACATTCTGCTCTAGTCAAATAAAGTTCGGTAAGTCTAACAACAGGGATATTGTCAAAATAATTATACCATTTCTTACTATAGGTACCTGAATTTATTCCAGGATACATTAACAAACTAACGCGAAGATCTCCAGATTCGAAACTGTTTATATATGCGGGTTCAATGCTTAAATCACCGCGTCCTATTTCACCTCCACTATTGTTTAAGTAATTAGAATAGAAGGTTGCCAATCCATCATTTGATGAACCTGCATTGCTTTGTTGGTTTTGTTGGATTTCAAAAACACCTTCATTTGAGTTTTTTATACGAAATGGGGATTCTAGATTGTCTATTAAATTATAGTCACCTGAATTAATAACCTCATCGGCTAAATCTCTCGCTTGATCAAATTTACTTTGTTGCAAATATAAACGAGCGAGCATACCTTTAGCTGCATTTAAATCCGATGGATATTCAGTTAATAAGGATATGGCTTGTGTTAAGTCATTTTCTGCTTGTGTATATCCTTCAGCAACAGTACTTCTTTTAACATCAGCAATAATATCTTCAAAAGCTTTAACAGCTTTCAAGCTAATGGGTACACCGAGTTGGCTATTTGCAGTCCCTGCTTCGTAGGGTAAACCATACAAACGCACCAATTCGAAATACATAATTCCACGGATGAACAGTGCTTTACCTTGAATTTCCGCCTTTTGCTCCTCGTCGGTCACTACATTTAATGATTCCAATACCGTGTTAGCGATGTTGATCGCTTGATAAGCGTCCGTCCAGGTACGTGTGATGTCTTCATTCTGTGCTAGAACCGTTTGATTATAAAACTGCCTATACGTGTCAAAGGATCCTGTCCAAAGCACATAGTCTGGGCTTGCGTATAAATCGGGGACCATTATTAAATTTGTGCCGTATAAAGATGCTTTGGCAATGATCGTATAAGCCCCTATTAAAGCGTTATTTACATCATTTGCATCTTCCAGTGCTACATCAGATGAAATATTATCCACAGGTTCAAGGTCCAATTTTTTAGCGCATGAGCTTGCTGTTAAAACAAGGGCTAGTAGTGGAATTGCAAATTTATTTAGAGTTTTCATGTTCTTTTAATGTTTTGTTAGAATCCAATGTTAATTCCGAATGTTATAGTTTTCGCCTGTGGTGAGGTGTAAAAATCTGTCCCAATTTGGTACCCATCCACAAAAGCAGTGCTGATTTCAGGATCATAACCATTATACTTCGTCAAGGTTAATAAATTGGTCCCTGTGATAAACAATCGTGCCCTTTGCATCGCGTACTTATTTGCAATAGCTGCTGGTAATGCATAACTAAGTACAAGGTTTTTAATACGAAAATAGGAGCCATCTTGGATATATCTCGAAGATGGGTTTGTTCCATTTTCATCATAAAAACGAGGTTGAGGAATATCAGTATAACGATTAGTTTCGGTCCAATAATTCATTTGATCAATAGTTTGATTATCTAAGTAATCACCATTGGTAGATTGAAATCCACCGGCAGCATTATAAATTTTATTACCAGAAACAAATTGCGTTTGGATATCTAAGTCCCAGTTTTTGTAACTGAATTTGTTTCCAAATCCTCCAAAAAATTTCGCATGTGGACTACCTAAATGTTGCAAGCCTGCTTCCGAATAATCATTGGTTGTGGCAGATCTAGTCTCATCTAAATAAAAGAGCGCATCTCCATTATCTGGATTTACTCCAGCATAGGCTACTCCATAAAACACACCAAATGGCTGCCCTTCTTCTACACGACCTAGGTATCGGCCACCATCATAAATGGCTTGTCCATTAACTAATTTCAGCACCTTGTTTTGATTGAACGAAATATTAAATGAAGTAGACCACTTAAATTCGCCAACTAAGTTTTTACTATTTAGAGTTATTTCTAATCCTTTGTTTTCCATGTCACCAATATTTCTATAAATAGTTTGGTACCCTGAGGTAGAAACAATTGGAGCATCTAACAATAAATCCGTCGTTTTTTTGTAGTAACCTTCAATAGATCCAGAAAGTCTGTCGTTAATCAAACCAAAGTCTAAACCTATATTCGATGAAAGTGTATTTTCCCAAGTTAATGATTGGTCTCCTAATTGGATAGGCACTGTTCCAGCAGTTCCAGCATAGTTTGCCCCACCATATAAGGTTCTCCACCGATAATTGCCAATTTCGGCATTACCTGTTTTTCCTAAACTCGCTCTTAATTTTAAAAAGTTTAAGGTCTGATTCCCTTGAAGAAATGATTCTTCGGAAATTAACCATCCCAAACCTGCAGCAGGGAAGAAACCATACTTATTTTCTTTACCAAAACGAGATGAGCCGTCCACACGGATCGAACCATCTAGTAAATACTTATCACTAAACTTGTAATTCGCTCTTGCAAGATAGGATAAGAATGAAAAATCAGATTCAGTCGATGAAGCATCAGATTTGACAGCTGCACTAGTGATTTTTTTAAAGCGATCGGAGGGAAATCCTTCTCCTTCTGCTGTGGTCGTTCTAAATTGTCCTTCTTGGTAAGACATGCCACCCATTAAACTTAATTCATGGAGGTCATTAAAAACTTGTCGGTATGTTAAAGTATTATTCGTGTTGAAATTGATAGATCTTGCCTGATAACTAAATCCGTAACCACCTGAACTTCCTAATTCGGTACGAACACCTGCGTATAGATCTTCCTCTAAATTTTGGAAGTCCATACCATACTCACTTCTGAAGGTTAAGTTAGGAGAAATACGTGCATTTGCATAAGCAGTACCAAATGTCCGATAAGTGGAGGAGGTATTATTACTATCTTCTAATTCAATTAGGTTGTTATAATAAATTGTATATCGATTTAATTCCCCATTGATACGAATAGGTTGAATGGGAGGGAGGGCGTTTAATTGCTGAGGATTCGAGAATGAATTATCACTACTTACACGGTAATTATCGGCTTTATTTACATTTATAGTTCCACCAACGTCCAACCAATTATTGGCACTATGATCTAAACTCAAACGTCCAGAAGTCCTTGCAAAGCGATTCCCAACTAAAATTCCTTTGTTGTCATTATAACTTCCGGAAGCTAAAAACCTAGTTTTAGAATCCCCACCATTCATGGATCCGCTAATTTGTTGAATATTTCCAGTACGAAAAGTTTCATTGACCCAATTGGAGTTGTAATTGTTGTTCCAGTCATCAGATTCTCCCCAATACTCCCAAAACTCATTCATATCTGCGAATCTATTTCCTGCTCCAATTAAGGATGCATTGGTAGCCGATTCGGTTAATAATTGACGGTATTGATCGGCATTTAAGAATTCTCCTTTTTTTGTCGGATTGCTATAACCTGCATAATATCCAACATCAATATTTGTACGACCTGCTTTACCTTTCTTAGTGCTAATAAGTACGACCCCGTTGGAGGCACGGGCGCCATAAATTGCGGCAGAAGCCGCATCTTTCAGTACTTCCATAGATTCAATATCATCAGGACTGATAGCCGCTAACGGGTTGCTTGGTTCGTCATAGGTGCCAAAATCGCTGCTAATGATTGGAACCCCATCGATCACAAACAAGGGTTGATTTCCTGCTGAAATGGAAGAAGTCCCTCGAACACGAATTTGTAAGGCTTGTCCTAATTTTCCACTCCCACTATTGATGAATACACCAGAGGCTCTACCCTGTAAAGCGCTTTCCATCGTTTGTAAAGGTACATCTTGTAGATCTGACATTTTAACGCTTGCCACGGAGCCCGTTAGATCTTTTTTAATCTGAGTTCCATAACCCACGACTAGCACCTCTTCCAGATTAGCAGCAGAGGAAATTAATGCGACATCAATGTTGTTTTGATTCTGAAATTTGATTATTTGAGTAGCATATCCAATTGAAGAATAGCTAATGGAAGCTACTTCCTGCTTCAATTCAAGTTGATATTCCCCAAGTTGATTAGTCTGCGCAGCATAATTAGTTCCTACAATGAGGATCGTTGCGCCAGCAATTGGTTGATTAGTCTCGCGATCGGTGACTTTACCCGTAATGGTTTTATTTTGAGCAAATCCATGTACTGCACAAATCATAACCACTACCATTAATAGTAGCAATTTTTTCATAAATAATGGTTTTCTAATGTTTAATGTTTAGCTGTTTTACTAGGCAATATTTTTATAAATTTAGAAAAAAATATAGCCTAGAAAAGCTTAAAAGGGAAGATTCAACGATAAAATTTTTAAATTAATTCACAAGAAAATTTTATTAATCATAAGGAATAATTCGCGCTTATGATTTAATTTTTTTTAAGAATTAAATTTTTAATTTAATTTAAAAAGAAGGGGTTTTTATGATCAATATATAGTTGGCATTCGTTAATGTAACGAACGCCAATCATTTACATTAAGGGGTCGTATTGGAAACAGGTAAAACTTTACCGTTATAATATTTATGGCCATTTTGAGCAAATTCCGCTAAATATCTTCCCATTTCAAAAGCTAAGGTTCCTGCTTCTAAACCTGGGAATGCAGCTTCAAACATTTCAGTTTGTGAGGATCCTAATGCCAGACAATTCACACGGATTTTTCGTTCTTTAAATTCTTCCGCTAAGCATTCTGTTAATACAGCCAAGGCAGCTTTACTACTGGAGTAGGCAGAAAGACCAGCAAACTTACTGGAACCCTGCACACCTCCCATACTGCTAACATTGACGATATGTGATCCTTCAGGCATTAAAGGTGCAATATGTCGGATCATTTGTACATGTCCCAACACATTGGATTGAAACATACGGGCAAAGTCTTCATTGCTGGTTTCCAAGAAAGGCTTATTTATTAACTGACCAGCATTGTTTATTAAGATATCTACTTGGTCAAATTTTGAAGTGATGAATGGGACTAATGAATCTGCATAATTATCATAAACGATATCAAATGCTGCAGGATATAAGGTA
This sequence comes from Sphingobacterium sp. HJSM2_6, assembly GCF_049316305.1. Lineage (NCBI taxonomy): Bacteria > Pseudomonadati > Bacteroidota > Sphingobacteriia > Sphingobacteriales > Sphingobacteriaceae > Sphingobacterium > Sphingobacterium sp. HJSM2_6. The sequence continues at coordinate 93,260 of NZ_JBMOXB010000002.1, forward strand.
CCTCCATCAGGATTTAGAGAAGTGGCTATTTCATGTAACTTTCTAAGCTTGTCCGCAGACCTAGCCAATGCAATAACTTGATTGTTTTTATTTGCCGTTAAATCCAATACGGCTTCAAACCCAATTCCACTACTAGCTCCTGTTATTATAATATTTGCCATTAATCTTGTATTTCTATTTCTTGTTCCACTTCTTTTGCTGTAGGTAGTTTTTCAGTACCCAAGCGTTTCGGTCTAAATATATAGTAGATTCCACTTGATGCCACCACCAAGGAAATCAGATAGAATATTAAACTAATTGTCACTGCAAGATGCTCATCCAATTTAAGATAAGTTGCTAGACTAAAAATGACTGTTTCTCGTAAGCCGATTGCGCCACCAATGGAAGGTACTATTGCAACCAATGAAGAAACCATAAATATGAAAATATATGGAGAAAATTTTCCATCAAAGTTCATCGCGTACAAAATACAGATCGCACTGCTTGTTTGCAAACCTTGAACACATAAGGCTTTAAAATGTGTAATGATGAAGTTTCCGAAAAATTGCTTGAAAAACAACCTTAACAAATACAAATAACTAATTGTTCCAATGGCTAATACCGATATAGTCACACTATTTGGTATAGCTAATCGAGGCATAAATATGATTAATGCACCAGAAATTATGGTTAAAGCCCAAAGACCACTTAAGCGATCGAAAAAAATGGCCCCTAAAAGTTTACGACGAGATACTTGAAAGTTTTTTTTCAAGAAGAATATTTTATAGCCATCCCCTCCAATACCTCCAGGCAAAAAGAAATTGTAAAGTAAACCTAACTGATAAAGTCTAAAATTGTATCGTTCACTTATTTCAAGTCCAATCGCCTTAAAGAATGAATTCAATCGGGAAGATGCGACCAGAATAGAACATAAATAGAGTATTAAGGCTAAAACTAAAAATAGGGGATTGCAATTTTGGAGCGCTTGTTTTAACTCGCTGAACGAAATTTTTGTAGACACCCAATACAATGCCGCCAACGTAATAATTACTTTAATTACATTTTTAAGTATGGCCCAGAGTTTTGTTTCTTTCATCGCACTTAAATTAGCTGTCTTAGATAGCTGGATAAATTCGGGAATATAGCAACAAGAGATAAATAGTTAAAAAAATACCACTTAAACTAAACAGCCAATTTATATCCATTCGGCTATATTTTTCCTTCAACATCATAAACATGAGGATCACGAATACAATAAATAAGGAAATGGGTGCAAATATAGCCCATTTATGTGGAAAAAATAACGAAATATTGCTGAGTAAATTAGCATCTTTGCTGTAGGCAAAAACGATTCCTAAAATAAGAATGATTAAGACGAATCTTAGTACTGCTTTTGCTATAATTTTGCTAATGGTATGATTTTTGGAAGTGGACTTCATCAAAATTGTACATAATATTTTAAGTCACTAATATACATTTAATATACTATTTTTAAATTTTCAAATATGCATAAACGTATTTTATCAGTATTATCTTTATTAACATTTGCGTTAATTTTAGGTAGTTGCGGAGCACCTAAAAAAGGTGGTTCTGTAGCAGGACAAACTTCAACCACTTCTGCCCAAGGTCCTTCTGCATCGCAATGGCGTGCTGGTGTTAAAGGTAAATGGGTTTTAAATGCAGTAGAGCGTGAAAATATTCCTAGTTCCTATACCATTAAAAACATTTTTGATGAAGCTCCAGTAGATTGTTTTATCGGATCAATTTGGAACCTTCCTGGTGGTGCTCAACGCGGAACAATAACCTTTAATGCAGATGGAACCCTTTGTGCAAATGGTGCTGTTCGAAACATCGTTTGGTCTATCTTTAATCCTGGTAATACAGGTGGACAGCCATCTTTTCAATTTAAGAAAATCTATGCAGGAGATAAAGCGGCAAATGTAACCAGTGGTTACCGTTTAGATCTTTTATTCGCTGATGCTAATGCATTAGAAATGCGCATGCCTATTCCTTTAGAGCAAGGACAGGGTTCTTTATTGTTTAAATTCAGTAAAGTCGCTGAATAAACATTAAATAAAAAGAAATCTAAAAAAAGCCACAGAAATTTTCTGTGGCTTTTTTAATTATTATCAAACGGTTGCGGTTATTTTAAATATATTTGTCATGATATTATTAGTAGAATGACTCCACATAATCGCAAAGTTGCCCTCATTACAGGAATCACAGGTCAAGATGGTGCCTATTTAGCTGAGTTTTTATTGAAAAAAGGATATGTTGTCCACGGGATTAAAAGAAGAAGCTCTTCTTTTAACACGGACCGCATTGATCACTTATATCAAGATCCTCACGAGTTAGGACGAAATTTTGTACTTCATTACGGTGATTTAACCGATGCAACCAATTTGATTCGAATTATTCAGGAAACCCAACCTGATGAAATTTATAATTTGGCTGCTCAATCCCATGTTAAAGTTAGTTTTGATACTCCAGAGTATACTGCAAATGCAGATGCGTTGGGTCCATTACGCATTCTTGAAGCTGTTAGGCTGTTGGGACTTATCCAAAAAACTAGAATTTACCAAGCTTCGACTTCAGAACTATACGGTTTGGTTCAAGAGGTGCCTCAAAGTGAGTCTACCCCATTTTACCCTAGAAGTCCTTATGCCGTTGCGAAATTATATGGGTATTGGATTACCGTAAATTACCGAGAAGCGTATCAAATGTATGCATGTAACGGGATATTATTTAACCATGAAAGTCCTGTGCGCGGGGAAACATTTGTAACCCGTAAAATTACAAGGGCAGTGGCTAAGATTGTTTTAGGGCTTCAAGATAAATTATATTTAGGAAATTTATCTGCTCAGAGGGATTGGGGGCATGCAAAGGATTATGTTGAAGCCATGTGGTTAATTCTTCAGCAGGAACAAGCCGAAGATTTTGTCATTGCTACTGGAATTACCACAACGGTACGTGACTTTGTTCGCCTTGCCTTTGCCGAATTAGGGGTAGAGGTGGAGTTCTCAGGAAAGAATGAAGCTGAAAAAGGTGTGGTTATCGATATAGACCTTGAAAAACTTAAAGCTAGTGGTATAGACCAGGAGCATATAAAATTGGGGCAAACGGTCGTAAAGGTTGATCCTCAATATTATAGACCTACAGAAGTGGATTTATTGATTGGCGACCCGACAAAAGCGAATGATAAATTAGGGTGGAAGCCTAAATATAATTTAGAAAGTTTAGTCAACGAAATGGTTTTTGCTGATTTAAAATTAATGAAAAAAGAAGAGCTTCTGAAAAGTGCTGGTTTTGATACACTTAATTATTTCGAATAATATAAGTTGGAACAATATTTGCTAAACATTACGAAAATATTAATTAATCGTTTTTTAATTCTTAATGTAGTGTGGAAACTACAATAGAACGATCGTATTATAGAGATGAATAAAGAAGATATAAAGATAGTAGAGCAAAAAAATTCTTCGGTACCAAATATAAAACGTGACAATTCTAAAGTCTATTTTTTTATAATTGCTATTGCTGCTCTTTTAGCTACAAATATATATTTCTACGTGAAATTTAAATCCTCTGGTGAGAAGCTTTACACAGTCACACTACAGAAAGAGAATCTCCAAACCGAAATCGATAGGATAGAAGCTGAATTAGATAACTTAAAAGTGCAAAGCATGCTGCCAGATCCAGCTATGCAAGCAGCTGAACAAGTTGCTCGTTTAAAGATTGAAGAACTTCGTAAAGGCTTAGAGAGTGGTGAGGTGACTGATGCACAAATTGAATCCGCTAAAATGGATGTGGCTAACCTTAAAAATCAGGTGTCCAAAATTAAAGATGAAATAACAAGTTTACGAATCAAGAACGAATTATTAAATCAAAATAATGCGGACTTGAAAGATCAAAATGCGGTTATTAAAAATCGTGCAGAGGGTGTAGATGCAGACCGTAGGAATTTGAATGATAAAATTTCAAAAGCTTCCAATTTAAAAATATCCAATATTCATATTGTAGGTATTGAACAAAAGCGAAGTGGAGAAACTGAAATTGAAACGAAAGCTAAAAAAATAGATTTCCTTCAAATAAACTTTAGTATTGCTGATAATCCATTGGCTTCTATCGGGAATAAGGAAATTTTTGTACGTATCATTAATCCAAAAGGTAATTTGGTGGCAAACTCGGAAGATATTTTTCTTGTCCATGGGGAGAAACTACAGTATACTTTTAAAGAAAAAATAAATTTTTCCAATAACGGTCAAGAATATCAGATGAACTGGTCTGATAGCAAAAACAGCATTGAAAAGGGGGCTTATACCATTCTTTTATATGCAGATAATGCGATCATGGGAAGATCTTCCATTGTATTTAAATAGGAATGATTATTTAATATTAAGCAGAAAAGGTTTAAGAGCTCTCTTAAACCTTTCTTTTTTACCTCATATTTTCCTTTAGCCTATTACGGCTTATTCTACGGCCTAATGATTTTGGTTATTACTTACAGGGTACCTTAGCTTTCAAGTTATGTCAACTTACTGCTTGAAGTCTATTTGCCAACAGGTATTTGATCTACACTCAAGCCATTAAACCTGGTTCAACCTAATACCTTATTGCTGCTTACTAGAGATTAACTTTCTACTAGTACCACAATCAATTTAAAACACGCTTAATCCCTGTTAAAATGGTCTTCCTCTTGGTATTTCGGCAGGATAATATTAAAGGTCGTTCCTACGCCTTCAAAGGTGCTGAAGGAAATTTCTCCCTTCATAGATTCTATCGTTTTCTTTACAAAGGCTAGGCCTAAACCAGTACCGGAGCTTTTAGTAGTAAAATTAGGTTGAAAGATCTTAGGAATGACATCCGATGGGATTCCCATTCCATTATCTTTCACAATAATTTTTATTTTGTGGTCTTTAAAATCTTCCACAATAATACTGATTAAGTGTTTCTTACGCCCAGTCGATGCTTCAATAGAGTTTTTAATTAAGTTATTAAAAGATCGTAATAATTGATCCTTATCACCCAATACAAATACTTCGTTTTTATCCGTGTTATTAATGATTTTTATATACGTATTTTGACTGTCATGGTAGGTGTTTGCAGATTTATTGATCTTTTCAATAATATTGATTTTGGTAATGATGGTATCGGGAAGTTTCGCAAAATTTGAAAATTCCGTAGCAATTCTAGAAAGACTGTTAATCTGTTCCACAAAAGAATTTGAAAACTTATTAAATCGTTCCTCAAACCGAGGATCATTTTCATTATAACTCCTCATGAGTTGTTGAATCCCTAATTTCATTGGAGTCAATGGATTTTTTATCTCATGCGCTATTTGCTTAGCCATTTCTCGCCAAGCATACTCTCTCTCGGCATTTCGCAGTTGTTTTGCGTTTTCCTCTAGCTTTACAATCATAAAGTTGTACTCTTTTACTAAAGCTCCAATTTCATCGTCACGCTCCCAATATAGGGGCTCATTCGGTTTATTGCTGAAGATGGTTTCTGATAGCTTTCTCCCAATCAAATTCAATGGTTTGGTAATGGAGTTGGCAACCATGACGGTTAAAAATCCGAGCACGAGAATAATGATCGTATAAATATTTAACAAGGTATTTAATAATAAATTTTGACTTTCCGTTTCTTCTGTTACGGAAGTAAAATAAGGGATGCCTAGAAATACCAGTGTGTTATAATCGTTGTTTTTGATCGTGGCATAGGAAGAATTGTATTCAAAATAAACAATACGTTCTTTTAAAAATGTATCTGTCTTTTTCAACACATTTAGACTATTAAAAGCCTGTGGATTCATGAAACTAGACACTAATTTGGATTCATATATTCGAGGTTGTGAGGTGAATATAAGTTTGCCATTTTTATTGTAGAGATTGAAGTCCGTGACGGTTGTTTCAGACAATTGACTTATGATTTCTTTGATTTGAACTTCAGATTGTTTATTGCTAGTTTGAAGGCTATTCTCAATCTTTTTTACCACATCCAATATATACGTTTGTCTTTGTTGGATTTTTGACTTTTCTAATTGACTATTGATACTAATGAAAGAGATCAATCCCGAAATCACCACCGTAAAAATCACTACGGCAATAATCATGGTTTGAATCCTCGTACTATACTGAATTCGGTTGACTAATAATTTAAAATGGTATTTAATGCTTCTAAAATTAAAAGACTTTTGATTTAAGGTTAGGACGATATAACGTATCGCATTGAATAAAATAAAGAAGATGTATAAACATAAGAATAAGAAGGAGAATACAGCGATTGTTTGCCAGAATGTTAACTGTGGAGTACTCACCACTAAGGTCGTTACGGAGTCTGGTTTATAGATAACATGAAAATAACCGTTGAAATCACTAAGTGATCGATAGGCTTCTACTTCGGCTTCAAAACCGTCATCGTTGTTGGGGTAAGTGAATGATCCATTTTGAGTCACTAAGGTGCCATCACGGTACAAGGCAAAAGAAGAGGAGCTATGGTGATAATTATGTACAAATTCCACTCGGTTATCCGTCAGAATCTCCGGATAAGGTAAACTTGTACCGTAAGCTCTATTTCTTAATTTTAGAAAAATCTTTACTGAATTTTCATTCCCATCCAGGGTATTGATACCCGGTAATGGAATTTCAAACTGTAAAAAATATTCATGCGTACCCAATTCACTTCGTACACGATAAAAGTTTTGAGTTTCAGGGATTTTGGTCGATTTACTAATTACCTTTTCTCTAAATTCTTCTATCTTATCGTTTGCATAGTTCGCTAATGGTTGGTTATTGTAATAAAAATACCCTGTGTATTCGAATTTTGATAAATAGCCCCCAAAATAATATGTTTTGAGGTAATTATTGATGTTTTGAATCGGTACATTGGGTAGACTGTTGTAAAAGAATCGTTTTAATTGCTCATCGGCTAGTATCTTTTTTTCGATATCAACAAATAAGGCGGTGGCATTTAAATCATCCTCAGCCTCCAATTGATTGATCGTAATTTTCATTTCGCGCTCGACTTTATAATGCAAACTCCGCATATACACAGAGGTAGTCATTAAAGCCAAAAAGATTAAGGTTAAAATGAAAGTAGACATATTGAGATTTACGCGTACTTTACTGTAAGCGCGAATCATAATTACGGAAGCTAAAAAGATATTGAAGAAGGTATTTTCTCCGATTATTATCGCATTCAGAATGATAGCAGAGACCAGCGCAATTAATTGTACATTAAGAAAAGAGGTGGTATTGGGTAATACGGATTTTAATATACTGACGATGGCATCTATAAAATAGAGCAAGATGACCATGTTGATACAAATAATCAACATATTTAGCCAGCTGTATTTGCTAAAGGATAGTAAATTGGTGAGATCTAAGGCGACAGAGGTGCTGTTGGTAATTAGGGTTGATAAGTGATAAAACAACAGATTACTGATGATATAAATGCTTAATATCGCCGTTAATGCAAATAGGGTAGTAATCGATTGTGAAAATTTCTTTAAAGGTACTCGTAAATAGATTTGAATGGATCGAATATAAAAAACCAGCCATATCACACAAATTGTGGTCATAAAAAAGGACCACAGATTTGGTAATGCAGGATTGTAGGCATAGTATTTAGGGTCAAAAAGTCCTAAACTAGATTTAGAAGCTAACCAATTACTATTTAAGTCTACTATCCGGGTGAGGGCCAATATAATGAGAAAGGTAAATATGGAAAGCCAGGGCCTACCATTGCGAGCTAATCGATAGCAGATGTTATTGACTAAAATTAAAAAGGTCAATGTGGCAAAAATCCAACACATGAATTGGATAGTCATGAAGATGTTATCATGTTTGCCTGGATTCAGTTTTACAGAAAACAAATAGGATCCATTTTTACTATAGATATTTTTAATGTTTTCCGTGTCTGAATAATCAGCTATGGTTAAGTTGTTTGTAGGAATTAATCGAGTAGCAAATATATTGATGAGGTAATCATTATTGAAGGGGAAGTGCGTTTTAGTTGGAATTAAGGCCAATACAGTCATGGTTGGACTCAAAACCTTTCGTTTTACTACAAAAGATCTATTATTATCTTTTATAAAAGCCACATCGCCATTTAATCCTAAATCAGAGAGGGGAACATATATATTATTGTTCCAAAATATAGGTTGGTGATTTTTGTAGATGTAGAAAAATAACCGGTCATTATCATATTGTTGATTTGTATATTCCAAGACTTGACTTGGGTACAATTCAACATTAGCAAACATTTTTAATAGGGCAGAATCAGAAAATATGAGATCAATTTTGGATTCTTTTTCATGCAAGTTATCGGATAAGGTTTTTGTGTCTAGTTCCAACATATCATCCTGACTGATGATATTATTAATCATAAAAGCCGTAGCTAAAAATGATACTGTAAGAATTAAGAGTAGAATCCTTATTTTATTGCCCATTTATTTAGTTTTTCTTCCAAGTAAATATAAATAAAAAAGTCCTCGTAAGTGATGTTTACGAGGACTTTATATCGAATTATCGACTACTTATGCGTGTATATCTTCTTGACGGAAGAATTTCGCTGTAAAATATTCGCGATTCATTCTTGCGATATTCGTTAGTTTTATGCCTTTAGGACATTCTGCTTCACATGCACCCGTATTGGTACAGCTTCCAAAACCTTCCGCATCCATTTGGTCTACCATTGCTTGAGCTCGCTCATAGCGTTCTGTTTGACCTTGAGGTAATAGTGCGAATTGTGATATTTTAGCAGAAACAAATAACATCGCTGAAGCATTTTTACATGCAGCTACACAAGCTCCACAGCCAATACAAGTAGCAGATTCAAAAGCTTCATCAGCGACACGTTTAGGAATAGGAATCGTATTCGCATCAGGTACTCCACCAGTATTAACATTTACATATCCACCAGCTTGTTGAATACGATCGAAAGAAGTTCTATCTACCGCTAAATCTTTTAATACAGGGAATGCAGAAGCACGCCATGGTTCAATGACAATAGTTTGTCCATCATGGAATGAACGCATATGTAATTGACAGGTGGTGATTCCGTATTTCGGTCCATGAGGACGGCCATTGATAACCAATGAACACATTCCGCAGATACCTTCACGACAATCATGATCAAAATAGATAGGGTCTTCGCCTTTACGCGTTATTTCTTCGTTTACGACATCCAACATCTCTAAGAAAGACATGTCATCTGCAATATCCTTCGCTTGGTATGTTACGAATTGACCTTTATCGTTTATATTTTTTTGACGCCAAACTTTAAGCGTTAAATTCATATGTCCACTCATAATAATTATATTGAGTATCCAATAGCCCATAAGGGCTACTGGTTATTTATAACTTCTTTGTGTTAACTTCACATTTTCGAAAACTAATTCTTCTTTATGAAGAACTTCCGGCTGATTATCTCCTTGGTATTCCCAAGCAGCTACATAAGCATAGTTTTCATCATCACGTTTTGCTTCTCCTTCTTCAGTTTGCGACTCTAAACGGAAGTGACCTCCACAAGATTCCGCACGGTTAAGTGCATCATCTACCATTAATTCGCCTAATTCTAAGAAGTCAGCAACACGACCAGCTTTTTCTAAAGACATGTTTAATTCTTCATTTGCTCCTAATACACAAGCATCTGACCAGAATTCTTTACGCAATTCTTGAATTAAACTTTTTGCTTTTGTCAAACCTTCGGAAGTACGCGCCATACCGCAATATTCCCACATGATTTGACCTAGCTTTTTATGAATATCATCAACCGTTTTACTACCTCTAAGCGATAATAATTTGTTGACATAACTTTCTACGTCTTTACGGGTCTCCTCAAAAGCAGGATGATTTTTGTCTACAGGTTTAAAGTTTCCAATTTTCGCTAGGTAATCTCCAACAGTAAATGGGATAACAAAATAACCATCAGATAAACCTTGCATTAATGCAGACGCACCTAAACGGTTTGCTCCGTGATCAGAGAAGTTTGCTTCTCCTAAACAATATAAGCCTGGAACAGTAGTCATCAAGTTGTAATCTACCCATACACCACCCATCGTGTAGTGAACTGCTGGATAAATACGCATCGGTTGCTCGTATGGATTTTCATCAGTAATTTGATAATACATATCAAATAAATTACCATATTTTGCTTCTACTGTATCTTTTCCTAAACGTTGAATCGCTTCGGAGAAATCTAAGAATACGGCAACACCTGATTTACCTACACCACGACCGTCATCTACCATTTCTTTCGCGTTACGAGAGGCAACGTCACGTGGTACTAAGTTTCCGAAAGATGGATATTTTCTTTCCAAGAAATAATCACGATCATCTTCTTTGATATCTTTAGGCTTAATTTCTCCTTTACGAAGTTTTTCAGCTGTTTCCACTGTTTTTGGAACCCAAACACGACCATCATTACGTAATGATTCGGACATCAAAGTCAATTTCGATTGGTGATCTCCAGTTACAGGGATACAAGTCGGGTGGATTTGTGTGTAACATGGGTTAGCAAAGTAAGCACCGCGTTTGTGTGCTCTCCAAGCTGCCGTTACATTACATCCCATCGCATTGGTCGACAAGAAAAACACGTTTCCATATCCTCCTGTACACAGCAATACGGCGTGGCCTTCATGAGATTCAATTTTTCCTGTAACCATATCACGGGTGATGATACCTCTAGCTTCGCCATCAATTTTTACGATGTCAAGCATTTCGTGACGGGTATAGGATTTTACTTTACCTTTTTGTATTTGACGATTAAGTGCCGAGTAAGCACCTAATAATAATTGTTGTCCAGTTTGACCACGTGCATAGAAGGTACGAGAAACTTGCGCACCACCAAATGAACGGTTATCTAATAAACCGCCATATTCTCTAGCGAAAGGAACCCCTTGCGCCACACATTGATCAATAATATTTACGGATACTTCTGCCAAACGATATACGTTTGCTTCACGTGCGCGATAATCTCCACCTTTGATGGTATCATAAAATAAACGGTAAACCGAGTCCCCGTCATTTTGATAATTTTTCGCCGCATTTATACCCCCTTGCGCCGCAATAGAGTGTGCACGACGTGGTGAATCTTGATAACAGAAAGTTTTTACATTATAGCCTAATTCAGCCAATGAGGCTGCTGCAGATGCTCCAGCTAAACCAGTACCAACAATGATAATTGTAAACTTACGTTTGTTGGCTGGGTTTACCAGCTTCATGTCAAATTTATGCTTTGACCATTTTTCGGCTAGTGGGCCTGCAGGTACTTTTGAATCTAACATATTCATTTATTTATTCAGTAGATTTGAACAACGGCCAAATCTGTAAATAATCTATTTAATAAAATAAAAATATAAGGGCATAGCAGCAAACGCAACTGGTACCAAGATACCGAACACCCATATTCCAATCCATTTGACAATTCCTACATAACGTCTGTGGTTAAAACCTAAGGTTTGGAAAGCGGACTGAAATCCATGAATTAAGTGAAAGGATAAGGCGGCCATTCCTAATAGGTAAAGAGCTACCAATAACGGATTTTGAAAGGCAACAGCAACTTGCTTGTACAAATCTTTCGATTTAATTGTTTCTATTCCATTGCTCTCTGTTTTTAGAAACCCGTTGTAATCTGCTGGCAAGGTTTCTGAACTTAGAATCTCTTGATTTCCACTAGCCAAATCCGTATGGTACTCTACATAAGGTGTAGAACCAAATTTGTACTGGTACCAGAAATTTTGCATGTGAGTTACTAGAAAAACTAACAATACCGTACCTAAAATCCCCATGTTACGAGAATTCCAAGCACTATTTGCTTTACCATCAGTTTGGTTATAGCCAACTGGTCTTGCAGCCTTGTTTTTTAAGGTTAAAATTAAAGCGTAAACAGCGTGGACAATAACGGATAAGTAAAGTAAATAAGATACAACCTTAATCGGGGTGAAGTGGGTCATGAAATAAGCGTAGTTGTTAAACGCATACCCTGCATCATCTTTAAATAGTTGTAAGTTACCAATCAAGTGAACTACTAAGAAAGTACATAAAAACAGTCCTGTCAAGCTCATGATTAGTTTCTTCCCTAATGAAGATGATAATACTGGCTTTGATTTACTCATTATTACTATGAATTTAATTTAGTTCCGCAAATCTATCTATTTGATGACATAATTGTGAGATTTATGTTTAAAAAACAACTAATTTAGAATTGTTCTAATGAAGACGCATAAAAAAAGGCTTGAACGTTATCCATTCAAGCCTTTTTTTTATTTTGTTTTAACTGTTTCTATAAAATAGCAAATCCTATACCGATAGACCAAAGTCCTACTTTTTGCTTGTCATCGTTATTATTGTAAATATTTGATAAGCCTTGTTCGTAACGAAGATCCACGGTGAAATTTTTAATGTCAGCGCCTATACCACCTATAATACCTGTGGAAGATTTTTTATAGTTTTCTATTTTGGTTGCTGATTTAAGTGTTACTTTTCCTTCTTGGGCAAATGAAAATACGGGTCCTGCTTGGATACGAACTCCAAGAGGTCCTAATCCAATTTTTGTACCTAATAAAATAGGCAAATCCATACTTTTGAAAGTTGCTTCACCAGATTCATTATCTGCTGTCGCTTCTACGTTCATGTTTTTTTGGCTGTAATATAGTTCGGGTTGTACATGAAATCCTGCTGCACCTACACGCCCCCAAATACCAAGTTGATATCCTGCTTTTGATTCTTTGTTCAAATATTTTCCGTCAGATTTTAAGCTGGAAAAATTTAATGCTCCTTTAACCCCTAGTTTTAAGCTTGGTATCAATTGAGCCTGACTCGCCTGCACACAAAATAGTAGTGCAACAATCCCTAGTATAATTTTTTTCATATCAAAAATTTATATATTTACTATTTCCTAGTTACTAAAGTACTAAGTTTTTATTAAATTATTGAAATCAAACATGTATAATTTTAAGATTGAAGCCCAAGATTGGTCGATTTTAAAGCTGAAATTGCAGCGAAAATATAATCGTTTAACGGAAGAGGATTTACAATTTCAAGAGGGTCAAGAAGAAGAATTGCTTCAGCGTTTAGCCACTCGCTTGAATAGAAATGTTGATTATGTGGTTTTTACCTTGTCAAAGGAATTAAGGGATCTTTCTTCCAATAGCCTGTAATGCTATGGAACATTTGATCAGTTGGGCGGATTTTGAACACGTTGATCTTAGGGTAGGGACTGTTTTGAAAATCGATGATTTTCCTAAGGCTAAAAATCCCGCTTACCAATTAACGATAGATTTTGGTGCTGAAATTGGCATCTTAAGATCCTCTGCCCAAATTACAGCCATTTACCAAAAAGAAGAATTAATAGGAAAACAAGTGGTTGCAGTGGTTAACTTTCCTAAGAAACAAATTGCCAATTTTATGTCCGAATGTTTAGTCACTGGATTTGAAAATGAACAAGGGGAAATAGTGATTACTACCGTCGAGCGGACTGTACCGAATGGGGCTAGATTAAAATAATGAAGATTTATAATTTCGAAGCAGACGAATTTAAACAGCCTGCTAATTTGGACGAGCAATATATGCTTGAAGCCTTGAAGTTAGCTAAACGCGCCGAAGAAGAGGATGAAATTCCTATCGGAGCAATTATTGTATGTCAAGGGAAGATTATTGGTAAGGGGTATAATTTGACTGAAAAATTAAATGATGTCACTGCGCATGCAGAAATGCAGGCTTTTACCTCCGCAGCCAATTACTTAGGGGGAAAATACCTTAAAGATTGTACCTTATACGTTACGGTTGAACCCTGTGTCATGTGTGCTGGAGCGAGTTATTGGACCCAAATTAGCCGTATTGTTTACGGTGCAAAAGACAATAAACGTGGGTACTCCGCTATACACGATAAAATTATTCATCCTAAAACCAGCATCGTGTCTGGGGTCCTGTCAGCTGAATGTGCGGAGCTGATGACATCATTTTTTCGTAAAAAACGTTGATTTATCCACATTTCAACACTTAAACCAAACATAAGATTTACGAATTTGTTATATTCGTATATTGTTACATAAAAACATTTAAATAAAGTATTATGGCATTTCAATTAGAAGCGTTACCGTACGCATCAAACGCATTAGAACCACATATTGATCAAGAAACGATGGAAATCCACCACGATCGCCATCATCAAGCATACGTAGATAATTTAAACAAAGCGATTGCAGGTACTGATGCTGAAAATGAATCTTTAGAAGGTTTGTTAAACAATATCAGTAAATATGCTCCTGCTGTTCGTAATAATGGTGGAGGACACTTTAATCACCAATTGTTCTGGTCTATTTTAGGAACAAGTGCTACCGAACCTACTGGTGAATTAGCGGCAGCAATCAATGAAACTTTCGGTTCTTTTGATGAACTAAAGAAAAAATTGCAAGAAGCTGGAGCTACACGTTTTGGTTCAGGTTGGTCTTGGTTAATCGTTAACGCTGAAGGTAAATTGGCAGTAACTTCGACGCCTAATCAAGATAATCCGTTGATGGATGTTGCTGAAGTCAAAGGTACTCCAATCTTAGGAATAGATGTTTGGGAACATGCTTATTATTTAAAATATCAAAATAAACGTCCAGCCTATTTGGAAGCTATCTTTAATGTAATTAATTGGGATGCTGTTGCTGAACGTTATGCACAAGCAAAATAGTTAATACAACCTCGTTGTATAGTATAGAGGCGGATAACAGATTTTTCTGTTATCCGTTTTTTTTTGTTTTTCAGCCAACACTTCCTTGCATTTCCTTCGGATCTCCTTCGGTTGTTACTCGGAAATAGTTTTAATGTTTCCGAAGGAGTTCCGATGATAATTCAAGTGATTTCAAATTTTAACTCGAAATACGGGTTAGTTTTGTGCTGCTTGTTTTCAGCTTATGTTGTATTCCCTATTCAGGCGAGAATACCCATGTGTTTTACCTTTTTTAAACCTTTGTGCTGGTGTTTGTAAGAATATTGGCAAAATACGTTTATAATCGGTTGTGATATGTTTTATTTTGATCGGCTTTTATAGCTAAATTCGTATATCTTAAGCTGAACAGAATAAGTTGATTAGTAATGGTATAGCTTAAGCAAAATAGATAATAAGGGATTCGTTTCACTTTTGCTTTTTCAGGTAAAAATTTGTAACAAAATGAGGATTAATCCGTTATTAAAATTTGGATAGTTTAGTCTTTCCGCCCATTGAATTAATTTGTTAAATCACAATTGAATTATGTTAAAAGGATTTTTTAACGTTCCAATTCCAACGAATGAGCCAGTATATAGCTATGCTCCAGGAACAAAAGAAAGAAGTTTATTGAAGGAAGCGATTGCAGCTGCAAGATCTACTGCAATTGATATTCCAATGTACATTGGATCCGAAGAAGTACATACAGACAAGAAAGTTAAGATTAGCCCACCGCATGATCATCAACATGTATTAGGGAATTATAGTCAAGGTACCAAGGAACATGTTCAAGCGGCTATTGATGCTGCGTTATCCGCAAAATCAAGCTGGGAAAATTTAGCTTGGGAACATCGCGCATCAATTTTCTTGAAAGCTGCAGAATTAGTTTCTACAAAATATAGGTATCAATTGAACGCGGCGACCATGTTAGGTCAATCTAAGAATCCTTATCAAGCAGAAATTGATTCTGCATGTGAATTTGCAGATTTCTTGCGCTTCAATGTGAAATACATGACGGAGATTTATCAACAACAACCTCCGATTTCGCCAAAAAATGTTTGGAATAAAGTGGAACAAAGACCTTTAGAAGGGTTTGTATTTGCCTTAACACCATTCAATTTTACGGCAATTGCCGGTAACCTTCCTTCAAGTGCGGCGATGATGGGTAATGTGGTCGTTTGGAAACCTTCCAACGCTCAAATTTATTCAGCGAATGTGCTTATGAAGATTTTTAAAGAAGCTGGTGTACCTGATGGTGTAATCAATCTTGTCTATGTTTCAGGTCCAGATGCTGGTGATGTTATTTTTAAGCATCCTGATTTTGCAGGTATACATTTTACAGGTTCTACAGGAGTTTTTCAAGACATCTGGAAAACGATTGGTGAAAATATTCATCGCTATAAAACCTACCCACGTATAGTTGGGGAAACTGGAGGTAAAGATTTTATCCTTGCCCATCCATCTGCAGATCTTCAAGTGCTTAATACGGCTTTGGTTCGCGGAGCATTTGAATACCAAGGACAAAAATGTTCTGCAGCTTCACGTGCCTATGTGCCTAAATCTTTGTGGAATGATTTAAAAGCAGCAATGGAACAGGATATTAAATCCTTTAAAATTGGTGGTACGGAAGATTTTACCAATTTTATTAATGCGGTAATTGATGAAAAAGCATTCGATAAAATAACAAAGTACATTGACCGTGCGAAAGCATCTGATGATGCTGAAGTGCTTATTGGTGGGGAATACGATAAATCTAAAGGATACTTTATTCATCCTACAGTTATTTTAGCGAAAACGCCAGATTATGAAACATTGAGCGAAGAACTATTTGGTCCAGTATTAACTATATATGTTTACGAAGATCAATCTTGGGAAGAAACCTTAAAATTAGTAGATAGCACATCTATCTATGCCTTGACAGGTGCTGTAATTGCTCAAGATCGTTATGCCATTTCGGAAGCTACACATGCCTTAAGAAATGCTGCTGGTAATTTTTATATTAACGATAAATGTACAGGTGCTGTTGTTGGTCAACAGCCATTCGGTGGGGCAAGGGGATCAGGAACCAATGATAAAGCCGGTTCGATGATTAACCTATTGCGTTGGGTATCTCCAAGAACAATTAAGGAGACTTTCAACCCAGACACCGATTACCGCTATCCATTTTTAATGGAAGACTAAGCTTATAATTGGGTAAATTAAAATAGGTTAAACTGCCTGGATTCTTGGATGAAAATTTATTTTTATCTATGAATTTTAGGCAGTTTTTCTTTGTTAAGAATTTCAGGCAATGATGCTAAATAGCAGAGTTTATGACAGCTATTTTCGATAATGGAATTATTGGCCTCGGAATAGAAACCCTAGTTAAGATCGTTAATGTGAGGTGAAATTAGGCTATTGCTATAAAATTATCTAAGGAACTGGAGCTATACCTACTGTTGCAAAAGCAGAGCTAGGGGAGATGTCGAGCATTAGGATACCAGTAAGCCAAAATAGAGGAGGCCTGTAAACCGTATTATTGGCAACATGAGCTAAGACGGAGTAAAATTTGGGAAAGCCCACTTCAGCAGGTCAATTGTTGTTTAAAGTTGATTTAAAATCTTTATCTCTCAGATTTAATGGTGCTATTCCATATTCTTTTTTGAAAACCGAATAAAAATAAGCTCGATTATTAAAACCCGATTTAAACATAATCTCTTGAACAGTCAAACTGCTAGATTTAAGTAAATTAACAGCATGTCTCAACTTGACTTTACGTATAAAATCACTTGGTGATAAGTCTAAAATGTTTTTTATTTTTCGATATAACTGAATCCGACTAATGTACAATTCATTACAAATAAAGGTCGCATTAAGTTCTTCATTTTCTAGATTTGCTTCAATTATTTGAGTAACCTTTTTGATAAATTCTTCATTTTCTGCGGTTATAAAAGCAGTCGGTTCTTCATTCGGCTTCAAATTGGAAGAATTATAGTATTCCTTTAAATATTCTCTAGTACTTAACAATTGATTAATGACTACTTCCAAATGATGTGGACTAAAGGGTTTTGAAATAAAATATTCTACGCCTTTTTCAATACCAGAAATCTGATCTTCCATACTTCCTTTGACGGACAAGAAGATAACGGGAATATGATTAGTAAATTTATTTGCTTTAAGCTCCTCTAATAATTCTAAACCGTTCATTTTAGGCATTTCTATATCACTAATAATCAAACTAGGTAATTTCTTTTTGATCACCTTTAGAGCTTCCACGCCATTTTCTGCTTCTAAAACAATAAAATTATTTCCCAAAACATCTTTAATTAAGTCTCGTATTTGGTATTCATCTTCCACCAGCAGAATAGTTAATTTGTTCTTAGGATTAATGCACTCAACATCGGAACGCATCACATCTTGAATATCTAATTGGAATTTATTTTCAATGAGTTCTAAGGTTGGAAGTTGGATTTGAAAAATAACAAAGGAATTTACTTCGCTAAAGACACTGATTTCACCATTTAATAATTTCACTAAACTTTTAGTCAATGCTAAACCAATTCCTGTACGATTAATCACTCCTTTTTTTACTTGATTTTCAAAATCATCTAAAATATGAAAATTATCAAAAATTGATTCCAAGCTACTCTGTTTTATACCATTGCCGGTGTTGCGAATTTTAATTTCCAAATTTCCTTGAGGATCTTTAGCGTATATTAAATCAATAGAACCATGCATATTCGTATACTTAAATGCATTGGAAATTAAATTGAAGATTATTTTTTCAAAATGATTTCTATCGGTTACCCATTCCCTTAAGCTTGAATCGACCGTACAATTAAATGAAATAGACATCTCTTCGGCATACTCTTTAAAGTTGTCTACTATGTATAATGTCAATTCTTCTAAATCCACAATTACCAAGTTTAATTCTTTATGAACAGTATCTATTTTCCGAAATTCCATCAACTCATTGATCAGTTTTTGCATTCTTTCAGAATTAGATTTTATAACTTTTAGGTATTTTACACTGTTTTCATCTAATTTATTAAGCTTGAGCAAACGCTCTACGGGACCATAAATTAAGGTGAGGGGAGTAATAAACTCATGGGCAATATTGGTGAAAAATTGTAATCTGGCATCGTGGATTTGTTGTTGCTTCTTTTTCTCCAATCGCTCCATAAATAGAGTTTTCCTAAATTTCAAGCGTTTGTTTACAATTCGATAAATGACATATGCGCTGCCGGAAATTAATAACACATAGAGTATAAATGCTTTCCAGCTTCCCCACCAAGGAACATCAATGATTATTTTTTGATAAAAATCATTATCTACCCATACCTTATCTCCATTGGTACTTCGAATTCGTAAGGTATATTTTCCAGGAGGAACATTGGTGAAAACAGCGGAATTATCTGTTCCCAGATTCACCCAACTTTTATTGAAGCCCTCAAGAATATACATATATTCACAATTGGAATTGTTTATAAAATCCAGCGCGGCAAAACTTATGTTAAAGAAGTTTTCATTATGGCGTAACCATAGTACTTCTTCATGATCAATGGTCTTTTTTTTATTCCCTAAAGTGCTAGCTACATTGTTAATCATGAGGGATGATATAGCAATTTGAGGAACAAATTTCCTTTCTGAAACCTGGGAAGGTTTAAAGTAGTTAATACCATTTATACCACCAAAATAAATGACTCCGTTTGAGGCTTTAAGATAGGCCAAGTCTGAAAATTCATTACTCTGTAGCCCGTATCCATTACTGTAGTTGACTATTTTTCCATTTTTCGGGTCTAATTTTGTTATCCCTTTATTCGTACTTACCCATACAAAACCATCGTCATCTTCCACAACTCCATGGATCGTGTGATTCAATAAACCATCGATTAACGTATAATGCTTTATAGACATCTTGTCAAAGGAGTCATAACTCAGTCTATTTAGGCCATAACTAGTTCCAATCCATATGGAATTTCCTTTTGATTTATATAGGGACAATACATCATCATCGCTTAAGGAAACTTTATTTTTCTTATTTATCGCTAAAAAAGTTTCACTTTCAATATCCATCAAATTGACACCACCTCCACGAGTTGCTATCCACAAATGAGTACTATTTAATGGTAAAATGGAAAAACAATTATCGTTATTAATTCCTTCTGGATTATTGGCTGAAAAATGATACCTACGTGCACTTTTAACCCGATAGCTTGTCGCATTAGGAACGACATCAAATCTTATTAATCCTTTACCATTCGTGCCACTCCACAGAACACTTCTTTTTGAATCCCAATACATACAATATATTCCATCAATCTCATGGGCTCCAATATGTTCATTTAGGTTAATCTTATGGATCTTGTTCTGCTTATATAGATAAATTTCTCCTTCCTCTGTGCCTAATAATATATCATCTCCTTCACCTTTTACAATAGACATTATTGACTGCTTTGAAAGCAAGTCGACATGGGTGATGCGCTGATGATCTGTGTTAATGCCTGAAATAACACTAACTCCATCTCCTCGACTTCCAATCCATATATCCCCATTTTTATGTTCATAAATAGATCTAATTTGGCTTTTCTTAAAGTATCTCAACAAGTCTTTATTTAAGAAAGAGTTGAATAACAGGTTATTTGGATAAATTTTTATTACACCATTCCCGTTTGAACCTAACCACAATATATTTTGCTTACTGCAGTAATGCATAGATAAAATCCATTGTGCTTCTATCCCTTTAAGAATTTCTAATTGATTATTATTATAGGAGTATTTCCAGATACCATTTCTAGAGGAGGCAACATAAATATCACCTTCTTTTTGAATTATGGAGGAAATATCACCAAGGTTTATGGTAGATAAACTAACAATGGCTGTTAATCTATTGACTTTACTCTCGTACAAATAGAGGTTATATTGATGATCAACTACCCAATAAGTACTCTCATCCTTTTGAAATATAAAACCTACATTGATGTTTTCTAAAACTCGATAAGCATCACCTATACTGTGAGTCCCATCATTATTAACCTTTGGTACATATCTATAAAGTTCCTTTTTATCGCATTGAATTAAAAAATTTTCACCCCCATCAGAAAAAATAGATGTTACTTCTTTATTGTCAAATACCCTACCGAGACTGTCAAAGTTATTCTCAACAGGATTATAATGATATAAGGAGGAATTGTATAAGGCACAATATATATTATCCTTTGCTTTAACGGTAAAAAATGCAGAATAATGTGGCGGATTGATGGATTCATAACCGAAATAGAATTGATCAATTTTACCTGACTCACTATTTAATCTATTTACACCTCGAAATGTGGTAACCCAAATTTCATTAGCAGAAAGTCCTTCTGTAATTCCTTTAATTAAGTTATTTGTTAAGGTCGTGGGGTCATTGGGAATAGATTTATAAATTTTTATTTCTCGCCCATTATATACGTTCAACCCATCCCAAGTACCAAACCAAATAGTCCCTTTTTTATCTTGATAAATGGAAGAGATTGCTCCGCTAGATAACCCATCATCATTTGTAAGGTATTCAAACTCCAATTGCTTTTGTCCTATTAATGGATTTAACAATATAAAATTCAGAAGGATCAGGCAAAGATATTTCATCTTTATTAGCTATTATTTTTTGGGTTTATGTATGCTAGGGTATTTTAGGTTTCAAAGTAAAAGTAACGAAATATTTAGGTTAGAAAAATTTGTAAGAACCTATAAGGAAAGTATTTCATTCATTATACATTTTTAAAAAGCAGGAGGTGATATTTATCACCTCCTGCTTTTTATGTTAAGATATGCTTATAAAAAGTTAAATTCTACAAAGCATATCAGCACGGAACGTTTAGATAGTTCAGCAGTTAATTAAAACGCTTCGTTTCAACTACCTGCGTTCCAGCCTCATTCCATAATTCCAGCGTCATATTACTTGACGATTTAATAAGTGCTACACAAGGGTTTGCTGACTGTTCCCATTCGTCCCATCTACGCTTAGTCATCAAGACTTTTGAACCTGAAGCAAATGAAACGGTAGACCCCATGTTGAAATTATTAACATTTAATCCCCTATAGTCTAAATAATTCAAGATATAGGCTGTTGGACCTCTAAAGAGAATTTCTTTGACATTTTGAGCTATTATTCTTCCTGGAGTTTTACCTGCAGTTACATTGATGATAAACTGCCCGTTGGTACCTGGTAATCCACTGATGTTATAAGTGTCAATATTGGAATTCCAATACACAACCTCCGCTAATCCTGTGTTTTTACGTAAATCTAATGTATTCGTTCCTAATTGAACTCCTGGTATTCCTAATAGCGGAATGGCTTGGAAAAACTCAATACCACTGAAACTTCCAATCGGTAAGTCATCTTTATTACGCATACCATCGCCCCACCAATCAGTACCACCAACTAAACGATTATTAATTGCTTTCTCAATTAACAAACTATCACCTTCCATCAGATCAGCATAGTGTGTTTTTAGAAGTTGTCTAAAATACCGGTCTTTAATATAGAATTTAGAAGGTTTATAAAATATAACTGTCCATTCTTGGATTTGACCATCGTCTGCTGTGATGGAATAAACGATTGGAGACGCAAAATTTGCGGCCGTTTGATCGCTTATTTGAGTAACGGCATTGACAGACACATTTTTCGCATATTTAGATATCGTAAAATTCGGCACTAAGGATAACGGATTTATACCGGTAGTCCAGTACGAGGCAACTCTAACGACATGACTAACCGTATCAACCTCCCCAATTAAATCAGCAAATAATGAAGGATTCTTAGCGGTACTAAAATTAAAGGTTAAGAAGTCATTTTCAGGATTTGGCTCACGCGTTCTAGCCAATACTTTCCAAGTTTCAGGATAGTCATCATCCATTGATACTTTATACTCCACTACTGTTGAAAAGTCTACGGTAGAGGTACCACTGGTTTGTGGAGCTCCATTTAACGTGATTTCTACATCATCAGGAATGACAAAACGTGGGATCAAACTAGATAGGTTGGTTCCCAGCGAGAATTCAACAATTATTGTTCTATTTGACGAGTCTATTTCGACCTCTGCATCAAAAGATAAGTTTGGATTATCTTCCTTTAAAATAGCAAAGCTGAAAATTGGTTTTTCTTTATAAAACTCAACAATATAATCCTTGGACTCATCATTATCCGCGACAACTGTGTACGTGGTAGGGTTTGAAAAATCAACTTCTGATTGCCCATTAAGTTGAATTTCTCCATGATGATACATGATCGAGCGATCAGATTTTTTGAATGAAGGTTTTAAACCATTCCAGCTTTTCGCATAATAAGGGGCTAAAACAATAATTTTATTATCTATAATCATCCCTTTAGCATCCTTATAAAAATTCAGATGTTGGATAGATTCATCGTCAGGATCTTGGTAAATCCCATTATTCTCTGATAAAATAGAAAATTCTAAAATATCATTTTTTCCATTATAGACGATATCATCAAATGCGTTCTCTTTACACCCGTAAAGAAGAGCTAATAATAAAGTCAATACACTAAATGATTTTAATATATGTGTCATGACACTTTTGATTTGATCAATTATTAATTGTTTTCCTTTAAACAAAAGGTTGGTTTTTTAATTAGCTATAATATAGATGATTTATTTACCAGCCTTGATTCTGCCAGTTTTCTCCAGTTAATCTATTCACCTTTTGAACTTCATCATAGGGTATAGGAAACATCAGGTATTTATTACTATGGCTCATCCGCTCCCGAAGAGGTTTACGTGTATTTACAGTTTGATTGCTGTTTATTTCAATACCACTCAAAATCTTTTCGGTTTCTGATAACGAACCATCTGGAGTTTGCCATCTTCTGACATCAAAAAATCGTTTTCCTTCAAATGCTAATTCTACTCTACGCTCATTCTTATATCGTAATTCGAATGTTGCTTGGTCAGCGACCTCTGTGGCAGCTACGGCAGGCATGCCTCGCGTTGAGCGAAGTTTATTCAAGGCATCAAGTGCATTTTTTTCTGGTACTGCTGAATTGGTTAAGGATCCAGTTGGTCCATATACATTATTTAATGCTTCTACATAGTTTAAATACAGATTTGATAAACGATAAAAACGAAAATATCCATCTAAATTATTACTAACAGTTGATTCAGGATTGCTGTATTTTTTCAAATAATAACCTGTTCTGGTATTGCGAATATTGCTAGGGTCAGCACTAATCTGATGACTTCCACCTAGGAAGGTGTTAACCGTCATTCCCCCACGATTAGAACCATTGTAATAAATGGTAGCATAAAAACGAGGGTCTCTATTTAAATACATGCGGTTACCATTATCCACATAGCCTAATTCTAATGCCTTAGGATTAAAATTTGGCACATGCGAATCTGCTATATAAGGATTAGCAAGATTTAATATGGGCTGTGCCTGAACACCATTGGTGATTTCATAGGAATCAACAAGTTCTTGGGTAGGACAAGAGCCAGCACTTAATTGACCAGATACTGGGACTCCACTGAATTGCCAAACCTTTGTACGTACGCGTTGGATATCGTTATCATTGTTTAAGACAATATGAATTGTTTCTTTGTCTATAGTTCCGGTGAAATCTGGGGCTGTTAGAAAGTAATTAACTAAATTATTTGCTGTAGCATTAATATCAGCACCAGCAAAGTTTTGTAGTGCATACCCATTTTCTAGGCATTGTTCAAGGGCTTCATTGGTTACTGCTAAAGCTCTATCCCAGGTATATTTTTCGGTCCCAGCATGGTTATCCACCCAAAGTGGACTGGCCGCAAAAGTTACCGCCTCAGATTTAATCATCCAAGCAATAGCAGCAGTCATATCCATCCGACTAAGACCAGCGCCATAAATCCAAGGTAATAAAGGTTGAGCTTTTTGACTACCTAACTCTAAACCCTTATTACAATCACTCAAGATCTGATCTACATTTTGAGCGAAAGAGGCTTTGCGATAATTTGAAAAATCAAAAGTGATCTCCAATCGTTCATTGACAATAGGTACGCCGCCATATCTTTTAATAAGTTCTAAGTAATTAAACGCTCTAATAATATAACACTGGGCTAGGTAGTAATTACGGTATCCATCATCAAATTGAGCAATGGAAATATTATAATTTGGATCTTCCAAATAGCTAATAACCGTATTACACCGTCTTATGGCAGCATAGAAATTATTCCAATTCAATAATTCGTTATTAAAACCGAAAGACTCTTGCGTATTCTTTCCATCATACCACATACTGATTTTCGAGTTAGGCTCGAAATTACGTGCATCCACAGCTTCATCGCTAAAAGAAGCTAACATTGTTTTATTATTATCGTAGAGAAAACCACCTTCAGACCCATTGGTGCCCATGTACCAGTAGATATGCCCTAAATAATTTTGCAACATATTTTTTGAACGAAATACATCGTCCAAATTTATTCGATCATCTTTTGGCGCATCCATTAATTTACTACAACTAAAGGAAAGCGAGACCAGAAACAATACACCTATTTTATAGTACTTTTTCATATCAGATTATTATAGCATTTTAAAAAAACAGATTTACACCAAGACTAAATTGACGATAGGGTTGAAATTTGAAAAAATTTGCCACCTGTGCATCAACGTATTTAGACTTCATATAATCTATTGAAAAGAGATTTCTCCCGGTAAGGGTAAGATGCAGATTATTTGCATTGATTTTATTGGTCAAATTTTCTGGAAGTTTATAGGTTAGGGCTACATTTCTCAGGGTCACAAAAGAGGCATTATTCAAAAAGAAATCACTTGACTGATTACTCGTTGCATTTTGAATATATAGAGCTGGATAGGAAATGTTTTCACCAGCTTGATGTCTTTCAGCGGTCCAAGCATTTTGATGAATATCGGTGAAAATTCCATCGAGATAATTGGGTTGCGCAATCATCATTTTTTGAGCGCCACTATTTGCAATAAATAGAAAGTTAAGTTCAAATGACTTATAGGTCATACCCCCATTTAAAGAATAATAATACTCAGGTATTCCTTGACCTAAATAATCCATATCCTTTTGGTTAATCTCCCCATCATTATTCAAGTCTTTATAAATTAGATCACCCATTCTAGGGGTTCCAATTCCTCCCAACTCATACATGTTACCATAACGTGCTAATTCCTCTTGATTATTGATAAATCCATTACCATTGGAATAATCAACAATATATCCAAACACAGTTGATGCGCCATAACCATCTCTTCTAAACGGTTGATAATAGCCTGCATTAGCAATTTCACCGGAATAAACCACCTTATTTTTGGAGTACGAAATACCTGCACCTAGCCATAAAGAAACATCTTGATTAAGCGCTTTTTTGTATGATGCCTGTAACTCCCATCCTTTATTGTTCATGATACCTTGATTGACTGCAGATAGTGCGCTAGTACCCATGAAATTTGGATAAAGGTTGCGTGAATCAATAAGCATGTTATTGTTATTCATATTAAAGTAATCAAAGGATAATGAGAAGGCATTAAATAGCCCCACATCTATCCCATAGTTTTGATTTTTTACTCTTTCTGCACTGATATTGGGATTACCTAAAAGATTTTCTGCACCTCCTGTAGATAAATGATCTAGATATAGAAAACGTTGATTACCAATTTGATCATTCGCAGCGATACCGTATGATCCTCTAATCTTCAGATTGGAGAAGTAACTTGCGTTTTCCATAAACTCTTCATTTGACAATACCCATCCTGCAGAAATGGCTGGTATCCAGGTATATCTTGATCCAGGGGCAAATTGGTCTGATCCAGCATAACTTAAATCGAACTTGGCAAAATACGTTTTCTTATAATCATATTGCAGCTCTAAACCAGATGTATGACGGTTGTAAGGCATTACTGCTACCCCCGTATTACCACTTGCCAAGACTTGTTTCAGATAAAATGTGTATACTTTTGAAAGAATACTATGATCACCAAAAGACTTTTGATAATTGACATTCGCAAAATAATTTAGATTATAGGCAAAGTAGCCTGAGTTGTTATTTGATAATGCTGTATTCCTGTGTATGGGAAAGATATCAGAAAACATAGGGTTTACGACATACCCATTCGACAAATTGCGCACTTTTCTAAAGTAATCTTGATTATTTCTCTGCAACTGTGCTGCTGTACCTTGAAAAGCTAATGATCCAGTTATAGAAAGACCATCGGTTAGAAATCCAAGATCTAATTTAAGACCTGCATGAGCTAAAAAGTTAGTAGAAGTACGTGTATTATAACCTGAACGATTTAAAACACCATATACAGGATATTCTTCTTTGTCAGTGGTCGTGACATCACCCAATCCGTTACCCTCAGTCGTAGGTCCGTAAATTGTTGGTGGTAAATTTTGCAATCTGCTATAGATGAGGTTGCTATTTTCAACACCATTATCTCCGGGTACATTAGATAATTTATACCTATTTACGTTGGCCGATAACGAAGTAAATCCACTTAAATTTTTACTAAGATTAAAATCCAAATTAGTCCTAGCATTGAATAAACTCAAATCAGGTTGTGAATTATATGCATTTACATCTTTATCAGTCCAAAATTGAGAGCCTTGATGACCATAAGCTAGATGTGAATAATATCGAATTCGCTCGGATCCTCCCGAAACATCCATTCCAACTTGTTGCATTTGGACAAGTTCTTTAAGATGCATTCCAACCCAATCATTATTAGGGTAATAACCTTCACCGGTTTTAAATCCGTCCAACTCTTCCTGTGTATACTGAGAAAACAATCCTGCAGATGGATTATCATTATAGGCTGCCTGATTTCTCATTGTAGCGTAATCCACCGAATTATAATACATAGGCCGTTTGGTCATTTGCTGGAACGAATGGTTATAGAAGAAACGTGATTTCAACTGCCCCATATGTCCACGTTTTGTCGCAATCACGAGCACGCCATTGGAACCTTGAATTCCATATATCGCTGTAGTGGAAGCGTCTTTAAGTAAGGTGATACTTTCAATTTCTTCAGGTCTTAGCCATTTATAATCATCCGTTGGACAAACAACGCCATCAATGACGATTAACATATTTCTAGTACCTAGGGTTGCTATTCCTCTAGATACAAGCCCAACGGTTGGTTCGAATAAATTATTATTTTCCTCGAAATAATTTAAACCCAACAAATTACCAGATAAAGCCTGTGTAATATTTGTTGTACGTTGATGAGCAAGCACTTCCCCAGTAACAGTGGAAACTGATCCTGAAATGGAATTTCGAGATTGTGTGGTATATCCCAATTGAATAATATCATCGCTACCATGTGCATCAGCATACATCGTGATACTTAAAGGTTTCTCATCATGGTTTGATAGGCTGATCGATTTATACCCATTAAGGGAGAACGTTACTTCCGTATGATCTGTTTCAACTTCCAACTCAAAGTTTCCTTGTGTATCTGTTAGGGTATAAAATACAGCGTTGCCCACTTTTACACCTTCGAGAGGTTGTGAAAACTCATTAACCACTAGTCCCTTTATAGTTTTAGCATGAACACCAGCTACACAAAAAATTAAGCAGCATAGTATCAAATATTTTATATTTATATATTTCATGTCTCTTCGTTCTTACGTTAGTTCCAGCCTGGATTTTGCCAATTTTGGCCAGTCTGATTCTGCATTAATGTTACATCTTCTCTCGAGATAGGCAGAAATAAATATTTGTTTTGCCAGCCACCATTTCGAGTTGGACCTGAGTTCTTCTTATTAATATGTATACGTTTGAAAGTTAGATTGTCTGAATCATCTTTTATCACCTCCATACCAGAAAGATACATATCTGTAGCACTTAAATCACCTTCAGGTTTTGACCATCTACGGACATCAAAAAATCTACATTCTTCAAAGGCTAATTCTACTTTTCTTTCATTTCTTAGGTATAATCTTAGGCTATTTTCATCATTCACAACAGCACTTGAAAGTCCAGGCATACCTACTCTTGCCCTGATTTGATTGATTTGACCTGCGGCCTCATTTTGTAAGGTTAGATCTCCGCCTTTCGCAAGGGCATATTCAGTTGCTGTCTCTGCAAAATTTAATTTTAATTCTGCCAGCCTAAAATATTTCCATGCTGGATCTTTGGTTTGATTTCTATCGGATGCACCTGGTGTCCAAAATTTACGTGCATAATAGCCAGTTTTGGTGTTTTTATAGGAACTTCCTCCAAATACAATTTCATGTTTACCTCCAACTCGAGACTCGATTTCAAAATCATTTTCTCCATACCAAGACACCTTATCGCCATTTCTTAAGACCGTAGCATAGAGTCTAGGATCTCTTTGAGCTGCATAAGGATTTGAATCATTATATCCTATAGCTACAGCTGCAGGATTTAAATTGGGTCTTAAATGTCCCGATTGACCATTGACATAAGGGTTTGCTAAGTCTAATAATGGTTCAGCTTTGACAATATTATTCCCATTATATTCAACTACTTCAAAGGCATCTACCAATTCCTGTGTTGGCCAATAGGCTGTATACATCGCAGCATTTGGCGAAATTCCCGGAGGGCCATTTAAATCCCAACTTCTGATTGGATTGCTGTTGTTTTGCCAAATCGTTTCCTTATCTACCCCAGGAGCATCATAACTGGAATTAATTTGATGAAATGCCGCAGCTTTTCCGAATGAATTATAGATACTTCTTGTATGTGTTGTAAAAAGTGCAAATCCATTTCCTTCTAATGCAATGATCGCTTCTTTATTTACATCATATGCCTTCTTCCAACGTTGAATGCGTTCTTCTTTTGCAACTCCATTACTGTGTAAGTCACTGGCAGCAAATAAATACATCTTAGACATTAAAGCCCATGCTAATGCTTTGTTGACTCTCAATTCTTCCCCTGCAGTATGCGAGGTTTGATTGGCAACAAATTGATTTCTAAATGGAAAATCGGTATTACTCGCTTTAATAGCCTCACGACAATCGGCTTCAATAGCTTCTGCTACCTCCCAAGGCGTATTTCTAACGGCTTTAGAATAATCATGATCAAGTGCATAGAGGTCCAAATTATTTAGCGGTACGCCACCATACCATTTCAAAAGTTCCGATAAATAGAATGCTCTTAATACATAGACTTCCGCTTTCCATCTTCTTCTAAGCGCAGGTTCTACGACTAAAGCATTGTCTATACCGGCTAAAAATTGTGTACAAAGACGAATTTGTGCAAAGTAATTAGACCAGTAACGCTGCATATTCGCCATAGAGCCATTCAAAAAAGGATGGTTGACGTCGGTCACTGCATTATTATAATAATTTGACAATGCTTCTTCAGCAGCATAAGACCATGATTCATCACTGGTTGCTGTGGGATAATTGGTCCAGCCTTGATAATATAGCGATTTGCCCGGTAAATAACCGTAGCATGAATTTAAAAGTGCACCTACTCGATCACTGTCAGAGAATATATCCTCTAAATCAATTCTTCCATCTGGTGATTTGTCCAATGTATCTTTACATGAGCAAATAACTATAGCGAAGATTAAGAAAAACAGCTTTATTAATTTCATTTTCATAATTATATTTTTACTATTTTTTCCCTAAAAATTAACACTTAAATTAAAGGTCATAATACGTGATAAAGGATAGGAATACACAGAATTTTGCTCTGGGTCAATATCGGTTGATTTAAGTCTGTTAAAGGTGAACATGTTTTGACCGCTAAAAGAAACTCGAGCGTTTTGAATTCCTAAGGTTTGAACATAAGAATTAGGAAGTGTATAACCCAGTTCAATCAGTTTCAATCTTAAATAACTTCTATCTTGAATGAAATAATCATTATTATGCCTCGAAGCATTTGCTGGGGACATATGTAATGCGGGATGTAAAATTTCTTGGTTATTTAAATAACGTTCTTCTGTCCAAGCTCTACGGTGAACCCCGTTGTAATAGCCGGCGAAACCATCTGGAGCCTCGTTAATAAACATTTCATTTCCATAGGATGCCTGTGTAATGCCCTGTAATTGGAAAGAAAAATCAAAAGCTTTGTATTGTGTACTAATAAAAGTAGAAAAACTTATTCTCGGAATATAACTCCATCCAATTGGAACTTGGTCTGCTTCAGTAATTTTTCCATCTTCATTCAAATCCTGGTATACAAAATCACCTTTAGTTGGAGAGCCAACGGTGCCATTTTCGTACATTACTTTATATTTAGTTAACTCATCATCTGTGTTGATGTATCCATTACCGTTGCTATAATCAATCTTATATCCCCAGTTTTGACGATAACGATAACCTTCACTGCGATTACGATGTAAAAAATCTTCTGCTCTCTTCTGCTCTGAAGAGTTTATTACTTCATTGTCATTGAAAGAAAGATTTGCGGTTGCATTTATACTAAAATCTTCGTTAAATACTTTTTTGTACCCTAGCACAGCTTCATAACCCCAATTTTTCATCTCTCCAATGTTGAGTAATGGCAACTGCGTTATCCCTTGGAAGGAAGGAATATTATTATTTATAATTAGTATTCCTTTTCTATAATTATTGAAATAATCAAAATTGAAATAGAAACCATTATTTAATTCAAGGTCTATACCAATATTTCGTTTCAATTCTGTTTCCCAAGATAGATTCGGATTACCTACCAAATTAAAATTTACTCTATTTCCTAGTCCAAAAGAATTAAACAAACCTCCACCAGAGATGGAGATATTATCTAGGTATAAAAAGCGAGCACTTGAACGTGGGTTAGCGCCTAATTTGTCATTTCCTACTTTACCGTAAGAACCTCTCAATTTCAGCATTTTAATCTGCTCAACATCCTTTAAAAAGCTTTCATTGGAAATTACCCAACCTAATGAATATGCTGGGAAAAAGCCAAATCTACGTGTTGGACTAAACTGTTCTGAACCATTATATCCAACATTTATCTCTGCTAAATATTTATTATCATATGCATAGGTAGCACGGCCAGCTACGCCCAACATGTTAAATGTTAGTGCATGCTCACCCGAGGATTGATAAATCCAACTATCTCGTTGTGCTAAAAATAAACCTCCAAAACTATGAACATCATTGAAAGTGCGATTGTAATTAATCTGATACTGCATATTTACCTTATAATCAGAAAGGTAGTTTCGTGAAAGATTTACAATGTTTGCGATTTGATTACCGGAATCTGCAGGCTCTGACCAAAAATAAGTTTCATCTTTACGATCATGTACTATGTAACGATGATCACCAGAACTTCTGCCCATAAGTGTAGAAACCCCGAAAACATCAAATGCCACTAATCCTTTGGTAGAAAGACCTGGAGTAATAGCGCTCAAATCCCAGTTTAGACCCAATGAGCTGTTAAAGTTTGCGGTAGTTTGTTTCGAATATCCATTTGCATTCATTAATTCCCAAAAATTAAATCCTCCTTGTGGATATAAAGGAATTCCTGCTGGAACATCTTCTCCAAAATTGTTTTTATATCCTGCAACGGTTACAGGACCCACATCTACAGGTCTAGTTTTTCGAACAAAATCTAATAGCCTACCAGCGACACTGTTGAAATCTATACCAGTTAAACCTCCAGCTAATGGAGAGTTTGCTTCACTAATATCTGATCCTAAATCTAAATTAGCATTTAACCCTTTTGCCAATTTATAGTCCAAGTTCAACCGTAAATTATACCTGTTCAACTTAAATGATGGATCGTAACCTCTACTTGAATGATCAATATCTTGCTTAAATGAACTACCTTGATTAAGAAATCCAGCACTCACATAATATTGTAATGAATTAGTTCCTCCACTCGTATTCATTGTAACTTGCGATTGTGGGGAGAACTTTTTGAAAATTTCATCCATAATGTTGCGGTTCGGATAAAATGGATTACCACCATTTTTGAATTTCATGATGTCAACATCATCAAACTCTGGTAATTTGCTGTCATTTCTTAATGCTTCATTTCGTAAATGCGCAAATTCCCAAGAATTCACTTGGTCGCGATGATATAATGGTGTTTGTAAACTATGCTTTGCCATAATATCAAAATCCATTTTACCTTCTTTACCTCTTCTTGTAGTTATTAAAATAACACCATTTGCACCACGTACGCCAAAAACTGCTGTAGCGGATGCATCTTTAAGAATTGAAATGGTTTCAATATCAGAAGGGTTCAGGGAACTAATATTAGTTCTTGGGATACCATCAATTAATATTAATGGTTGAGTACCTCCACCAAATGTAGATACACCTCGAATATACATTTCTACATCATCTCTACCGGGTTGTCCACTAGTTTGCATCGTTGTTAAACCTGGAAGACGTCCAGCAAGTGATGCTGCTAAATTTGGGGCAGAACTCTGTAATACTTCCTTTCTACTGACTGATGCGACAGCGCCTACTACAGATACTTTCTTTTGCGTACCATATGCGACAGCGACAACTTCTTCTAAGGAGGTAACCGATTCTGTTATTGTAATTAACAGGGTTGTTTGGTTAGTATATGTTACTTGCTGTGTTTCGTAACCTATAGCGGTAACGATTAATTTTTCATTTTTTGCAGTTTGAATGGCAAATTCACCTTTAGCATCTGTCATTACTTTCTTGCTCGTCCCCTCTATGGAGATTGTAGCTCCAGACACTGGCTTTCCAAATTGATCAATAACTCGACCAGGAACTTCCATTTGCGACGTCTGTGTATTCCCTTGAAATACTACACCTACTAATAATATAAGAAGTAAGACATGTTTTTTTACCACTGAACGTACACGAGCTTTCCCTATCGATTTTAAAGTATACGATCTTTTCATTTTCGAATCATTTTAGGTCAATATTTATTAGTATGATTTATTGCGTTATTTCTATATTTTCAATTTCATATAATACTACAGCATGGTGCTCCAATGGAAATTCCAGGCTTAACGAATTATTTTCAATTTTTCCTGTTTTTGTTGTAGATTTTAATTTAGACAAATCGCTATATGCCGATTCTTTTGACCTCCAAAACGCTAAATCAGCTGATGACTTTATTTGCTGTGGTATATTGGTGGAATAGTAAGACCAATGAAATGAATCGGATGTCATTCCTTGTGATTGCATATCGGAATGCCAAGTAGGCCAGAAATTACCATTATTATCATCTACTAGCCATTCTTTAATCGTAATTGATGAATTTGAAGATTTAATTTTGTCAATACTTAACTTTATTTTTTCTGAAGTAGTGGATTCCATATCCAAATTATGATTATATACTAAAACATATAGTTTTTTAGCCGCGGCATCATAAGTAGACATTCCATCAATGATGTTAGAAAAATTGGATGGTTTGCCTTGAATTTTGAAATCCAATTGTTTATTACCTACTAATTTGTAGCAAAGATTCGCAACGTGCGCACCTACCAAATCAACACTTCCCCATACATCTTCTGAATTCAATCCCCAGTTTGAAATCCAATCAGCACCAATATTATTCATGAATTTGAACATTGCCGCATCTGCTGATGCCTGAAAGGAATGTGCTACAACGCGAGAAGCAAGAGGTTTGGCATCTGGACCGTCAAGTATACGTCCTTCGTCAATACCATATCTTAAATTGGTTAATCCGCTTGCTGTTGCTTTATTTTTCAATAAACCAATGGTGTTTTCTAAGCTCAAATTTACTCCCACTGGAACCCCTGGTATTTGATCGTAGTACGAAGCTGCTAGAAAGTTGACTTGTGTTCCAACTTGCCCGGTTTTATAATTTACCCCAGTAGCACAATGCGCAATAAACTCTTCCTCATTCCACAGGCCTGGATTACAAGTCATACTATGCGCACCTACCACCAGATTGGATACACCTATGGCATCTTGTAAAGCTGCTACCGTGAAATCATATAGTTTAAAAAAGGCTTCTTTAGTTTCTAATTTGTTTTCTGATTCAAACCAATCCGCATTTTCATATTCGGTTAAAACTCCCCAACTCCATGTTTTGACTTCGTTGATACCAAATTCACTAACTAAATCTTTGGCTAGGGCATTTATATAGACATAATATTGATTGTAATCATCAGGAGGCCTAACATTTACACCAAAGCCACCAATCTTAGGAGTCGTGGAAAATTTTAAAGGAACTGCTCCAGTTTTTATCATAGGTTTAAGTCCTTGTCTAATCACATTTCTTAATCCCTTTTTTAAGGGTTCAAAATTATAATCGTCCAAAACACTTCTATCTGTTGGATCAAGAAACAAATCTCGATTTGCTTCCCCACCAGTTGCGGTCATAAACTGAACAGTTTTAACAAAAGGATACTTGGTTTTAAAATAATCATCCGGCATTGATTCAGCGGCGGTGGTCCAATAGGTTTTGAAGTCCCACATATTCATATCCGAATAAATATTTTTTACAACTGTTGTTGAGATGCTAGGATCAATTTTGATCTGAATCTCTAATGATTTCTCATTATCAGAACCATTGTTCGGAAATACCTTTTCACAGCTAGGCAATAACCCAACAATGACAGCTAATAAATTAAACATAGTAATTTTATTGAAATTCATAATTAAGTAGGTTTAGTGGTATCTCTCGTCTTAGTAATAAGTATAGCTAATTATTACAAAGTCGATCTATCATTTCTAATTGCAAATATTCAAATACAGAAAAGATTTGTTTAAAATAATACCATTATTATTAAACTCAGCATCATTTCGCATATTTATTTTAAATGCGTTATAAAAATATTGATATACCATTGAAAAGTTGTAACACTCATGCATCAAAAGTGTCATACAATGGAATCATATCTTACTGTAAGAGTCAAATAATTGTGTTTATGATAAAGCTTCAATTGATTTAGCCATACAGGAGTGGGGGTTTTGATAAGTACAGAAATGCTGCTGTTTTGATTCAATAAATTGTCTACATTGGAAAATTACAATTGGTTAAACCTCCTGAATACTAGTTGAAGATTTATTTTGTTTTTTATCGATGACCTTTAGATGGTATTTCTTTATGGTAGAATTTTTTGTTTTTACACTTAAAAACTATGGTTAAAAAACCATTAAAATTCATTATATTGGTGATGATCTTCGAGGTTAATTTTAGGAGGTTGAGATTTTCGAAAACTATTAATTGACGTATTTATGATAAAAGAATTATTGACCTTAGAATGGAAAGCTTTTTTTCGATCAGCTAGTCTAGGGAAAAATATTGCTGTTAAGGTGTTTTTGGGAATAATGGCTATTTATTTTTTATCTATATTTCTTTTAGTTGGAATAGGTTTGTACAGTAGCCTACAAAACTATTTCCCTGATACAGAGCCTATTTATATCGTTAATAAATTTCTATTGTACTGGTTGCTTGTAGAGCTGGTTTTTAGGTTTATTGTTCAGAATATCCCAATAATAAATGTGAAACCTTTACTCGTACAACAAATTAGCAGGTCTAAAATTGTGCATTATGTTCTAGTAAAAAGCTGCTTTTCTTTCTATAATAGTATCATTTTGTTTATGGGAATTCCATTTATATGGATTTCCATTTCGAAAAACAGTTTAACACCTTTTCAGTTTTTTTCTTGGTTGATTGCTTTATTCTTTAGTGTACTTTTCATTCAGTTTTTAAGTTTTATTGTTCAACGGTGGTTTGCCAGTAACTTAAAAGCGATGATTATTTTTCTATT
This sequence comes from Sphingobacterium sp. HJSM2_6, assembly GCF_049316305.1. Lineage (NCBI taxonomy): Bacteria > Pseudomonadati > Bacteroidota > Sphingobacteriia > Sphingobacteriales > Sphingobacteriaceae > Sphingobacterium > Sphingobacterium sp. HJSM2_6. The sequence goes on from NZ_JBMOXB010000002.1 coordinate 129,566, forward strand.
TGTAATTGCTGGAATTTACTTATTGGAGTACTTGGACGTATTCTCTTTGGCTACATTAACCGGCAGGTTTTTTGATTCCGTGTTATTATATCCTTGGCTAGCCCTTGTTCCAATATTCTTGAGTTTTATGGTATACTCGGTGAACCATAAACAAATTTTGGCTTATTTCTACGTGGATGCTTATTTAAAAGAAAAGCATACAGATTATAAAGCGAGTGACTTGACTTGGACCAACCGATTTGGTGCTTTGGCTCCATTTTTACAATTAGATCTTAAATTAATTTGGAGGAACAAGCGTTCGAAGTCAACTATATATTTAGGATTATTGTTTTTATTATATGGATTGATATTTTATCCGAATGAAACTTATCAGCAATCTACCATCCTCGTTTTTGTAGGAATATTTATTACAGGTATTTTCATGATTAATTTTGGACAATTTATTCCAGCTTGGGATAGTACTTATTATTCGATGTTGATGGTTCAAAATATTCCTATGCGTTTATATTTAGAAGCCAAAGTCTTATTAATGGTCATGTCTATCTGCATACTGACTATCTTGAGTTCTGCTTATGTTTATTTTGGATGGAATATTTTTTTAATCAATATCTCTTGTGCTCTTTATAATTTGGGAGTGAATATTCCAATAATCTTATTCTTTGGTTCCTATAATAAGAAACGTATTGATTTGAATGCTTCTTCGATGATGAATTATCAAGGAATGGGCATAGCCCAATGGATTGTAGGTATTCCAATTTTATTAATTCCAATGATCATTTGGGGAGTTACGAAGATGTTCACGGATGAAATGGTAGCAAGCAGTGTTTTAGGTATATTGGGGATTGTCGGATTGGTCTTGAGAAAGCCTATTATGGCAGCTGTGACGGATCAATACCTGTATAAAAAACATAAAACTATTGCAGGATTTAAAGAAGTTCAAAGTTAATAGGTACAATTATTAAAAAGTAGAAAATGATCAATATCAATCAAATTGTTAAGGCCTACCATGGACAGGTTGTTTTAAATATCCCTGCTTTGCATATCCCACGTGGAGAAAGTGTAGGTTTAGTAGGGAATAATGGTGCGGGAAAAACAACCTTGTTTAGTCTTTTACTTGATCTTATCGTTCCGGATTCAGGAGAAATAAAAATAGATGGGCAAGTGGTTTTTTCCAATGATTCATGGAAGAAAATAACAACTTCATTTTTGGATGAATCTTTTTTAATTAGCTATTTGACGGCGGAAGAATATTTTTATTTTATTGGTAAGCTAAGGGAAGTCAATGAGTCTGAAGTGGATCGGTTGTTGGAAATGTACAAGGACTTTTTTAATGATGAGGTCTTGGGGAAGAAAAAATACTTACGCGATTTATCAAAGGGAAATCAAAAAAAAGTTGGGATTATTTCTACATTAATCGGAGATCCCCAATTGATTATATTGGATGAACCATTTGCTAATTTAGATCCCAGTACGCAATTTCGATTAAAAAGTATTATAAAAGAGCTTGCAAGTACCAGAGAAAAAACCATTGTAGTTTCTAGTCATGATTTATCGCATACAGTGGACATTTCCGACCGTATACTTGTTTTGCAAAAAGGAGTCTTAATTCAAGATATTCAAACATCAGCAGAGACCTTAGTGGAGTTGGAAGCTTTTTTTAATCAATTAGACGCATAACTTTAGCATTAATATTGTAATGCTAAGGTTATGCGGGTGTTCGGATTATTGGTTTATATCGTTTTTATAATTTGATGATGTTTTCCAAATTTTGGAATTATGCTTTAGTGAAGCTTTGTATAAGTGTTCCGTTTTCGTGATTTAGGGAAACTTTCAATTGCTTACCTTCTGCGGAGACTTCGATGTATGTCCGTTCACCTACTTTAGGGCCTGCTCCAATAATGACATGATAATTGTGTTCCTGGTCTGGAGGATAAAAACCATGTTTATGCGTATGACCTGAAATCACAGCATCTACTTTATTATGCTGAATGAGCTCGTGAAAGCAAGCCTTGTTATGAATGGTACCGTGCCAGTCATCAGAATGGTGAAATGGAATATGGGTAACGATAATGGTATGCTTGGCTGATTTCCTTTCTTTGGATTTTAATATTTTTTCTAACCATAGCTTTTGTTCTAATCGGTAATTGTCGTAATCTATCGTTCCAGCATATACCTCATGACTATCTGGTTTATCTTCTCCACTATCCAATACGATCCAAAAGATTGGACCCATTTTAAAGGCTTGGTAAAATTTCTGATCCTTGAAATCGAAGTATTTTTTAAATTCTCTAGCAAAACTTCCTCGAGTCTCATGATTACCACGAACCAAAACAAACGGGGTCTCAGTAGCGAATGTCTGCCCAACAGGAAGCAACAGTTTATCGACTAAGTCTTTACTATTGCTTACATAATGGAAGGAATCGCCATTTAAGAATACCAAATCTTTGCGCGGTAATTTACTCTGATTGTATAATGTCGCATAACTTTGAGCATTTTCATGAATATCATTCAGAATTAAACAATGAATTTGATCTTGCTGCGCTTGTGCTAATTTTGTAGTGGTGATTTTGGAAGTGATTGTTTTCCCATACTCAATTTTGTAGGCTTCGAATTTGAGTATTTCCTTAGCGACTACTCTATACCGAAAATTAGGTTCTGTATGGACAACGCGGAATTTAAATAAATCTGTATTCGCGTTTCGCATTCCATCCTCCACTTGATAAATGGTTTTTAGCACTTGATTCTGTTCATTTAATAATTCAACCCATGCAAGGCAAGGTTTATTGAAAAGACACAAGACGCTAGTTTGTCCTGCTGATACTTGTTGTAAATAGGCTGGACATAGAAAGTCAAATGGGACATCTTGTTGAATTGGCTTTTGTTGAGCATTCAATACAGCACTGCTGCTCGTTAAGCCTAATAGTCCAATGCCTTTTAAAAAATTACGCCTGTTGAAACTCATATGCTCGATGATAATTAGGTTAAATATTCTTTTAAAATTAGGATTTATTCTAGGAATAAGAACGAAGCAAGTGTAACAAGATTATTGAATTCGTGGAGGTTCTATTGAATTCTTATGGCCAAAAAGTAGTAAAATAGAAAAGGGTATCCTTTCGAATACCCTTTTCAAAGCATATACTCCTATTTTTATGAAACCTAGGGAGTATGTTGTGTATTTTTAACCTTCTTGACCAGAAGCAACTTGGTCTATGTTTTCACCCGTTACTTCAGCGCGGATTTTATGTTCTAATTCATCCATTAAATCTGGATTGTCAGCTAATAAGGATTTCACAGCATCACGACCTTGTCCTAATTTCGTATCGCCATAACTAAACCATGAACCTGATTTTTTAATGATGTTATATTCTACTCCTAAATCAATGATTTCACCGACTTTGGAAATGCCTTCACCAAACATAATGTCAAATTCTGCAATACGGAATGGAGGTGCAACTTTATTTTTCACGATTTTTACTTTTACGCGATTACCCGCAACTTCATCAGCATCTTTAATTTGTGATGTTCTACGAATATCTAAGCGTACAGATGCGTAAAATTTAAGTGCATTACCACCCGTTGTTGTCTCCGGATTACCAAACATAACACCGATTTTTTCACGTAATTGATTAATGAAAATACAACAGCAGTTTGTTTTGGAAATAGTACCTGTAAGTTTACGTAAGGCTTGAGACATTAATCTTGCTTGTAAGCCCATTTTGGAATCACCCATTTCACCTTCAATCTCACCTTTTGGAACTAATGCCGCTACAGAGTCAATAACGATTACGTCGATCGCTCCTGAACGAATTAAATTGTCAGCAATTTCTAATCCTTGCTCTCCATTATCAGGTTGAGATATAAGTAAATTTTCAATATCAACACCTAATTTTTGAGCATAATATTTATCAAAAGCATGTTCCGCATCAATAATTGCAGCAATACCGCCTTTTTTCTGTGCTTCTGCAACGATGTGGGTTGCTAATGTAGTTTTTCCAGAAGATTCTGGTCCATATATTTCGATAATACGTCCTTTGGGAACACCACCGATTCCTAATGCGATATCTAAGCCTAAAGAACCTGTAGAAATAGATTCAATGGGTTCAACAGCGGAATCCCCCAATTTCATAATCGTACCTTTTCCGTAAGATTTTTCTAATTTATCTAGGGTAAGCTGTAATGCTTTAAGTTTGTCTGCGTTACTCATATTTTTAGTATATTGTTGTCAAAAGTAAGATATAATATTGTTAATTACAAATTTTATGCTAAAAAAATTAGTTAATTATAATTTCCTATTCAAGATACTTTTTATAAAGTATCTTTTAATCATTTAAATAATAAATTTTTATGAATCTATGGGGATTGGAACTGCTTTTTTGGTTTTTTCAAAATACTTACAAAAATGCGTGATGGGACATATGTCGCATTTGGGTTTCCGCGCTAGACAGATGTATCGCCCGTGTAAAATTAACCAATGATGTGCAACAGCTATGCTATCTTTTGGAAGATGTTTTACTAATTGTTTTTCTGAAGCCAATGGTGTTTTTGCTTGATTAGTTAGTCCCAATCGATTACTTACACGGAATACGTGAGTGTCAACAGCCATGGCAGGATTATGGAACACAACGGAGGAGATGACATTTGCAGTTTTGCGACCAACTCCAGGAAGTTTTACCAGTTCTTCTATCTTTTCTGGCACCTCAGATTGAAACTGCTCAATCAACATATGAGACATGCCGTATAGATGCTTGGCTTTGTTATTTGGATAACTCACGGATCGGATATACGAGAATATTTCTTCAACGGAACTAGCTGCCAAATCTTCGACTGTAGGAAATCGTTGGAATAATGCAGGAGTGATTTGATTAATTCGTTTATCAGTACACTGCGCAGATAGGATAACGGCAACTAGTAATTCATATGGATTACTGTAATTTAATTCCGTTTGAGCTTCTGGATTGTGCGTAGAAAAGTATTCTATAAATGCCTTGTATCGATCTTTTATGAGCATACGGCAAAGATAAGTAATAAAAATAAGGTAGGGAATTAATCTGCTAGGGGATAACGGATAGGTATAAAATGTACGAATCCACCCTATTTGAGTGGATTCGTATTATAAGTTACGTAAGTTCTTCGAGTAGTTGAGTATATTAGCTATTGTTTTATCTTCTGGATTTTTTTCGAGTTGTGATATACAACTTTTAATTTTATCTTCAAATGTCACTTCAACTTTTTCCTCTTTTGTCATTTCTGACGGTAGACTTTCGTAATTTACTTCCTTTGTTTTAGTAGAATTTTCAACCATAAGCAGCGTTTGTTTTTATTAACTAAACGCAAGATACTTAGGATTATTGTGAAAAATTTAACATTTTTTTACTTTTTATTGGAAAGTAATTTATCGGCCTCTGTAATGGCTTTATAAGCGTTCACAATTCCTCCCGAAACACTGATTTCGTCGAGGTAAACTTTCTTATTTCCATTTTCACCTTTAACTTTTACTTTTTGATCCACTTTTGTCACACTTTTTAATATTATCTGTTTTACTTCGACAGCAGTTAGATTTGGATAATAAGACCTAAGTAAGGCTGCCAATCCAGCAACAACAGGGGAGGCCATACTTGTTCCGTCTTGTTCTTTGTATTTGGATTCAGGCATCGTCGAATTTATTTTTACACCTGGTGCAAATACATCGACACTGCGATAGCCATAATTGGAAAATTCGGCTAATAAATCTCCATCAAGTTTCCAAGCAGTAGCTCCAACAGTAATCCAATTTTTTGCTTCGCCTACGACAGCATCCAAGCTATCTGTAAAGTATTTTGTAGGGTAATTCTTAACTATATCATTATTGCTGGCATCATTTCCTGCAGCGTGCACAAGCAGCACATCTTTTGATTCGGCATATTTTATAGCCTCATCCACTGTTTTTTTGTTATAAACGTAGCCTTTACCAAAACTCATGTTGATAATTTTAGCTCCATTGTCAACGGCATAACGAATCGCGTTGGCAACATCTTTATCACGCTCATCACCATTAGGCACCACACGAACAGACATTATTTTTACCTGGTCAGCAATCCCATTAATTCCAATACCGTTGTTCCGTTTGCCAGCAATGATACCAGCAACATGCGTACCGTGGCCTGCATCTGGTCCTTTTACATCAGGATTGCCATAATAACGTTCTGAGGCATCTTCGTAATTATCGCCAATAATATTTCTAGGGTCAAATTTCTGATTTAAGTTATAATCTACTTGGTCATTAAAATGAGTGGCTCCATCTTTTATGTCTTCGTAAAATTTCAGGAATGTTCCTGTATCCATTTCTTTTTTGGCAATGCGGATCGCTGACTTTTGCCGCGCTGTAGCGTCATTGAATTGATCTAAATCGGCTACTGTAATATCCTTAGGTTCTTTACCGATAGCTTTAATAATTCCATCTAACTCTTCCTTCAAGCGATTGTAAGTCATTTTGCCCATATTGCCTTCATCCACTTTGGAAGTGTAAAAAGTAATCATCTTTTGATAGGCTACAAATTCTCTTCGTTCAGCTTCTGTAAGTGGGGTAGTTGGTAATACGGAACCGTATTTGGGTTCGTAAATACGAATTAATCGAGTTACTTCTAAATTGTCTTGATTAACATTTTCACCTTTTGCGTTACCTAAAAAATTCCAACCATAGATATCGTCAATGTATCCATTCCCATCATCATCTTTTCCATTATTAGGGATTTCTTTCGGATTGGTCCATAATACGTCTTTTAAATCTTCATGCTGAACATCTACACCACCATCCAGTACCGCCACAATCACTGGAGTCGCTTTTCTGCCTTTTAAGAGTTCGTATGCTTTTTCCGTACTTATGCCCATGGTCGCATCTTTTTGGAAATCTAGATTGTACCAATTTGCTGGGGGAGTATCTTTATTTTGTGAAAAACCTAAGCTAGGCAATACGCCTAGTGCCAGATAACAAAGAATTTTATTTGTTTTTAACATATTAGCAAAGATTATAATTTGTCAAAGTTACTGTTTTCAACTACACTGAATTGTTAATTAATCTAAAATGAAGATATTTTCTGCTAAATTTAACCTGAAAAATTATCTATTTTAAAATTAAGCATATGAATCGGAAAATTAGTATAGGTTTAATCGTACTACTTAGCATATCTGCTTGTAAACAAAATAATACGATGAAAAATGAAGTGGTAGCTTGGCCAGATGCAAGCACTCCTATAGCGAAAATAAAAAACCATGAACGTGTTATACATGGTGATACGGTAAATGATCCTTACTATTGGATGATCGACTATTTTAAAAAAGGGGCAGATTCCGCTGATGTGGTTAAGTATCTGGAGGCGGAAAATGAATATACCGCGATCATGATGAAAGACACAGAGCCCTTTCAAGAGACACTTTTTCAAGAGATGAAGGGTAGAATCAAGGAAAAGGATGAAAGTGTTCCTTATTTGAAAAACGGCTATTATTATTACAATCGTACCGAGGAAGGTAAGCAATATTATAAAGTTTGTCGCAAGAAAGGAAGTCTTGATGCTGCTGAAGAAGTGCTTTTGGATGTAGATCAACTCGCGCAAGGGCATGCATATTATGCTTTAGGAGGATTCTCTGTTAGTCCTGATAATAAGTTATTAGCGTATGGGGTAGATACAGTATCCAGAAGGGAATATGTTTTACAGATTAAGAATTTAGAAACTGGCGAACTATTAACAGATCGTATTGCAAGAACCTCAGGCGGGGCAGTGTGGGCTTCGGATAATCAAACGATATTTTATACTTCTAAAAATCCAGTCACTTTATTAAGTGAGAAAATCAAGAGGCATCGTTTAGGCACTAAGGAAACTGATGATGCTGTGGTATATGAAGAAAAAGATAATACCAATTACATCGGTGTAGATAAATCCAAAAACGGAGAATATATTTTTATTTATTCAGGGGGTACACTTAGTTCAGAGACGCGGTATTTGAAAGCTGATAATCCTACGGGCTCTTTTCAAGTATTTCAACCCAGAATGAAAGAGGTGTTGTATTCTGTTGTTGCTTTAGCCGATCGCTTTCTTATTGTGACAAATGATCAGGCTCAAAATTTTAAAGTAATGGAATCTCCATTGGATAAAACGACCAAAGAAAATTGGAAAGAATACATTGCTCATCGTCCAGATGTACTGATTGAAGGCGTAGATGAATTCGAAAAATTCTTGGTCATTTCGGAAAGGAAAGCCGGATTAACGAATCTTGCAATACGGAATTTAAGTGATCAAAGCCAACACTATATGGAATTTGACGAGGCTGCATATACAGTATATGCGAGTGCTAATCCCGAATACCACAGTGAGGTCTTAAGGTATGGCTATACTTCTTTAGTAACTCCTTCTTCTACTTTTGACTATAATATGGTCAGTAAGGAAAAGACTCTTATGAAACAACAAGAGGTATTAGGAGGCTATGATTTGAAAAAATATACAACAGAACGTATTATGGCAAAAGCGAAAGACGGAACTTTAGTGCCTATCTCGCTAGTTTATAAAAATGGAATAACTAAGGATGGTTCTGCTCCATTATTATTGTATGCTTATGGCTCTTATGGTAGTTCGATGGATCCAAGTTTTAGTTCTTCGAGAATTAGCTTGCTAGATCGTGGATTTATTTTTGCCATTGCGCATATACGTGGAGGAGAGGAAATGGGAAGACAATGGTATGAAGATGGAAAAATGATGAAGAAAATCAACACGTTTACTGATTTTATCGATTGTGGCCAATTTCTGATTGATCAAAAATATACAAGTCCAGCACACTTATATGCGCAAGGTGGCAGTGCAGGTGGTTTATTGATGGGGGCTGTGATTAATATGGCACCTACTTTATGGAATGGGGTAATCGCTCAAGTGCCATTTGTGGATGTCGTAAATACCATGTTGGATGAATCTATTCCATTGACAACCAATGAATATGATGAATGGGGAAATCCCAATAATAAGGAAGCTTATGAATATATGAAATCGTATTCTCCTTATGAGAATATCGAGGCGAAAGAATATCCAAATCTCTTGGTGACAACAGGTCTTCATGATTCGCAAGTGCAATATTTCGAGCCTGCAAAATGGGTGGCTAAATTAAGAGCTACCAAAATTGGAAAACAAGTGATCTTGTTGAAAACAGATATGGATTATGGACATGGAGGTGCTTCTGGTAGATTTGATTATTTAAAAGATGTAGCGTTAACCTATGCCTTCTTATTTAAGTTGGAAGGAATACAGCCCTAATTTCTAGTGGTCACCATATAAAAAAAGGCATTCGGTATCGAATGCCTTTTTTTTATATTCTAATGAAGAAATATACGGCTTTATAAAGAAGGTGCCAAATAGTACTTAGGGATAATCAACCTAGTTTGTTGGGCTACTTTCGTTTAAACTTTCTTTTTCTAATTCACGAGCATCAATTTGATGTTGTTTGTAATTTTCTATGGCCATTTTACTTGCCCTTTGAGATACGACTATCCCTAGAATAGCGATAACCGTGACTACAATAATGCCCCATACATACTTTTTCTTGTCTTGTTTAATCAACCAGTACATAAAATAGATATATGGAATTACAAAAAGGGTATAAAATATAATACTCGGACCTACCATGTTTTTAACTTTAATTTCCGCAAAATTAAGGATTTATTTAAGTAATCCACCATAGGATCGCTCCTCGAAGAAAATCTTACAAAATAATGAATAATTTTAAACGTTGTAATAAATAGGAAGTCTAATTGAAAGGTTTACAATTACAGATGACTTGGATTGGTTATTAATTAAAAAAACTACATTAATATTGTATAAAAGAAAAAAATATTTGATTACTTTTGCGCAGTCTAATCCAAGAGGTAAAAACTAGATATTAAATGAATTGTAATAAGGTATATATCACATCATTGGGGCAAGCTTTACATAGGCTTGTGGAGATGGTATGGACGGCCTTAAAAACGTTTAATTGTCCGGTTCTACGATTCCGACGACCTATTCTGCCTCGAGCTTGATAACGAGGCAGGCAAGCTTTCCAAAAAATGGTTCATCTAGCTCGATGAACGATATTAAAAATTAAATAATTCAAATACTTCGGTATTCATTTTTTAGGTCGACACAATTAATGACACTTTCAGATTTTATAATTATTCCAGCCGCTGCAGATCACATTCACTATGCGGAGGACATCTGCAATGAAATGTTTGAATCCGCAAAAGCTCGTGGGACGGGTATTGCGCGCAGAAAACCAGAATATGTTGCGCGTAAGATGGAAGAAGGTAAGGCGGTAATCGCTTTGCACAAAGACGGTACTTGGGCCGGATTTTGTTATATTGAAACTTGGAGTCATGGGGATTACGTGGCCAATTCAGGCCTTATTGTAAATCCTGTTTTTCGTAAGGTAGGTCTTGCTAAGGCAATTAAAAAACGAGTGTTTGAATTGTCTAGAGAGAAATATCCGAAAGCAAAAATTTTCGGATTAACTACTGGTTTAGCGGTGATGAAAATAAATTCTGATTTGGGATACGAACCTGTTACCTATTCGGAATTAACCCAAGATGAAGAATTTTGGAAAGGTTGTCAATCTTGTGTGAATTATGATATTCTAATGTCCAAAGAACGCAAGAATTGTATGTGTACAGCGATGCTTTGGGATCCCGTAGAGAAAGAACGGGAATTGAAAGAAAAAATTCAACGAAGAGCAGAAGCAAAGGAGCGCTTAGATCGTATTTCTAAGAAACAATCGTTATTGAAAAGGATAGAGGCTAAATTGTGGAAATCGAGTAAAAAGTTCGTTTCTGCGATTATTCCTGTGGGTACTAGACCCGCAAAAGGTTTTTAATTGTATTTTTGTTATTATCAGCATATTAATCGTTTTAAGATGAAAAAAGTAGTTTTAGCATTTAGTGGTGGATTAGATACTTCATTTTGTTGTATTTATTTATCACGTGATTTAGGATTAGAAGTACATTCCGTAATTGTAAATACCGGTGGTTTTTCTGAGGAGGAATTACAGACAATCGAAAAAAGAGCCTATGAGTTAGGGGTAAAATCACACACTACTATTGATGAAACAGAAGATTATTACCGCAATACCATTAAATACCTCATTTTTGGTAATGTGTTGAAAAACGCAACCTATCCACTTTCTGTATCAGCTGAACGGGTATCACAAGCTACTGCAATTGCAAATTACGCTAAAAAGATAGGTGCTTCATGTGTAGCGCATGGTTCTACTGGTGCTGGGAATGATCAAGTACGGTTTGATATGATTTTTCATACACTAGTACCTGGTATTGAAATCATCACGCCAATCCGTGATTTGAAATTATCCCGTGAGGATGAAATTGAATATTTAAATAAGCATGGGGTGGAATATTCTGCTGAAAAGGCGAAATATTCAATCAATAAAGGTTTATGGGGAACCTCTGTAGGAGGTGCCGAGACTTTGACTTCCAATCAATACTTGCCAGAATCAGCTTGGCCTACGCCGATAACAGCTACTGAACCTCGTCAAATTACGATAGATTTTGAACAAGGGGAACCTGTAGCCCTAAATGGTGACAAAATTGGAGCGGTAAAAGTTATTCAAGAATTACAGGCTATTGCTCAACCTTATGGTATCGGTCGCGATATTCATGTCGGTGATACGATTATTGGTATTAAAGGTCGCGTTGGATTTGAAGCCGCAGCTTCAGTGATCATCATAAAAGCTCACCATACTTTAGAAAAACATACCTTAACCAAATGGCAATTGTCTTGGAAAGATCAATTGGCTGCATTTTATGGTAACTATATGCATGAAGGGCAGATGCATGATCCAGTAATGCGTGATTTTGAAGCTTTCTTACAAAGCTCTCAAGGCACAGTAACAGGTCGCGTTTTTGTTGAACTTCATCCACACCGATTCGTAATTATTGGTATTGAATCTGAACATGATTTAATGTCTAATAAATTTGGAAGCTATGGTGAAATGAATAAAGGGTATACAGGTGATGATGTAAAAGGCTTCTCGAAGATTTTTGGAAATCAAACCATCATTTGGCATAAAGTAAATTCAAAAGACTAAATAGTAACGTCTATTTTATAACATTTATTGACAAACCAAGGTGGCTTATTCTTAAGGACCTTGGTTTGCTTTTATTAGTCGATATATATTTCTTAACTATGAAAAAAATTAAAGTAGGAATTGTTGGTTCTGCAGGATATACAGGTGGTGAATTATTGAGAATCCTCATTTATCATCCCCAAGTTGATATCGTTTTTGCAAACAGTGCCTCGAATGCAGGGAATAAAATTTCCGATGTGCATAATGATTTGTTTGGAGATACCGATTTAACCTTCTCTTCTGATTTTCATTCAAATATTGATGTCTTATTTTTATGTGTAGGGCACGGGGATGCGAAGAGATTTTTGGAAGCAAATACCCTGGATAAAACAGTGAAAATTATTGATTTATCACAAGATTATCGTTTACGCGATCATCACGAATTCCAAGGCCAAGATTTTATCTATGGATTACCTGAGTTGAATCGTGAAGCTATTAAATCGGCACAATATATTGCTAATCCTGGTTGTTTTGCGACTAACATCCAACTGGCCTTATTACCTTTAGCTAGTAAAGGTTTATTACCTAATCAAATTCATGTACAGGCAACCACAGGTTCTACTGGCGCAGGTCAAAAACCAAATGCTACTTCACATTTTTCATGGAGAAACAATAACCTATCCGCATATAAAGCTTTTGAGCATCAACACTTGCAAGAGATTTCAGAATCTTTAGATCAGCTACAGGATGGCTTTCTATCCTCAGGAGATGAATCGCTTTTAGCAAAGGCCGCTCAAAAAATTAATTTTATTCCTCAACGCGGTGATTTTACAAGAGGAATATTTTCTTCCAGTTATGTGGAGTGTAACTTGTCTGAGGAGGAAGCTTATGCTTTATACGAATCTTACTATGCTACCCATGCATTTACGCATGTTTCTAAAGCTAATATTGATTTAAAGCAGGTAATAAATACAAACAAAAGCATTATTCATATCGAGAAGCATGGAAGTCACTTGCTTATTTTGAATGCCACAGACAACCTCTTAAAAGGAGCCTCTGGGCAAGCTGTTCAGAATATGAACCTGATGTTTGGCTTAGATGAGCGAACAGGATTAAATTTAAAATCTGTAGGCTTTTAAATAGGTATAATTCGATATATACAAAAAAGGCTTCAAGTATACTTGAAGCCTTTTTTGTATATATATATTGAAAGATTATTTATCTAACAAATTGATTTTTCTTTCCACCGATACATTGTCGCCAGTGATAGCATTACCATCTTTGTCAATTAAACTTAGTTTGATGGTGTTCTCACCTTTTGGAAGATTTAAAACTTCATAGGGTGCCCATTGATCCAATGTGAATTCTTGCCCATTGATTGAAGCCTTAACCTTGTTGCCATCAGCTCCAAGCGTAGTATTTGAAACAAAGAAGTCTAACAATAAGATGTTGGTGTCATCACCTTTGTAATCTCCTTTTGGTCTGCTATAAAAAATAGAAGCCTCCGTTGGAGTAGGTAATTCCTCAATTTTACCATTGGCAGCAACTTTAAATTTTTGCAATTTAGAAGCATCAGCTGTTTTAATGGATTCGTGGAATGAACGAGATAAGAAAGATAATAAGTAATGCTCTGAATTAACAGGTACGGTAAACGTATGTTCAGGTTTGTACAACGCTACGTATGGTTTATTATCTAGGATAAAATGAATATGTTGACCATCGTGAGAGTTTGCCATATGATGATTGTGCTCAGTTTGATCCGTTAGATTGAAGTTCTGAACAGCGTATTTAATGGTGATTTTAGCTGAATCTGTCCCTAATTTCTCAGAAGTTAAGGATGATACAGTTAATGTAGCACCAGGGAAATCTTTGGCATGCGCTAATGGATTAACGGCAATTGCTCCCAATGAATCATTAAGATTAATTGAATCTTTCACTCCACCATCTTGATTTTTAGTAGAATTGTTGCATGAAGCAAGTACTAGTGATGCAGCGATTACTGCGAATGCTGATTTTAGTGTTTTCATGATTATATATTTAGTCAATATTTCTAATTGTTTAACAAATATAATTTTTAATTGTTTATGTTTTTATTGAAACACAATATTCAATGCTTCTTTTAACGCAATTTTTGTCTTATCCAAGTCATCTTCGGTATGAGCAGCAGAAATAAACCCTACTTCATAACCTGAAGGACCAAAATATATTCCTCTATTTAATAATTCTCGGTGCATTACTTTGTAGTTGGTCATAGACTCAGGGTCAATTTCATCTGCACGTTGAATAGATGAATTATTTGAAAAGGCAAACCAAAAGATAGATCCTATCGTGAATATTTGAACATCATATTGCTTCTGTTCAATAAATTCCCTAAGGTCTGAAACAAACTTTTCAGTCGTAATTTTTAAGCTTTCATAAAAACCAGGTTGCGATAAAATGCTTAATGCTGCGATACCTGCTGCCATCGCCACAGGGTTCCCAGATAAAGTTCCTGCTTGGTATACTGCTCCGTCTGGTGAAATACAACTCATCAATTCCTTAGATGCACCATAAGCACCAACAGGCATTCCTCCACCAATAATCTTTCCGTAGGTAAGTATATCTGGTTGTATATCATAATATTGAGCAGCTCCCTCAAATCCCAAACGAAAACCTGTAATAACTTCATCAAATATTAATAAAGTGCCATGAGAAGCAGTCAATTCTCTTAAATAAGAGATATAAGCCTTATCCTGAATTAATAAACCATTATTTGCAGGTATACCTTCTATAATCACTGCAGCTATCTGGTCTTTATAGTCTGTGAATACCTTATCTAATGCTTCTTTGTCATTTAGTGCGAGTACCAATGTTTCATCTGCAAAAGCTTTTGGTACCCCTGCAGAAGAAGTTTCACCAAAAGTTACTAATCCAGAACCAGCTTTCACTAACAAAGAATCGGAATGTCCATGGTAGCAACCTTCAAATTTTACAATTTTATCTCGTTTTGTGTAGCCTCTAGCTAATCGGATGGCCGACATTACTGCTTCAGTACCTGAGCTTACAAAACGGATCTTCTCAATCTTTTTATTATGGGTTAGGATGAGTTCCGCCAATTGATTTTCTAAGGCTGTTGGAGCACCAAAACTAAGTCCTTTGCCCAATTGATTTTGAATAGCCTCTCTAATTTCCTGATTATTATGACCTAAAATTAAGGGCCCCCAAGAACAACAAAAATCTATAAATTCATTTCCATCAGCATCCCAAAGATGAGCTTTATCTCCACGCTCTATGAATAGGGGGGAGCCGTAAACAGATTTAAATGCACGGACTGGAGAGTTAACTCCTCCAGGGAAATATTCTTTAGCTTTCTCAAATAATGCAGTTGATTTATCCCTAGAAATATCGGGTACAGATGTATTCATTTTTATTAGAATTGTTTTGACACAAAATTAGTATTTAGATTGTACTATGGAAAATTAAGATACAATATCAAGAAGATTAATCTCCTTTATGACTTGAATGTTAGATTTTAAAATCAAATTCATATTTCATAAAAAAAAGGCTACCGAACAGGTAGCCTTTTTTTTATTTTATGCTGAAATTATTTACCCTCATTTAATACTTGAGTAACTAACTCAGCAGCTTCTTTCAATAAGATTGCAGAATATACTTTCAATCCTGACTCATCGATTAGTGTTTTTGCTTCAGCAGCATTGGTACCTTGAAGACGTACAATAATTGGAACTGGAATGTTACCTATTTCATTGTATGCATCAATAACACCTTGAGCTACACGGTCACAACGAACAATACCACCAAAGATATTAATCAAAATTGCTTTAACGTTAGGGTCTTTTAAGATAATATTGAACCCAGCTTTTACCGTTTCTGCATTTGCAGTACCACCTACATCTAAAAAGTTTGCAGGCTCGCCACCAGCAATTTTAATAATGTCCATAGTAGCCATTGCTAAACCAGCACCGTTTACCATACAACCTACGTTACCATCTAGTTTTACGTAGTTTAGGTTGGATTCACCAGCTTCAACTTCGGTAGGATCTTCTTCCGTTACATCACGCATTGCTGCGATATCAGCATGACGGTACAAAGCGTTTTCATCCAAGTTAACTTTGGCATCTACAGCTAAGATTTTGTCATCAGAAGTTTTCAATACAGGATTGATTTCAAACATAGAAGCATCGATAGAATCATAAGCTTTGTATAAAGCCGCTACGAATTTTACCATGTCTTTATGTGCAGTTCCAGATAATCCTAGGTTAAATGCAATTTTACGTGCTTGAAAACCTTGAATTCCTACTTTAGGATCGATTTCTTCTTTAAAAATTAGGTGAGGAGTTTTTTCTGCTACCTCTTCGATATCCATACCACCTTCTGTAGAATACATGATGATGTTACGACCGCTTGCACGATCTAATAATACAGACATGTAAAATTCTTTTGTATCACTTTCTCCAGGATAGTAAACATCTTGTGCGACTAACACTTTGTTTACTTTCTTACCTTCAGGACCGGTTTGAGGAGTCACTAATTGCATTCCTATGATGTCGGTAGCGCGTTGTAAAACTTCGTCATGGTTTTTAGCCAACTTCACACCACCACCTTTACCACGTCCACCAGCATGAATTTGAGCTTTTACAACAACCCAATCCGAGTTGAAATCTTCTTTCAGTCTTTTTGCAGCCTCTACAGCTTGCTCAGGGGTTTCGGCAACAATACCTTCTTGTACTCTTACTCCAAAACTTTTAAGTATTTCTTTTCCTTGATATTCGTGAATGTTCATTGATAAAAAAATTTGATGTAAAAATAGCGTATTTATTCCGAAGGGGCAAGTTTATATTTGCATAAATTTAGTTGAAATCCCCCTATATTTATTCTTAATAGAAGGGATTTAACCTAAAGCTTTAATGAAAAGACAGGTGCCTTATCTAAATATTTACTTTTTCTAGCACAAAAGGCCTAAAGTATTTTTATTAATTTAGCCAGATGATTTTACAAGCCAATACGATTTTTAAAGCCTATGGAGAATTAGAAATCCTTAAAGGAGTAAGTATTTCTGTGAATAAGGGCGAAATTGTTTCCATTGTCGGAGCCTCTGGTGCAGGTAAAAGTACCTTGCTACACATTATTGGCACCTTGGACAAGCCTGACCGTGGCACTGTAATTATCGAAGGAAAAGATATCTTTTCTATGAATGAAAGACAACTAAGTGATTTTAGAAATAAGCATATTGGTTTTGTTTTTCAATTTCACCATTTACTTCCTGAATTTACAGCATTAGAAAATGTAGCTATTCCAGGTTATATTTCTGGTCAGGATCGTAAAGCGGTGGAAAAAAGAGCGCTGGAATTATTAGATATCTTAGGGGTCGCCCATCGTGCACAGCATAAACCTTCAGCGATGTCAGGTGGTGAGCAACAGCGAGTTTCTGTAGCTAGAGCTTTAATAAATAATCCAACTTTAATACTTGCGGATGAACCTTCGGGAAATCTAGATTCTGAAAATGCGACAGCATTGCACCAACTATTTTTTGATCTTCGAGATCAGATGCAACAAACTTTTATCATTGTTACCCATAATGAAGAACTAGCACGTATTTCCGATCGTACGATCCATATGCGGGATGGTTTTATTTATTAATTACTATAAGGACATTATTTATGAAAAAGATGCTGCTTACCTTTGGCACACGCGCATTTTCACAACGTTTAGCGAATCAGTTTGAACATGATTTTGAGCTATTGATGGCTACTTCCGAAGAAGTGCCTCGCTTTTTAACCTCGAAATTTTTGCCAATACCAACAGGTGCTAATCCTACTTTTTCTCATGAATTATTAAAGTTTTGCCTAGATCATCAAATCCAGTATGTTTTACCGTTAGGCCTAGAAGAAATTAAAGCGCTGTCAGCGACTAAATTGCTCTTTGAGGAATATGGAATTGCGGTGTTATGTCCTGAATTAGATCAGTTGACAGATATACTGATTATGGAAAACCCTAGTAATAATGTGCAAGCGGATATCTATTTAGCGGGAAAAAGTTTAACCTCCAATAATTCGTTGATTGTTAATATCAGTGGTTTATTTGCAACTTCTGACGATGAAGGAGAATTGGCATTATGTACAATATAAATTAGGTATATGAATATAAAGGATGTTCCAGTAGATAAACAAATGTATCTGTTTGAAGTAGATGATGTGCTATTTCCTAAGCAAGATTACCTTTTACAAGTGTATTATTTGTTTGCTCAATTTGTTGAATTCAATGAGGCGAAAACAATTGCTGGTGAATTGGTGGAGTTCATGAAAAATGTGTATTTAGAACAAGGAGAGGAGGCTGTCATTCCAGCCCTGGCTATGAATTATGAATTTACAAATAATTATCGCGAGAATTATGAGCGATTAGAGGTCAATGCACATTTACCTTTAAAACTATTATTATTTAAGGAAATCCAATTATTATTTGCTTCCATTTTAGAAAGAGATGCTAAAATTGGCATATTAACCAAAGGAAATCCTGCTTTACAATTGAACAAATTAAAGCATATCGATTGGAAAGGTTTTGATAAAGATATTAAGGTATATTTTGTAGATGAACTAGAATTTCGAAATTTAGATCCTATTAACTATATTGCTTCAGAAAACAGTTTGCTTAACGGTGAATTGTTTTTCGTTACAAGCCAATTAACTTGTTAAATAATGAAAAATACACTCCTGATCTTCGGTCTCTTGACCATATTGTTTTATTCCTGTAAAAAGGAGGAAAAGATTGATAAGAATTATGAAAATGAAATCCTTCTGAAAGATTCAACCTATTACTACAGTTTTCTAATTTCTTTATGGACCGATAAAATTCCAGAGCCATCCATGTTATCGGAGGATGAAATCGATTTAAAAAAGTATACCAATAAATTTAATGATGCGGAGGCGGTGCTTACTGATCTTAAAAAGAATTATATGCCTGATGATCGATTTAGTTTTATTGATCGGGAAAAAAGTGTAAGTACACAAATTGGTCAAGGAGTATTTAAAGAAACAGGGGTGAACCCCATTTATTTACTGGATTCAGAAAATTCCAGCAATGCTAATCTTTACATTAAATTTGTTCAAAAAGGATCTCCAGCAGACCGTGCTGGCTTAGTCAGGGGCATGAAGATATTAAGTATAAATGGAGATAATAAGGTTGATTTCAATTCAGGACGTAGCAATGGTCATAAGCTGTTCTATAAGTTTTATAGTGGAGAGACCTTGAAACTTGAAGTACTCACCGTTGATAATAAAACAAGTACCATCACGGTCACTGGTTCTGATTATAAAATGAATCCCATCAAACTAAGCAGCATCATTAATTTGAATGATAAAAAAGTTGGGTATTTGGCTTATAGTTCCTTTATTTCTGTCACAACCCAAAATCAACCAAATTCTTATTATCAAGATTTAATCAATAATTTCAAGACCTATGAAACGGCAGGTATTGATGAGTTGGTGGTCGATTTACGGTATAATGGGGGAGGTTCTACAGAAACAGCAGAACTACTAGCGAATTTAATTGCACCTAAAACGGCAAATAAAGATAAAATGTACGATTACCAAATCAACAGGTATTTAACTGCGTGGGGATGGAATGATCCAAAGAATACATCGGCGCCTTTTCTGCCCGTTTATTTTAACAAAACGAATCAGTTGGATTTACAAAGAGTCTATTTTTTGGTTACAGAGAGCACCGCTTCTGCTAGTGAATTGGTCATCAATGTACTTCGTCCTTACATGGATGTACAAATCATAAGTACTCAGAATATGGGAACCTATGGAAAACCGGTGGGATATTTTGCCTTACCTGTGGTTAATGGTTACGCTGATTTATACATTACTTCATTTAAAATGACCAATAAAGCCGGCTTTGGAGATTATTTTCAAGGTTTATCTGGAACAAAGAAAAATGCGAATGAATCTTTCAGTCTTCAACTTGGAGATAGCAATGAAGGTTTATTGAATGAAGCTTTGTATCATATAAATTTCGATACCTATCGAACCTTATCCGCCAGCGCATCGCTAAAGAAATCTACAAAAACAAAAGATAAGTATATCATTGAACAAGCTGGACAGCCAAAGGATTTGTATAAAATAGGTATGTATAAGTTTTCAAAACAATTTTTACCAAATGTGCCTCATTAAATTAAACTTATAGATTAGAGTGGAATCTATATAAATGGTCACATTTTTGCTATTACTATTTACTTAGCTTATTTCAATGAAACTACATCTGTCAAACTGCTTATGGATAATGCTTTTATCAATTGCTATAATCAGTTGTCAAAAAGATCCTACCCGTATTCCATCTCCTCCAAAACCTGTGGAGCCAGTTGATAATCGTACAGAAGCTCAAAAAATTAAAGATAGTATATACTATTATTATAAAATGCAATCGTACTGGGAATCATCCATTGAGGTCGTGAACCCTATTTCAACACTCACAGATAAATACACAGGCAATCAGTCTTTATTAAATTATTTGATGGGACAAACTCCATTAAAAAACGATTATGTATTTCATAAAGATTATAATGGACCATTTGATCGGTTTTCATTTATAGAAGATATCAGTGCGAGCTCTGAAAATTCAGGTAAAGCTGACACATATGACGGGTTTGGCTTATTTGTCGTCTTTGAATCCACTGAACCTGCTGCTCCATTGTATATTGGATTTGTAGAAGGCGGTTCTCCAGCAGATGATGCTGGATTAAAAAGAGGGGATAAAATTACCTCCCTAAATGGCAATACAAATATCACTTATTCAAATTTTAGTTATGTAAACAACCAATTGAATAAAACGCACTTGGATCTGGTGGTATTGAGAGGCAATCAAACGAGTATTACCGTTGGTATTGATTCTAAAGAGTATGAAATATATCCGATAGTCAAAGATTCAGTATTTACAGTTGCTGATAAAAAGGTAGGTTATTTAGCCTATTCTTCGTTTGAAGAACTCGCATATGATGATGGTTCATTTACAAAAATGAGAACCGATTTAGAACGTATTTTCAGCAAATTCGCCATAAATAATATCAAAGATATCATCATAGATATCCGTTACAACGGTGGGGGATATGTGAGTACAGCGACCTATTTAGCTAATAAAGTCATCAATACAGCTGGAAATAATAAACTGATGTTTAGCTATGACGTGAACAAAAACTTGCAATCCGAGCGTTCCGGTCAAGGTAGTTTTAAGGATGTTAATTTCCGTAAGAATAATAATACCGAAATACAAAATGTGTATTTTTTAGTCAGTGATTATACGGCCTCTGCTAGTGAAATACTGATTTCAGTATTAAAACCATATATGAATGTTCAAATCATTGCTGAAGTTTCTAGTACTTATGGAAAACCAGTAGGATTCTTCCCTCAAAAAATAATGGATAAGATTAATCTTTGGGCTGCTTCTTTTAAGGTTGTTAATTCAGCGGGATATTCGGATTATTGGGATGGAATAGAAGCAGACAAGAAGAACGTTTTAGATGATATAAGCAAAGATTTTGGAGATACTAGGGAATCGATGACGGCTATGGCCCTCGCACATATTGAAACTGGAGTTTATCCAAGTAGGTCTCCATCAGCAAGAATAGGTGCTAGAACGACAAATACAAGAACCGATAAGCCTCAACCAGTTAATAAAATACGGGAACGTAATTTAATTAAGGATAGAAAATAGGTATTAATTCATTATATTTACTTCATGGCAGGAAATAAACCCACGACAATCAAAGAGATTGCCCGCAAGTTAAAAATATCACCTTCTACTGTTTCTCGTGCCCTAAATGACCATCCCAGTATTGGCTTAGTGACTACGATGAGGGTAAAGAAGATGGCTGAAGAAATGGCTTATGAGCCGAATCAAACGGCTATTTTTTTTAAACAGCGTAAAACATTTACTATTGGGGTGATTCTACCTAAACTTTCTGAACCTTTCTTTTCTAATGCCATTAGTGCTATTGAATCCTATGCTGAGGACAAGAAGTATACGGTACTCTTAGGACAATCATTAGATAATGAATTGCGTGAAGCGAGTATAATTCAGACTTTTAAAAACCATCGAGTAGATGGGATTCTGATATCCCTAGGAAAAAATACTCGAGACACTGATTTTGTAGATATCCTAGCGAAGTCTGAAATACCCATCGTTTTTTTTGATTGTGTTCCTGATTTAGGGAACGTCCATAAAGTCTTTAGTGATTTATCTTCTGGAATGGCTGAAGCGATCGAAGCATTTGTGGAGCGAGGTCATCGCAAAATAGCGTTAATTAATGGGCCTGAAGCTTTGTTAGCTTCTAAGGAACGTTCTAATGCATTTCTTCATGCTTTGAAAAAACAAGGTATTGATCCGCAAGAAAGTTATGTGGTCCACACGGATTTAACAGAACAAGGAAATGAGGAAGCTATGGAGAAATTGTGCAATTTAGTGGATAGACCTTCTGCTGTAGTTTCTTTCAATGATTTCGTCACTCTTGATGTCATTCGCTATGCGAAACATAAAGGAATTATGTTAAATCAAGATATGTTTTTTATTAGCTATGCCAATTATCCCCTATGGAAATATATGGATAATCCACCTATGGGAAGTATAGAGCAATATCCAGACCGGCAGGCTCAAAAAGCGGCTGAAATCTTATTTGATTGCATCGAAAAGAAAGACCATGTGCTTACACCTCAACACGTAGTCTTTCCATCTAAATTAGTCTTGAAATAAATTAGTTAATTTTTAAACTATAGGTGATGTCTACTCCTCCATTGGCCAACATGTCATGGACGGAACAATATTTTTTTACAGCTAATTCTGCTGCTTTCAAGGCTTTAGTTTCATCTATATTTCCCACTAATGTAAAAGAGATGTGGATGTTCGTGAAGATGTTTGGAATTTCATCACGGCGATCTCCACGCACTTCAACTTGAATGTCTTGAATATCTTGGCGCTGTTTCTGAAGAATACTAGTCAAATCAAAAATACTGCAAGATCCTAATGCCATTAATACCAATTCCATTGGTCTTACGCCTTTTCCTTCACCACCAATTGCCTCCGATCCATCTATTTGAACTTTAATAGCTGAAAGTTCGCTTGATGCTTCAAAATGAACGGCTTGATTCTTTCTAGATAAATTTATTTTCATCATGTATATTCCATTTAATACAGTCAAATTTACCAATTTAAATGCATAATGTACGCTGGCTTTATCAGAATACAGTTGAATTTGAACCTGCTATTACCAAATGGTTCAAAGGTAAAAAAGGGGGGATGTGGTTAAACATCCCCCGAAACTATACCCAAATACTATTAATTAGTATATCCGTTTATTGTCCAGTTGGAAACTTAACCCCACGGTAGGTGCTAATATCTATTTTAGAAATTTTTGAATTATAAGTTTTGTTGATGGCATCTATGAATAGATTCGCTAAAATAGCATTTCCCATAGGAGTCAAATGGATTCCATCTAATGAAAACACATTACCCGTAATATAAGAGGAATTTATACCAACGCCATTGTATAGGTATCCTGCTTTTACTTTATTTAACAATCCATGCGTGTCCGCAACTGCTAAACCTTTTTCTTTAGCGGCATCGCTGATGATTTTGTTTAATTTATTGGTATGTGCTGAAACAGCTGCAACTTCGTCTTTATCTAAAACTTGTTGGTCAGATATGGGGTTATTAGGAGATAAACCATAAAAAGGGCCATTAGCATTTGTTTTGCCAATAGTGTCGGTTTTAAATGTCAATCCAATTAAATCTTCATCAGTCGCTGGTCTCACCGCTAATTTGGTTTGTATCAATAATTTAAAATTTGCCGTTGCAGGATTTGCGGCTAATGCTGCATTAATTCTGGCAACTGTAACTGTTTTAAAATATGGAATTGATGCAACATCAGGTATGGTAGCAACCACACCTTTTTGGCCATTTTCGGTTAGTTTAGCTAAAAATGTTGGATACAATTGGGCAAACTGTGCTTCCGAAGTAAGGGTGGTTGTTGGGTCTTGTGGATTGCTTACTGCGCCATTCGTCGCATAACCTAAGACATCATTATTGCCCAACCAAAACGAAAAGAAGCTGTGTCCTTGGCTAGTAGCATAAGTAAAATAAGATTTAGTACCAGCATCTGCATCAGGTAATAGCCGCTCAAAATAGGGGTTTCCCAATGTGGATCCAAATTCTGGTATAAAGGCTAAATCTAATCGCATACCAGGAACTCCAATATTATTCACCGGATCAGTAAACTTCGTATATAGGGGTTTATTTGCCGCATTTAATCCTCTAATGGCAAGATTCGTAGTCACATTTTCGGTTACTGGATTTCCGTTTACCAAAGCCTTTAAACTAATATATCCTGATCCATTCGATTGATCCGCAGAAAAAAATGGCGAGGTAAAGTTTCCGCCGCCTACAGATTTTGCTTGTTCTGCGATTAAATTTGGAAAGGCAACTTGTTGTCCTTCCAAATACAATCCGCCATCAGCAAATCCTGCGGTCAAGGAATTTCCTATGGCAATATATTTTGTAAAATCAGCAGACCCTTTTTTGACTTGGTATTCCTCTAGTGTAGGCGCGCAGGAACAAGCAAATCCTAAAATTCCTATTCCTATATAAAATTTGTAATTCTTTTTCATCTTTAATTCATTTTAGTGTTTACCAATTGTAGGATACCGAAATGCCAGGAGCATGAATGTAAGTTTCGTAAGCGCCGCGTAAATTGGTCTCTGCATTCGTGGTAGTACGTTTCAATATATTTTGAAATACATAGGCTGCAGACATATTCCAATTCGGATTAAACTTGTATGTTAAGCCAGCAGCAGCCATGATGCGGTTGTTATCCGGAGTTTCTGGATAGACATATTTCGGCTGAACGGGAGTATAGACGTATCCAACACCGGTACGCAAGGCTAATTTTTCATTCACATCGTAATTAATACCTACTTTACCGGAGAATGAATTCTGATATTTTTTAACGGAACGCGTATCAGGTAAACTAGGAGTATTGTTTTCATAATCAAAAACTAATTCTTTGTAGATGCTATAATCGATAAATGAGGCATCAAGGGCTGCCTTAACTTTTTCAGATAATGGGAATGCTAGGCCGATATTAAAGGAAGAAGGCAAAGGTAATTCAGCATTAAATTTGCCATTTGGGAAGTTCGCTGCCAAGGAACTTGGAACCTCAAAATTAGCATCGCCATTTTCTAGTTTCGTAATAACTTTCGATCGGTAGTTTAAGGAAATGGCAAATTGGTCGCCCAAATTATAGTGTACCCCTAAATTAAAACCCATTCCGGTACCTGTGCCCTTTAGATTTGCTTGTCCGGCCTTGCCATTGTTATCAAAAACGGGTAGTGCTCGTCCTAAATCTACCAAACCTACATTATAAACAAAACCTCCACCCACAGAAAATTCTTCTGTCAATTTAAAACTCAATGTCGGTTGGATATAAATCGCGCGTAAGGATAAATGCGTTAATGAAAATCGTCCAGGCCATTCTTTCCCCCAATCTACTGCACCACCGAAAGGTGTGTATACCCCAATTCCTGCTTTCCACCAAGATCCTTTAGGGCCAAATGTGGCATAGGCCGCAAAAGGTGGTGATATTTGAAAACGGGTATGATGTGTTTGGGTACTTCCAGCCTCTTGAAAGGCTGATCGATACATGACAGCACTACCGCCCAATTGAATAGCGTTATGATCCATTTTAACCAAAGCACCAGGATTGTAAACAATAGAGGCTTCATCTATAAATAACGCAGAACCTGCTCCGGCCATACCTACAGCCTTCTGGCTCTGAGTGTTAACCTGTGATCCCTGCGCAAATAGGAAATAGGGCGAGAGTAGTAATATACTCAGTAACAATTGTTTCATAAAAATATTGATTAGCGTTTATCTTTATATCAATTTAATATGCTAACATAGTAAATTTTTGTTTATAATTGCAAGTTTTTGACAATAATTAATAAATATTCCACAATATATTTTCACTTAATAGAACATAAATTGGCTTATATTGTTTAGTTTTATAGGTATAAAATAAACTATTTATGGCTCAAGTATTATTTAAAGGCAATCCAGTACATACCAGTGGTCAATTACCAGCTAAAGGTACTACTGCTCCAGATTTCACATTGACTGCAGGCGATCTGTCACAAAAATCATTAGCAGATTTTAAAGGGAAGAAAGTAATTTTAAACATTTTCCCAAGTGTTGATACGGGCACATGTGCTGCATCAGTAAGACATTTTAATGAAGAAGCATCCAAATTAGATAATACCGTTGTACTTTGTATTTCTAAAGATTTACCTTTTGCTCAAAGTCGCTTTTGTGCAGCTGAAGGATTAGAAAATGTTGTTAGTCTATCCGATTTCAAAGACGATTCTTTCAATGAAGCCTATGGAGTTAAATTTGTTGATGGACCACTAACTGGTTTATTGAGTAGATCTGTCGTTGTTATTGATGAAGAAGGTAAAGTAAGTTATACTGAACAAGTGGAAGAGACCGTGAATGAACCACAATATGATTTAGCTTTAGCAGCTTTATAATAAATAAGATGAACTAAAAACCTTTCTAGGTTTTTTTTCTCAAAAAAAAATATTCAAATAAAAAGGGGGAGTATCGATACTCCCCCTTTTTATTTGAATAACTTTTTCCGGATGCTATTTACTAGCATCTAGGGCTTGTAAAATATCATTAAGGATATCCGATTGATCTTCAATCCCTATAGATAATCGAATAGAACCAGGCTTAATTCCTAGTTTTTCTCGTTCTTCTTCCGATAATTTAGAATGCGTGGTGGATCCAGGATGCGTAGCTATACTTCTTGCATCACCCAGATTTGAAGTGTATAGAATCATAGTTAGTGCATCTAAAAATGTAAAGGCACGTTCTTTTCCACCCTTTACTTCAATCGTCACAATTCCGCCGCCAGCTTTCATTTGTTTTTTAGCTAATTCGAATTGAGGATGGGAAGGAAGGAATGGGTATTTTACAGAAATAATTTCCGGATGTGATTCTAATGCTTGAGCTACAGCTAATGCATTAGAGCAATGTCTATCCATCCGTAAACCCAATGTTTCAATACTTTTGGATAATACCCAGGCATTGAATGGGGACATGGCTGGACCAGTGTGACGAATGAAAAACATTAGTTTATCAATTAACTCCTGTTTTCCAACGATGACACCTCCCAAAACACGGCCTTGGCCATCCATATATTTGGTAGCCGAATGTATGGATAAATCAAAACCATAATTTAATGGCTTTTGTAAATAGGGCGTGGCAAAACAGTTGTCAATAGCAAATATGATGTGCGGATATTTCTTTTTTAATCCACCTAACCAAGCAAGGTCTACTAATTCTAATCCTGGATTAGATGGGGATTCTAAAAATATAAATTTTGTATTTTCTTGAATGGCATTTTCCCAAGAATCTTGGTCTATGGCATCTACGTAGGTGGTCGTAACTCCCCATTTCGGGAATAGTTGCGTGAATAACTGATGGGTAGAACCAAAAATTGCTCTCGATGAAACAATATGATCACCTTGTTGAATAAATCCTGCAAAGGTTGCAAAAACAGCGCCCATACCTGATGCAAATGCTAATCCTGCCTCCGCTTGTTCTAATAGGCATACTTTATTAATGAATTCAGTGGTATTCGGATTCGCATATCGAGAATAGACCATTGCTTCTTCTTCTTCCGC
This sequence comes from Sphingobacterium sp. HJSM2_6, assembly GCF_049316305.1. Lineage (NCBI taxonomy): Bacteria > Pseudomonadati > Bacteroidota > Sphingobacteriia > Sphingobacteriales > Sphingobacteriaceae > Sphingobacterium > Sphingobacterium sp. HJSM2_6. The sequence continues at coordinate 157,360 of NZ_JBMOXB010000002.1, forward strand.
AAAGACCGCTCGACCCTGTTCGGCACTGTCGAAAATAAAACTTGATGTTAGGTATAGTGGTACGGAATGTTCCCTAAGGGAAGAGCGTTGAGCTTGTTCACGTATGATTTTGGATTGTTCGTTATTCATGATTTGCAAATTTATCTACTTTTAAATTAAAACAGGAAGGTATCCAAAATATTATTTGTAAAAAGGTAGTTTTTTTACCAAAAACATTACTATTATTCTGTTTAGCCTCATTGAGTAGGTAGGCTATGCCTAAATTTAGAAGGATGATAAGTAATTCTGGTAACTATTGTTTATTGCATTAATAATCAATTGTTTAACCCGTATAAGTTGAATTGTCCACCTTTTGTCCACCCTTGTTATTCCACATATTCGAACAATAATTCCTTTTTTTGTGAAGGAAATAATCACTGACCTATTCTGGTTTGTTTCCAAAAATGTTTAGGTAAGAGAAAACGGTCTTATCAGACATTTATAGGTTAGTTCGAAGGTATTCATTTTCTGCCTATCAAGTATTAAAATAGAAGCCTAGTGTTTTCAATTAGCTTGATTTAATATTAATACTATCGTTTTTTACCCAATTAGCGATTATTTAAAGGAAAACGAATAAAGATTGTTTCCGCACTGGTAAACTGAAGCGGAGAATAATGTGATTGTAGGAATAAACATTACATGAAGGTATTACCAAACCAATTAATTAATAAAACGCTAGTGGGATTCATTCGAATTGCTAGCGTTTTTTTTTATGTGCTGTTTTCACCACTAAATGATTTAGATATCCGCGATTGGGCTAAGTGTCATAAAAAAAAGCAAAATACTAAATCAGCAAGCAATACTTGATTTTTATATTATTTTTTAAAAGGAAAATTTTATCCTTTAATTTTATTTATGTAAATTTCAGTATTGCATATTAGCTCTTGCGCTGAAGAAATAACATCTCCTTCAAAATCTACATTCAAGAATTCCCAATTTTACCGACTTAAAGCATTCATTTCCATAATTTTTTAAAAATTTCGTTATGAGAATAAGCTATAGTTACAGCATCATTATTTGGTTAATTGTTGCTTGCATCCATGAAAAACCTAAGAATATTGTTACAACTGAAACACGTTGTTACCGGCCAACAGATCATGATTTAGCCTGGTATGAATCAGGCAAGAAAGCCTTGTTATTACCAGGATTGGAAGGCTTAAATTTTGAGGTTAGCAGTGAAAAGGATAGTGTTAAAGCCTACGTTAATCAAGGCTTAATGTTATCCCATGCATTCAATCATGCAGAAGCTGCCCGTTCTTTTTATGAAGCAATTCGGTTGGATAGTACCTGTGCAATTGCGTATTGGGGTTTTGCCTTAGTATTAGGGCCAAACTACAATGCGGCCATGGAGAAAGCTCACATTCCACGAGCCTATGATGCGAGTCAGAAAGCACTTTCGTATGCTCATTCTGCGAGTCTGAAAGAGCAAGCTTTAATTAAGGCCTTATCCAAGCGGTATAAATTGCAAAATTCTTCCGACAGAGCTTCGCTGGATATAGACTATGCAGCTGCTATGAAACAAGTGTATGAGCAATACCCAAATGATCCAGATATTGGTTCCCTATATGTAGAATCGTTAATGGATCTTCATCCTTGGGACTTGTACGATAAACATACTAAAAAACCAAAAGCGTGGACTTCAGAAATCGTTGCAACTTTAGAGAATTTAATTCAAAAATTTCCTAAGCATCCTGCCGCACATCACCTCTATATCCATGCAATGGAGGCTTCCAATGAACCCGAAAAAGCACTTCAAAGCGCTGAATTGTTGACGAATCTCGTTCCTGGCGCAGGTCATCTTTTACATATGCCTTCCCATATTTACATCAATACAGGAGATTATCATCTAGGAAGCTTAGCCAATATCAAAGCGATCCAAATGGATAGTATTTATACTGCCGCATGTCATGCGCAAGGAATATATCCAATGGCATTATATCCTCATAATTATCATTTTTTGGCAGCAACGGCCAGCTTGGCTGGGGATGCCGCATTAGCTTGGCATGCCGCGGTGAAATTACGTGAACATACGGCTGTTTCCTATATGGATCAAGTAGCTTGGTCTACCTTGCAGCATTATTATATCAGTGATTTATACATTGCGGTAAAATTTGAAATGTGGGATAAAGTTTTAACAGCAGCTGCACCTGATAAAAAATTGCATTATCCCAATGCAATTTGGCATTATGCTAGAGGAATGGCATTCTTAGGTAATAATGATCTTTCCTTAGCAAAAGAGGAATATGCCAAACTAAAAATAATCGCTGCAGATACCTCATTACAGGAATTGACAATTTGGGGCATCAATACTTGTGCTGATTTAGTAGGAATTGCTGAACGAATTTTAGTCGGGAAAATCGCCAGATTCCAAGGTCAACATCAGGATGAAATCCAATATTTAAAGGAAGCCGTAGCGATGGAAGATAACCTAAATTACAATGAACCTCCAGACTGGTTCTTTTCAGTAAGGCATTATCTTGGGGAAGCACTTTTTCAGGCAAAACATTATGATCAGTCCGTTGAAGTATACCAAGAAGATTTAAAAAAATGGAAAAAGAATGGCTGGGCTTTAAAAGGTTTGCAGCTAAGTTTAGAAGCTCAACAAAAAATAAATGAGGCCGCCCAAGTAAAAGCTGAATTCTTAGAAGCCTGGAAATATGCAGATGTAGAACTTATTTCTTCGGTAAACGTGAAACAAAGAAAACCGAGTAATTAGATTCGCGAAAACAGCTGTTAAAAAGCATAAGTGTATTGGTTTTCTGGCTTCAATCAGTGCATCAAGTCTGCACTTTCATCGGATATTGTTCGGCGTATTCCGTGCAGTATGCGAGTAAAATCCGTCTTATATCCAAAGGAGATCCGAAGAAGATCAAGGAAGTTCCATAAAATTCTTTCTAAAAACTAAATATTAACTTTAAATTACTTGGAGCAAAATATGTATATTGAGACTTTAAAATCCTAGCTATGAAGAGAACGTCTATACTATTTAGTTTAATTTTGCTGTACCCATTTTTATCTCAATCGCAAACGGAACCTAAACCCTATGGTGCATTACCAAGCGAACGTCAAATAAAATGGCATGAAATGGAAATGTATACCTTAATCCATTATACTCCAACGACCTTTCAAGATAAAGAATGGGGTTTTGGCGATGCAGATCCTAAAATTTTTAATCCTTCGCATTTTGATGCGAATCAAATTGCTGCCGCGGCTGCCGCTGGTGGTTTTAAAGGCTTGATTTCAGTGGCCAAACATCACGATGGTTTTTGTTTATGGCCCACCCAAACGACAAGCTATAGCATTAGCAGTTCCGGGTGGAAAAATGGTCAAGGGGATATGGTCAAGGAATTCCGCGATGCATCTGTAAACTATGGATTGAAGTTTGGTGTTTACCTATCTGCTTGGGATCGTAATGATGAGCGTTATGGTACTCCCGCCTATGCCGAAGCTTATAGAAAGCAATTGACTGAATTAATGAGCAATTATGGAGAGTTATTCACCTCTTGGCATGATGGGGCGAATGGAGGAGATGGGTATTATGGAGGTAAAAAAGAGAAAAGAACCATTGATAGAACAACCTATTATGAATGGCATGAAAAAACTTGGCCTATCGTAAGAAAATTGCAACCTATGGCCATGATATTCTCCGATGTAGGTCCTGATATGCGTTGGGTTGGAAATGAAAAAGGCTTCGCTGCGGAGACCAGTTGGGCTACTTTAACACCTGAAGGACAGGATGGTAAACCTGCCGTACCTGGCGCTGTAAATGAATCTAATTTATCTACTGGTGATCGCCATGGAAAGCATTGGATTCCTGCAGAATGTGATGTGCCTCAACGACCAGGATGGTTTTATCATGAAAATCAAAACCATTTAGTAAAAACCCCAAATCAATTGTTTGAAATTTACCTAAAGTCTGTGGGACGCGGAGGGGGTATGAATTTAGGATTAGCGCCTATGCCAGCAGGTTACCTTCACGAGCATGATGTACAGTCGTTAACAGCTTTTGGAGAGAAGATAAAAAATACGTTTGCGGTAAACTTGGCAGAAGGGGCTCAAGCTAAAGCGTCCAATGTTCGAGAAAATCATTCGTTTTTCTCTGCGCAAAAGTTGTTTGACAAGGATCGATATACGTATTACGCATCAGATGACAAGGTGTTAAATCCAACGATTGAAATAGTTTTAAGTCAGGAACAAGAATTTGATTTGATACGATTAAGAGAAAACATAAAACTTGGACAACGAATAGATAGTGTGAAGATTGATGTTTGGAAAAATAATCAATGGGAACCGTTAGCATCAGCGACAAGTATTGGGGCAACCCGAATTATTAAATTGGAAAAGCTAGTCAAAGCCAAAAAATTGCGTCTGCAATTATTTGCACCTGTGTCTCCAGCACTCAGTGATTTTGCTCTTTTTAAAGAATCATTTTCTGATTTTCAATTTGAAGGAAAGAAGAAAAATAAATTAGCAAACTCAGAAATTAATATTATTTCTTCCGATAAAGATTGGAAGAAAGCGTTGGATGCGGATCCAAATAGCATTTGGGAAAGTGTGTTAGGCAATGCGAAGTATGTGGAATTTAGATTGTCTAAAACCTATACCATCCAAGGGATGCAGTATTTGCCTCGTCAGGATAAAAATAACCAAGGTGTTCCAACACAATACCGTGTAGAACTAAGTGTGGATGGAAAGAAATGGACCTTAGCGAAAGAGGGCGAATTTTCAAATATTAAGAGTAATCCTATAGCCCAAGAAATCGTATTTGATAAGCCAATTGAAGCCCATTATATTCGGTTTATTCCATTAAATAACCTAAGTGAAAATCGGCAATTCGCTGTTGCGGAATTTGAATTTTATTTAAATTGATGAAAAGGATAGGCTTAGCCATTTGCGCAGTAGTTTCCGTTTTTGGGAGCTTTGCGCAAGATTTAAAGTTGAAGTATCATCAACCCGCAAAAATATGGGAAGAGACTTTACCATTAGGCAATGGATTTATTGGAATGATGCCAGATGGAAAGGTGTCTGATGAAAGCATTGTTTTAAATGAAATTTCCCTGTGGTCTGGTTCGCCTGAAGATGCAAATAATTACCAAGCAAACGGTGCTTTGAAGGAAATACAATCCTTATTACTTCAAGGTAAAAATTTAGAAGCAGAGCAATTAGTTAATAAGAATTTTGTGTGTTCTGGTCAAGGTTCTGGTTTTGGTAACGGTGCAAACGTACCTTATGGATGTTATCAGAATTTTGGTTTTTTAAATATTTTGCACTTTGATCAGGAAGAAGTAAGTGATTATAAACGAACATTAGACTTAAAATCTGCGATGGCTGAAACCAGTTTTAAGAGTCGTGGAATTGCGTATAAAAGAGACTACTTTACGTCTTTTGATCAAAATGTTGGCGTCATTCAGTTGACAGCTAGTCAAAAGAAATCCATTGGATTTGCTTTGCATTTTTATCGAGATGAACGTGTAAGCAGTTATCAAATTAGGGGAAACGAAATTCTAATTTCTGGATACCTGCCTAATGGGTTTGGGGGCAATGGGTTGAAATTTGCAGCTAAAATAAAGGTGCTTTCGCGATCAGGTGAATTAACGCAACATGATAATCAATTGATTTTGAAAAATGCAGATGAAGCAACCATTCTTTTGTCCTTATCAACCAGTTATTACGATCGAGATCCTGTTCAAATAGTCGATGAACAGCTTCGATTTGCTGAAAAATCCAATTTTAAGGCTTTAAAAAAAGCCCATTTGAAAAAATATGAACCTTTATTCAATCGCGTATCGTTAACTATTGAGGATGTAAGGGATAACTCCTTGTTTCAAACTTCGGAACGATTGGAGAATTTTTACAAGTCTCCTGGTCAAGATAATGCGTTAGCCGTATTGTATTATCAATTTGGTCGCTATTTAACCTTATCTAGCACCTCCCCAAATCATCCCAAAGCATTACCTCCCAATTTGCAAGGTTTATGGGCTCATCAAATCCAAACGCCATGGAATGGGGATTATCATTTGAATATAAATGCACAAATGAATCATTGGGGATTGGAGGTTGGAAACCTTTCTGAATATCATGTACCCTTTATCGAATTTATTCGCCGACTTTCTAAAGAGGGTAAAAATACCGCAAAAGCGTATTACAATGCCCCAGGATGGGTAGTTTTCATGATGAGTAATATTTGGGGATACACGGCACCTGGAGAACAAGCGTCATGGGGAGCGAGTACTGCCTCGGGTTGGTTATGTAATCATTTGTGGGAACATTTTCAGTTTACCCAAGACTTAACGTATTTAAAGGATGTTTATCCGATTTTAAAAGAAGCTGCGATTTTTTATCAGGCAACCCTAATTACTGATCCTAAAACGGGTTGGTTAGTGACTTCCCCGTCGGTTTCACCCGAAAATTCATTTCAGATGGCAAATGGCAAACGGGCATCTGTAGTAATGGGACCTACCATAGATCATCAAATTGTTCGTGAATTATATGAATCTGTTATCAAAGCGAATCAATTATTAGCATTAGCAGATCCCTTTGCGGAAAGCTTAGAACGAGCTATTCAACAGTTGCCACCAGCGGTTCAGGTAAGTTCATCGGGTAGAGTCATGGAATGGTTAATCGATTACCAAGAGCCAGAGCCAAAACATAGACACGTTTCGCATTTGTATGGATTATATCCGGCCAACTTTATATCTCCAGTAAGTTCCCCAGAGTGGGCAGATGCTGCAAAAAAGACCTTAACCGTACGTGGGGATGAAGGAACAGGTTGGTCTAGAGCGTGGAAAATTTTGTTTTGGGCAAGATTGCACGATGGCGATCATGCCTTGGAAATATTAAGGCAACTTCTTCAACCTGCATTTGATTCAAAGGTGGCATATGCTGGTGCCCAAGCCGGTACATACCCTAATTTATTTTGTGCACATCCCCCTTTTCAAATCGATGGAAATTTTGGAGGTTCTGCAGGAATTTCCGAAATGATTTTGCAAAGTCACGATGGTTATGTGCATTTACTGCCCGCATTACCAAAAGCTTGGAAGAATGGTTCAGTGAAAGGACTAAAAGCACGTGGCAATTTTGAAGTTGATTTTCGTTGGGAAAATGGAAAGGTAATTGATTATCAAGTGCGCGGAAAAAAAGGATCAAAGGTAAACGTGTTAGTTAATCAAGAACAAGTCTCGTTGGTCTTATAAGTATTTTATTTCCCCAATTTCTATATTGGATTTATAGGTTGGGGAAATTACAAGATTGTTAACCTTTTATTACCATTTCAGACCCGCTTAGTTTTTATTTCATTGAAGTTATAACTTTAAAGTATCGGTTAAATACTTTAATTTTTTTGTTGTGAAATTTATTGCTTTGCTTTTTAAATTGTTTGTTTGCTGTTGTCTCGGCTTGCTATCGTGCAAGGAAAAAATACCCAAAGTAATAGAAGATAAACAACTCTATGAAATTCAATATGACTTTTCAGGTTTTGAAAAGGAATATGGAAATATTGGACCTCCTCTATCTGCTGGTAAATCCAGCATAAATACCATTTTAGACAAGCGAGCAGATGCTAAAAATTTGGAAGCAAGACGCCTGCTTTATTCTTGGAATTTTGATTCCAAGAAACTTGATCCCAATTTTAGCAATACTATAAGTAGCAAATTGTATTTTGATAAGCAAACGATCAATTATGTGCCCGGATTTAATTCCATCAATAACCCTTCAGATTTTGCAATTCAGGAGACTGGAATAAAAACATTTTATATCGAGATCAATGTTAAGCATGTGAAGAGACTGGATGTGTTGGAATTTGATATCGCCTCTGGAAATCAAAGTCCGAAATTAATAAACTTAAAGGTGCAAAATAATCAAGGACAGACTATTCAATATTATTCTGAAGATTTTAAACTAATGGATAGAAAGACGCCATTCAAAGTGCACAACGCTCGATTTGATCTCAGTAAACTTCCCATTGATCAAACAGAGATTAAATTATTGATTTCATTTTTACCAAACCCCGATGATAAAGAAACCAGTGTTGTGGTCGATCGAGGAACGGTCCTGATCGATAATATAAAAATACATGGATATTTAAATAATATTGCCCTACCTAAGCTAGCTAAATTTCATTATTATGTTTTTCAAAAAGAGAATAAGAAGCTATTTAGCAAAGGCATTGTAGAACAGAAGGGTGATTTATCCAACTTAGTAATAAAATTGCCCTATGGGGATTTTGAAAATTTATTTGTTTACAATCAATCCGAAGAGGATTTATTAGTATCCAATGATATCAACTTTCAAACGGACTTTTACTTGAGTATTCAACCTAATAATAAACATGCCCGTGTTTTTTCTAATTTGGATCAAATTCAGGTATCGCAAAGTTTTAAGAGAGATTTACCAATGAAACGATTATACAGCTTGATAAAATTTTCTTTTACGGATTTATCGGACTTGTCGGAAGTGAAAAAATTAGTGATTTACCCACTGCATGAACCTATACTATGGTCCCCATTTTCAAATAGCATCCTACTGCATACCTTAAATTTTAATGAGAAACCGATTGAAATCGTTAAAAACTTTTCTATGGATCCATCGGCAGTATTTAATCAATTTATTGGAAATGTCGATAAACCCAAAATAATTCGTTATCAAGTAGAAGTTTGGGATGATAAGCAGGCTGTTCGCAATTTTCAAGTAACGGCTAGTATAAAAAATAACGTACAATTAACTTTTAAAGGATTATTAAATCCAAAGGAAGAGGGATTTGGACATTTTATATCTTCCTTAAACGAAGATTGGGATGGGGAAGATGTGGTAGAATATCAGTAGAAAATCATTATTTGTGGAGAATTCGTGTTGCATTTAAAATGATAAAAGGTTACTAGCTCTGGAGCTGGTAACCTTTTATCATTTTAAATATGCTTTAGTTCTTATTATAATTTTGAAACAAAACTATCCATATAAGCAGCTCGTTTCTTCAAATAGTTTTTCATGGATTTCTTAGTTTCGCCTAAATTAGATTCTCCAATTTTCCAAAGGGTATAATCCTTTTTTTGCGATTCTCGGATACGCGCTGCGTATTCCTCCACATAATTCAACAAAGATTGAAATTGATTATTCTTATAGCTCGTCCAAGTTGTTTTATATAATTGTTTTATCTCCGGATCGGATAAGAATTTTCTGAAAAATGTTGCTCCTATACGCGTATCATTGTCTGTTATTAAAGGAATTTCAGTAAAGTCAAAGTATTTTTTAGTTTCCTCATTGAATCCGAATCCCCAATCGAAATCCCATATTGGCCCCATGGTAAATTTACCTGTGTTGGATTTATGCATATACACACTTTTAGGATGTGTCAATTCCCTATTTCCTGTAAGCGTATAAACGATAAAATAATTTACTAATTGTTGTTTATCAAATATTTTTCCATAATCATTATTTGGGAACTGATTGCTAAACACCAACGCTTCTAAGTTTTCAATTTCATCTTTAATGGCATTGAATTGATCATCACTTTTGATATCTGGACTTTTAATCATAATTGGTAGATTAAAGTTTGCCGATCTAAATTGAAATTCTTCATCGTAATTGGTGTCAAATTCTAATAGATAGCCATCATCACCAACATTTACCCTATTTTGTTTTACTTCAATTTGCTGGGTTAGCATATAGCTACCACGATATTGACCATTGATTGTTAAGTCAACTGGAATGACAGTATTGGTAAAAGGCATCGCAAGTTGCTGTCCGATCTTCATTGCTACGGCATTACACATAAAGGAGTAATCTTGATAATTTGCTAATAAAACCCAGTCTTTTGCAGCAGGTAGTCCTAATACACTGGCATCATTATCTAGTTTAAGTCGATAAGGTTTTTTAGGTTTACTCCAAGTGCTGTTCCCACGACCCTTAATACGTGTTGTTACTTCAGCTAAATCTGTATTGACTTTATTCCCATTTATAGATACTTTGGCTTTTAAATAAGTGTCTTTATCGACCACTTCTTGATTGTTTTCTATATCAATAGTGATATGGGGAATTATTGCTGGAACATTTTGATCTAAATCAGCAGTTTCTTCTTTTGCAGGTTGTTCTTGTGGTGGGCTTTCACTTTTTGAGCAGGAAGCTAATGTTAACAGCAGTGCAACAAAAGATACATAGTGGGTAAATTTTTTCATAGTAGATAGGTTTTTTTAAAATGAAGTATAAATATATTAATTGTTAGGCTTGAAATCTGTTTATTCCGCATAATAATTGTTTTTTTATATGTTAGAACATATATTATACTATTATTTAAAATCATCTAGTTCGGTAATTAATAGTCCTGGCAACAATTTGGGTATTGGAAGGAATGCTTCTAAAATTTCTTATGCCTATCATATCTTGGGATTATTGGATGGAAGTTTAACTTCAGTGGACTGAAATTGATAAGTTTTTTTAGATGAATAGAATTACAAGGAAAATTTAACCAAGCCTTTTTAATTAGTTAATAGTATTGCCTTATAATTGTTGCATGTCCATAATCATTTCATTGACTCTAATCCATGTGCTGATGATTAATAGCTTTTATCGGCTGAGATCTCTCCGGGCTGAGCGTCGAATATTTGTTCAAATATTAATTATAACTGCCACCATCATTTTATTTAATACATTCATAAACCCAATATTCCAAGGTAATATTCAGCAATATTTCAGTTGTAGCATCGGATTATCACTCGCTTCATTTTCGTCTTTATTTCTTCGGCAAGTGGTTTGGGAAAGCAGGACTTCAATTTATTTGGTTTTTTTAGCCATGTTTCCATTTACGTTGTTTTACATATTCTATGTCTTTCACCATATTTTCGCATTTGAGCTCTATAAGGGAGATGTTTACGTGATTCTAGACTTCTTTTTTGTGAAAGCTCAATCTAGTTTACTCGCATTTAGCATGCTGTATGATTGGGTGTTATTTCAGGGTAAAAAAAACAATGGAAATCGATTAGTGGCTTCTATCGATGGTCAATTGGCTAGAAGACTATATTATATAAAATTAGTGATTATAAGTATGACCGTATTTTCAAGTTTATTTTATGACTTTAATACCTGGCATACCTTTTCAGAAGCCATTTATGCAACATTGGTTTTGCTGATACTTATTTATTTTCTAGGGGGTAAAAAATTGGTCTTCAAAAAACACAGTAAACTGTGGGTAGCACAGTCTCAGTTAAATTACCAGTTATCAACTAAACAAAGGGAGGGTATTCATTCTCACTTTAACAGACTTAAAAAGGTAATAGAAAAAAAAATAGCAACTAAAAGGAATAAACAGGTAGAAATAAAACAGGTGCAAGCTAAGCACTTTGCGGTTGAACGCAGGAACAATTTCCAGTGCTATCCTGCATTGAAAATTTTTCACAGGATCTATGATTTTTGGTTAGCTCTAGTTATTGATTGCAAAAATTTAAGGAGTTATGGTTCATTGCTTTAAGTATAGGGCTGTTATCCTGCACAGGAAGTAAAAAGTTAGTAGAAGGAATACCTTGATAGCAATTGCGTGTTCCTTTGCTTAAAATGTTTTCAAGTTGAAATATGAGGTGTTAAAATCAACCTGTAACTAACCCTTCTTATTATATTGTTAAAAAAAAAGAACCTGCTTTGATAAAAGCAGGTTCTCTATTTATGTTTGGATGGATCTTATTGTAGTTGTTTGAGTAAACTGCTCATACTTACTAAATTTCCAATAATTTGTTCCAAATTGTCGGCATTGACTCTTTCTTGTTGCATACTGTCTCGATGACGAATAGTCACGGTATTATCTTCTAACGTTTGATGATCTACTGTCACACAGAATGGAGTACCGATGGCATCTTGACGACGATAACGTTTTCCAATAGAATCTTTTTCATCGTATTGGATGTTATAATCTAATTTCAATTTAGCCATGATTTCTCTTGCTTTCTCGGGAAGGCCATCTTTTTTGGTTAACGGTAAGATAGCAGCCTTAACTGGTGCAATAGCAGGATGGAATTTAAGCACAACCCTTGCATCTTGTTTTTCTTCGGTGGATAGGTCTTCTTGAACTAAACAATTCGCTAATACGGTCAAGAATAAACGGTCTAAACCGATAGAAGTTTCAATGACATAAGGAATATAGCTTTGATTGATTTCCGGATCGAAATATTGTAGTTTCTTTCCTGAGAATTCCTGATGTTGTTTCAAGTCAAAATCTGTACGAGAATGGATACCCTCCACTTCTTTAAATCCAAATGGGAATTCATATTCAATATCCACGGCAGCATTAGCGTAATGCGCTAATTTAACATGGTCATGAAATCTATATTTAGTACGATCTGCTCCTAAGGCTAAATGCCATTTAAGTCGGGTTTCTTTCCATTGCTTATACCACGCTAACTCGGAACCTGGCCTTACAAAGAATTGCAATTCCATTTGTTCAAATTCACGCATACGCATGATAAACTGGCGGGCAATGACTTCGTTACGAAAAGCTTTTCCGATTTGTGCTATACCAAAAGGGATCTTCATTCTTCCTGTTTTTTGAACATTCAAGAAGTTTACAAAAATACCTTGTGCAGTTTCCGGACGCAAATACACTTGTTCAGCCCCATCTGCCATGGCACCCATTTGTGTTGCGAACATCAAATTAAATTGACGGACATCCGTCCAATTCTTTGTGCCGGATATAGGACATACGATATTATGGTCTTCGATAATAGTTTTTAAACGGCCTAAATCATCTGCATTTAGGGCATCATCTAAATCTTTTTGCAGTTGCGCTGCTTTTTCGGTTTTACCATCTTTTTCGTAACGATCAATTTTATCTTCAATTAATTGATCGGCACGATATCTTTTTTTAGAATCTTTATTGTCAATCATGGGATCGTTGAAGCCATCCACATGGCCTGAGGCTTTCCAAGTGGTTGGATGCATAAAGATTGCGGCATCGATGCCTACAATGTTTTCATTCAACTGGACCATGGATTTCCACCAGTAGGTCTTTAGGTTGTTCTTAAGTTCTGAACCCAATTGACCGTAATCGTATACGGCACTTAATCCGTCATAGATTTCGCTCGAAGGAAATACAAAACCATATTCCTTAGCATGCGAAATAATATTTTTGAAAAAATCGTCTGTTTGCTTGCTCATAAGGGGCAAATATAATGTATTCGAATGACTTATTTGTTCAATAAGTCTCGAATTTGTTGACTAGCGTTTTTGTTATCTACCTTTTTAATAATATGTTGGATAATACCATTTTTATCGATAATAAAAGTAGTTCTAGCGGTTCCCATATATTTTTTACCATACATGTTTTTTTCTACCCATACCCCATAATCTTGCACGATTTTTTGATTTACATCGGCTAATAAATGAAAGGGTAATTCATATTTAGCAATAAATTTTTGATGAGATTGTTCACTATCTATGCTCACTCCAATAATTTCAAAACCATCTTTTACTAAGCTTTGGTAATTATCTCTGAAATTACAAGCTTCCGTTGTACAACCAGGGGTATTGTCTTTTGGGTAGAAATAAAGAATAACAGTTTTGCCTAGAAAATCACTTAAATTGATTTCTTGCCCTTGTTGGTTGGTCGCTTTAATAGCTGGTGCCTGTTCACCAATAGTTAATGTTGACATGGTAATCCTATTTTTATCTTATAAAACTTGCTTCATAAATTTGTTCATTGTCCTTCCAATCGTTGACTACCAATTTGAATTTGTGGGTTCCGCTTGTAGTTGCATTGGTGAAGGTATGCCAAACATGTCTTGTTTTTGAATCGTATTCCATTAATACCCATTGGTCATCGATATAGGCATTAAAGGATTGAATTCCTGAGAAATTGTCGGCGATGCTGAAGCTTAATTTTGCTTGGTTGCTCACACGCTTACCATGGGTAAGATTTCTAGCAATTATCGTTGGCGGTATGGTATCTACAGTGATGTAAAAAGAACCAAATAGTTTTGTGTTTACGGAAACATAGCCATCTTCAAATTTTCCGCCAATGGAACCTGATTCTACACTGCTGATTAATGCTTTGCTTTCAAGCTGTGGAGGTAAAGAAGTCGGCTTTATTTTTAAATGATAGGTTGAAAACAAAGGAGTAAGTGTATTATGAACGTGATGGACATTCGAGTAACTATTGGCCAATGGCGCTGCCTGTTGGTAGGTAAAGTCCACATCAGTATAAAGTGCGCCTTCGGGAATTTGAAGGTTGATGTCCTCGGATTCGAATGAATTCGACTTATTGTAGCTGAATAAAGTTCCTTTCGCTGCATATTCTTTAGGCTTATAATTTGCGCTATTTTGAACGCTGAAATTCAGCTCGCTGCAGTTTCCTTGTACATCCTTTACGACATATTTAACTTCGTGAACGGCATTATCTGTCAATTCTATAATTCCATGCTGGTCTAAATGTTTGAATATTTGAATAGGATTTCCTGGATCTTTAAAGCTTTTTTGGATTTTGGATTTAGTTTTTTTGAATTGTGGATAATCTATATAGGAATGTATAGCGCTAGAAGTACTAAAGTCCAATTCTTCAAATATTACCGTCGAGATTGCTTTACCATCTAAAAACAATTCGATGGAATAAACGCCATTTTGAAACCCACCTGCACGGTGTCTGTCGATGGTGTTAATTCCTAAGCCAAATTTACCATTCACTGGAATTGCTTGGTTATTACTCAATGTATATCGTCCTGCAGCAGCGGCTTTTAAGGGGATTGCTCTTCTTCCTGTCTGTTCATTAAAATACGATTGTTGGAGATCATAAATCATTAAACCCTGAATGGTTGGAGCAAATTGGTCTTTAAATTTTAAGCCGAATAATTGTGGGTTTAAGGGTTTTTGAGATGCAGATTCTCTTATTTCAAAATGTAAATGTGGTCCTCCAGATCCACCTGTATTCCCAGCACGCCCAATAAATTGACCTTTGGATAATTTGATTCGTTCTTCCGTTAATGGAATGTCTACATCGAATCTTTTTAATTTATATTGTTCTTCTCTTACGATGGCGGTTAAAGCATCGTTAAAGTCTTCCATATGCAAATAGACGGTGCTAAAGCCATTCGGATGTGTGATGTAAACGGAATTTCCTCCTCCTCCAATCTGTACCCGCACTCGAGAAACGTATCCTTCGGCCGCCGCGTGCAATGGGAGACCAATACGCTGTTGTGTGCGATAATCATCTCCGGCATGAAAATGTGTGGAACGCAGTTCTCCAAAGGTTCCAGATGCATCTTGTTCAATATTCAATGGATTCCGGAAGTATCCTTGTGGGTAATTCCTGGAGGTGATGATGTTTTTATTTTGCGCTTGTAGGACGGTTATCGTCGTGAGGAAGGCAATTAAAATTTGACTTATTTTATTCATGTTTATTTAATGTGGCATGTAAACATGCTGGTTCCTTCCAAAAACCCTTCCAATACATCGTTAATTTGTATGGGGCCAACGCCAACAGGTGTTCCTGTGTAAATTAAATCACCTTTTCTTAAGGTAATATATTGTGATATAAACGTTATCAGTGTATCATAATCAAATAACATATCTTTGGTATTGCCTTCTTGAACAATTTGTTGATTCTTAGTCAATGAGAATGAGAGGTTTTTTAAATCTTGAAATTCTTCTTTTGGGATTAATTGGCTAATCACGGCAGAATGGTCAAAGGCTTTGGCCAATTCCCAAGGTAATCCTTTTGCTTTGTATTCCGATTGAAGGTCTCTTGCTGTAAAATCAATCCCTAATCCTATCGCATCATAATATTTATGGGCAAATTTATGCGCCACATGCTTGCCTTCATTGCAAATGCGTAATACAACTTCAACTTCATAATGAACATCTTTTGAGAATTCTGGGAAATAAAAATCTTTGTTATCTTTTAAAATAGCGGTATCTGGTTTTAAAAAGATAACCGGTTTTTCGGGAACAGGATTGTTTAGCTCTTTCGCGTGATCTACGTAATTTCTTCCTACAGCAATGATTTTCATGGAGTTCTTAATTATTATTTGGTGGAAATGTCACAAATAGTTTTCCTGGTAACAAACTTACTAAAACCACACTTGTTAACCAAAATTCTAAAAAATGGCGGTATGATTAAGTTCCTTGGTTCTGTAAAAGATTAAAGGTTCTAGAAGTTGTAAAAAAACTTCTTAACGAAAAGTTAATATTGATATCCGTAAATTTGCAGTATGAATAAAAGAAAAGCAATACTCTTTGATTTAGATGGTACGCTAATAGATTCGGAATATTTCTATTTTACCAATTGGAGTAAAATACTTGAGGAAGATTATGGATTGAAGATTGATTTTAAAGATTGGATTACTGATTTTGCGGGACATACCTTACATCATAATGTGCTCACCTTGAGAGAGCAATATAATCTTACAGTGGATGAGGAAGATATCTTTTTTGCTACTCGAGCGAGTTATGCGAAAGCAAATATGGAAAATATTCGCCTTATGCCTTTTGCAAAGGAAATTCTGGACCGTGTAAAAAAAGAGGATTTGATCATTGGTTTAGTGACTTCAAGTTATAAAACAACGGTTGATGCGGTTTTAGGTAAACATAATTTATTAGGTTATTTTTCTTTTTTTATAACCCGAGAATTAGTGGAAATTCCAAAACCTAATCCAGAGCCCTATTTGCTCGCTGTGGAGAAATTGGGTTTAGCGAAATCGGAAATAGTGGTTATTGAAGATACGAGTACCGGATGTACTTCTGCAAAAGCAGCTGGACTTTTTTGTTTGGGGGTGAGTATGCACGAAATAGAAAGAGCACGTTTAAATCATGCAGATAAATTATTAAACGATTTAGCAGAAGTAGAAAAATACATGTTTAATTAAATTCGATTTAAATTATTCACTCTTTATTCGTAGATTTAAGTCTGATTACTAAACCTATGAATAGACGATCTGCAATAAAACAATTATTTATTATAGCAGGGGGAATAGCTATTGCGACCTCTTGTGATTTGAGTTCTAATGCGACGAGCATTGAATTGAAGAATATCCAAATGGTCAAAAAGGATGAGCAGTTATTGGCAGCCTATGTCGAAGCTATCCTACCTAAAACAGATAGTCCTGGTGCAAAAGAATTGAATTTACATCTTTTTGTTATGAAGATGTTAGACGATTGCAGCAGCCCTGAAGATCAAAAATTATTTTTGGAAAGCCTCAAAGCAGCTCATGAGCAAAAGGCAAATACTGCTGAGGAGATATTAGCCTACCTAAAAGGATTGCCTGAGGGTGATAAATTCTTTTCCATTCTTAAATGGCGTACTATTCAAGGGTACAAAAATTCAGAATACGTGATGAAGAATAAATTAAAATATGAATTAGTACCTGGAAGGTATAATGGTGAATTTTTAATCAACGCATAATTATGGCCAATTTTAATATAGATGCGGAGAAAAACACAACCTATGACGCAATCGTAATAGGTTCTGGTATTAGTGGCGGATGGTCTGCTAAAGAATTATGTGAAAAAGGATTAAAAACATTGGTGCTGGAAAGGGGGCGTGATGTTCAACACATTAAAGATTACCCAACAACGAATATGTATCCTTGGGAATTTGAACATCGTGGTGAGGTTCCTTTTGCAATAAAGCAAGAGAATCCAATTGTAAGTCGGTGCTATGCCTTTAATGAAGATGCAACCCATTTCTTTGTAAAGGATAAGGAGCATCCTTATGTTCAAGAAAAGCCATTTGACTGGATTAGGGGCTATCAAGTTGGCGGAAAGTCTTTAATGTGGGCTCGTCAGACTCAACGTTGGTCTGATTTTGACTTTGAAGGTCCAGCAAGGGATGGTTTTGCAGTTGATTGGCCTATTCGTTATGCGGATATCAAGCCTTGGTATGATCATGTAGAGCGATTTGCTGGTATATCTGGAAATAACGATGGTTTACCAGAATTGCCTGATGGAGAATTTTTACCAGCGTATCCACTTAATATTGTGGAAAAATATTTCAAACAACAAGTGGCAGAAAAATTTCCGGGAAGGTCCGTTATTTCTGCTCGATGTGCACATATTTCAAAGCCGAATCAGATCCATTTGGATCAAGGAAGAGCGCAATGTCAAAATAGAACTTTATGCCAACGAGGCTGTCCATTTGGGGGGTATTTCAGTTCAAATTCTTCTACACTACCTTGGGCAGCTAAAACGGGCAATTTAACTCTAAGACCTAATTCGGTGGTGCATTCTATTCTTTATGATGAAAGTAAAGGCAAAGCCATAGGTGTGAAAGTAATCGATAAGGAGAGCAAAGAAGAAATAGATTTTTTTGCAAAAGTAATTTTCTTGAACGCAGCGGCATTGAATTCGAATCTTATTTTATTGAATTCTAAATCAAATCGTTTTCAGAATGGTCTTGGAAATGACAGTGAAACTTTAGGGAAATATGTGGCATTTCATAACTACAGTGCGACTATTTCTGGTGAATATGAAGGATTTTTAGATTATAAAACTGATGGAAGAAATCCTGCTGGTGGAGGCTATATTCCAAGATTTAGAAATTTACATAAACAAGAAACTGATTTCCTACGGGGCTATGCAGCAGGCTTTGGTGCATATCGTTCTACCTGGTCAGATGAATCGGGTTTGGGTGAAGAGTTGAAAAATTCAATTCATACTCCAAAATACGGAAATTGGGGTGTGGGCTCGCACATGATGGGCGAAACAATTCCGAAAGAAAGTAATTTTGTGACTTTAGATGCTACGCAAAAAGACGAGTGGGGGATGCCTTTATTAAAAATATCGGTCGATTATGATGAGAACGATAGAAAGATGCAGAAAGACTATTTAGACACCATGGAAGAGATGTTTACTGCTGCTGGATTTAAAAACATAGGGCGCCACGAACATGTTAAAGCTCCAGGTATAGATATTCATGAAATGGGCGGGGTTCGTATGGGCTTAGATCCAAAGACTTCTATGCTAAACAAATGGCACCAATTGCATGCTTGTAAAAATGTTTTTGTTACTGATGGGGCAAGTATGACCTCAACAGCTACCCAAAACCCATCCTTAACGTATATGGCATTTTCTGCACGTGCGGTTGATTTTGCTGTGGAAGAATTGAAAAAAGGAAATCTATAACTTGCATCACCTTGCCTGTTTAACGACAGAGTAAGGCAAACCTATATGTATCAATTGCCACGGCGTTCATCGGAATATTGAAAGCCGTGGCAATTTTTTAAATCAACCTTTAACCAACGCTATAACACCAGAATGATGAAGAAAAATTTACTTTTACTTTATGTATTTATCCTGTCAATCCCCTTGGGATTTAGTCAAGTAACATTTAATGCCAAAGATTTTCAAGAAAAAGCGAAAGCAACGCTCGATTCGGTATATAAATATTACTCGGTAAAAAACAGTTCTCTTTTAAGGGAAAATTATCCTTTTGATCAAGGATATCAAGCCTCGTATCTAGGGACAAATGAACCTCAAAATGCAGGCAATGCTTATTCCTATTTATGGCCTTTCTCGGGTTCTTTATCTGCGCAAGTAGCATTGTATGAAATAGATCAATCGGCTTCTGTATTGAAAGCTATTAATAATCAAGTTTTACCAGGATTAGCACAATATTACGATAAACGTAGTCCGCATGGCTATGCTTCTTACATCAATACGGCTAAACAATCAGATCGTTTCTATGACGATAATGTATGGTTAGGTATTGATTTTGCAGATCTTTATTTAGAGACGGGCAAAAAGCAGTATTTAAAGAAGGCAGAAGAGATATGGAAATTTGTGGAGAGTGGTATGGACGATAAATTAGGCGGTGGCATTTATTGGTGTGAGCAACGTAAGGAATCTAAAAACACCTGTTCAAATGCACCTGGAGTTGTCTATTTAGTGAAATTGTATCAAGGCACGAAAAATAAGCGGTATTTGGATTTAGCTAAATCGTTGTACGATTGGACGAAAAAGAATTTACAGGATCCTACAGATTTCATTTATTTTGATAATATCCAGTTGACTGGTAAGATTGGGAAAGCTAAGTATCCGTATAATTCTGGGCAAATGCTTCAGGCCGCCGTTTTACTATATACAGAAACCAAGGAAGCGCGGTATTTAAAGGAGGCAAAGGAAATAGGGGAAGCGGGACATCAATTTTTCTTTAATACAGCAGAAACTCACGGCGCATCATCGTTTAAGCTATTGAAAAATTCGGATATCTGGTTTATTGCAATTATGATGAGAGGCTATGCATCCTTATTTGAAATCGATCAAAACCCAATATATATCAATAGTTTTAAAGCCAATCTAACCTATGCATGGAACCATATGCGTGATAAAAATGGTTTATTTATTAAAGATTGGACAACACAAAAAAAGCCAAATAAAAAATGGTTGTTGGATCAATTGGCTTTTGTGGAAATGTATGCTCGATTAGCTCATTATTAGGGAGTTAATTTATACACTGTTTATTAGTGTGTTTTAGATAAATAACAAAAAATAATTTCTTATAAGAATTTTAAAGGGAGAATTGGAAAATTCTCCCTTTGTTTTTAAACATTTTGTAATAAAATAAACGTTTTTACGTTATGTATTTTAGTATTTAGTTAAAATGTATTGATTTGAATCAAAAACTAAAACGTTTTAACTGTGGGATCTTTGTTTATAAACCTTATTTTTTAATTATTATTTATTAACTAACATATACTAATATGCCGACTATTTACTTTACAAAAATTCATGGCAATGGATATGTAAGGGGGAGTTTACTCTGTTTTGCGCTATTGGCAAGCAGCTATGGTTTTTCTGCGGAGAAACTAAAGGAAACTTCCTATACATCCTTGTCCATGAGCTTCCAACAATCTGTTACTGGAGTTATTAAGAATACTGCTACAGGTTCTTCCATTGCAGGAGCTACGATCCGTGTAAAAGGGAAAAATGTGTCCACTCAATCCGATAGTCAAGGGAAATTTTCCATTGAAGCTGTGCTAGGGGATATCTTACAGATAAGTTCCATCGGATTTATGAATCAGGAAATTCAAGTGAGTGCTGCTGAAGTTCAAATTAATCTAAGCCCCGAAGAAGAGGCTATTGATGAAGTGGTAGTCGTGGGTTATGGCACACAAAAGAAAAAGGAAATAACATCTGCCGTGGCCTCCGTTAAGGAAAAAGATTTTAACCGAGGAGGAATGCGAAGCCCGATGGAATTGGTGCAAGGTAAAGTGGCGGGCCTAAATATTACGCGTACGCAGGGGAGTAATCCCAATGCGGGTACAAGCATTCAATTGCGGGGTATGGCCTCACTAAAAGGAACGAATAGTCCTTTGGTGGTTATCGATGGTATTCCAGGGGGAAATCTTGACTTGATTAAACAAGGAGATATCGAATCGATTGATGTGTTAAAAGACGGGTCTGCTGCGGCGATTTATGGTACTCGTGGTAATGGTGGAGTTATTTTAGTGACGACAAAAAAAGGAAAAGCAGGAGCAGCACAATTTGAATACCTGACCTACGGTCAAACTGAAATTGTAAATCGTAGACCAACCATGCTATCTGCCGCTGAATTTAGGGATAAAGTGGTAAATGGCTTGAACAAACCTAATTATGATTTAGGGGCAAGTACAGATTTATACGATGAGCTAATCAATAAAAATAATTTTTCTCATTTTCATAATTTCATTGCCAGTGGAGGTGGTGAAAATTCCACTTACCGAGCTTCTTTCAATTATGAACAAGCGAATGGTATTGCCAAACAAAACGGGAGAGAGCAATTTGGGGGAAGGATAAATTTCAACCAAACGGGTTTGGATAATCGCCTTACGATGTCTGCTAATTTAGCTGCAAATTTTAATAAAGCCGATTTATTAGGGGGTAAAACTGGTGACTTTGAACAAGCTATTCAACGTAACCCTACGGCGCCAATCGTTAATCCTGATGGCACATTCTACCAAACGCAAGAATTTAATAATTACAATCCGCTTAGTCGTTTAGCTCATCGAATTGAAGAACGAAATCAACAAACGTTTTCGGGTGATGCGCGATTGAAGTTTCAAATAATCGATGAATTAAGTGTTTCTGCATTTGGATCTTACGTGCGTGATAACTGGAATGACCGACAATATCGTTCTACCCTAGATTGGGATCAACGGGTGGGTACGGATTATCAAGGGATGGCTTATGCTTCTAAAAGGAATGATGTGAATTGGACCAAAACATTTGAAAGTACCATCGATTATAATAAAACTTTTAATGATGTGCATACCCTCACCGGTTTGTTGGGCTATAGTTATCAATATGCTACGGGAGAGAATTTTAGTATGGACAATAACGGTTTTACTACGGATGGATTTTTGGACTGGGATATGAATTCTGGAACAGCTATACGTAATGATAAACTTCCTCGACCAAGCTTAGGGTCTTTTAAAGAGGATAATACTTTAATTGCATTCTTTGGAAGGGTAAATTATAATTATGCTGGAAAATATTTCGCAACAGCAATTCTTAGACGTGAGGGTTCTTCCCGATTTGGTATGAATAATAAATGGGGTAACTTTCCTGCAATATCTGCAGGTTGGACCATCAGTAATGAGGATTTCTTTAGCAATAAAGAAGTGGTTAATGAGTTGAAGCTACGCGTTGGTTATGGGGTGACGGGTAATCAGGGTTTACCCAATTATCAATCTATTTTGAGGCTTGGAACGGGTGGAGTATATCCTCAGGATGATGTTTATTATCAAACTTATGGTTTAGCGGCTAATCAAAATCCCGATTTGAAATGGGAACAAAAAGCAGAGACAAACATCGGTGTAGACTTCGCCATGTTTAATAATCGACTCACAGGTGCCTTGGATGTTTATCATCGGAAGACTACTGATTTATTGTATGAATATCGTGCGCAACAACCCTCCTATGTGCAACCAAGTATATGGTATAATGTAGGGGAAGTGGTGAACAAAGGGGTGGAATTGCAATTGTCAGGTAGACCTATTGCTAATGAACGTTTCACTTGGCAGGTTGATTTTACAGGAAATTACCAAAAGAATGTGTTGACCAAATTATCGAGTGATTTGTTTAAGAGCAATTGGATCGAGTTTGGTGGACTTCCTTCACCAGGGAATTTAGGTAATACGATACGCTTAGAAGAAGGGGGTGAAGTAGGGAATTTTTATGGAAAACGATTTGCAGGCTTTGACGATGAAGGCCGTTGGTTATTCCATAAAGCGGATGGCTCAACAGCTTTGACCGGCGATACGAATGATGAGGACAAAGTATATTTAGGCAACGGTATTCCGAAATTTCAAGCATCGTTAGGTAACCGTTTCAGTTATAAAGGTTTTGACCTAACCGTGTTTTTAAGAGGTAAATTTAAGTACAGCATTCTAAATACTTCGGATTTATTCTTTGGTAACCAAAAATGGTTGCCTAATAATGTGCTATCCTCCGCATTTGGGAAACATGCTGATCTCGCTGAAGGCCCACAATATTCGGACTATTACTTAGAAAATGGATCATTTGTTAAAATCGATAATGTGACTTTGGGTTATAATTTCAATATGAAAACCGCATTAGTTCGAAATCTATACGTCTATTTAACGGCACGTAATTTAGCAACCATTACTTCGTATTCAGGGATTGATCCGGAACTGCAAGATACTGGTTTTGATGGAGGAATTGATGCTAGAGGATTTTATCCAAGAACGCAATCATGGTCTATGGGTTTAAATATTGGATTTTAAGGAGAAATTATCATGAAACTTAATCATAAGAAGAGTTTACGCATGGCTACCGTCGGATTATTGGCTATAGCCTCATTAAATAGTTGTACAGATTTGAGTGAAAACCTATATAGTACTTTAGAAAAAGATAGGTTTTATAAAAATAAATTGGAGGTAGCTCAAGCAGCATTACGCCCATTTACCCATATGCAAGCTTGGTTAGCGCCTACTGGAAATAATGGCTATTATTATCATTCTGAGTTATCGGCAGATCAAGTTGCATGGCCGCAAAAAGGTAGACATGGTTATGATGGAGGTGATCATTTTAGATTGCATTATCATACTTGGACTGATACGGAAAATAGAATGCGTTCTGGTTGGGAATTAATGTGGACGGGCGTAGGGTTTATTAATAATGCCATCGCTGATATTGAAGTGCTAGATCCAACCCAAATTGGAATGACTGCGGAAGAAATCAAATCGACGGTTTCTCAGCTGAAGGTTTTAAGAGCTTACCACTATATCCGATTAATAGACCTATGGGGGAATATCCCAATTTCCAGTGAAATGGTAGACCAACCTATAAATCCGGAAACCAAGAGTAGAAAAGAGGTGTTTGATTTTATTAAACAAGAATTAGAAACCGAAGTGCCAAATCTTCCAGCTTTGAATGGGGAGACTGTTGGAAAAGTAAATAAAGCAGCTGGGTATGCAATGTTATCTGAGCTTTATTTAAATGCGCAGAAATGGTCAGGAACTGCCATGTGGGATGAATGTATTGCTGCAAGTAATAAAGTGATTTCTGGAGAGGCTGGAGCTGTAGCAGGAGGGCCTAAATTGGCCACCGATATCAATACGGTTTTTAGCAATACCAATAATATGCATTCAGAAGGTATATTTCAATTTCAATTTAGTAGAAAAGGAGGTTTTACTTTTGATTGGGGTGGCTTTTATATGGGTTACGATTACATGAAGGAAGCTTTAGGGGTGAGTTATGGGGGCTGGAACGCATTCGTTGTAATCCCTACGGCATTTGATGCGTATTCGGCAAAAGATCTTCGTAAGAAAGAATGGTTTTTATTCGGGCCACAGTATAAACTGGGTACCAATACTCCGGTATTAGGTACGGAGGAATATGCTGGAAAACCTTTAGTCTTTGTGAATTCTATTCGTAGGGAGAGCGAAGGAGACCTGACCGGTCAAGGAGGAATGGAATTTGGGGAAGAAAACTCAGGAGCTCGATTTAATAAATATAAATCGGGTAGAACATCCGATGACAATTACCAAGAGAATGATTACCTGATTTACCGGTTAACAGAGCTTTATTTTAATAAGGCTGAGGCTATTATGCGGAAAAATGGAGGTAATGCCAATGCAGAAGCAGTTGATTTAATTAATCAATCCAAACAAAGGGCCTTTGCGGCTGCCGATTGGGCGGCCAATCGGTATACTGTAGCTTCATTAACCTTGGATGAGTTATTAGCTGAACGAGGTAGGGAGTTTATATTTGAAGGGAAACGTAGAACGGATTTAATCCGTTTTGGGAAATTTACCTCCGGCAATTGGTGGGATCACGAAGCGACAAATAAAGAACATTTAGAATTATTTCCAATTCCTCAAACGCAATTGGCTATAAATCCTAATTTGAAACAAAATCCTGGATACCCATCAGGACAATAGTGTTTTAGTAAATAATGTAAAGCTTGGGTAATTACCCAAGCTTTTATTTTTAAACTATTTAAATGGGATAAAAAAAGCCCTCAATACAGAAGTAGAGAGGGCTTTTTGATAACAAAGAGAATTTATCTTAAACTTCTACGGTAGCATCCATAAAGAAATCTTCATTTTTTAGATGAACAATCTCTGTGGCTTTCTCGTAGTTGGTGGATTTTTTCGAAAAGAAATCATGTTGTGTTGTTTCCGTATTCAATCCATTTAATACAATTGGATTGACTTGTTTTACTTCGAATATAGGATCGAAACCTAAGTTCATTAACGCTTTATTTCCATTGTATCGTACATATTCTTTTACTTCAGCAGTCAAACCGACTACCGTATACAACTCTTCAGTATATTTAATTTCATTCTCATAAAGCTCGTTTAATAAAGCTAAGAAGCGTTGTTTTACTTCCTCTTTATTTGGCAATTTAGCAAATACCTCTTGCGCTATTAAACCTACGAATACCCCATGAATAGATTCATCGGCGATAATCTTTTTAATAATGTCAGCAGATGCAACCATTTGGCCCTGTCCGCATAACCACAGTGGTAGGAAGAAACCTGAGTAAAACAGAAAAGATTCTAATAAAACAGAAGCTGCTAAGGCCATAAACAATTCTTCATTACTTACGTTCTCTTTATCTATAGTACGATAATAGGAATCTATGGTTGCCGCTTTAAATTGTAAAAACTTATTCTGAGAAACCCATCCGAATACATCATTGATCTCATTGGTGGTAGATACTGTAGTAAAAATGGTAGAATATGATTTCGCATGAATGGCTTCCATCATACACATATAAGACAATACCGCTTTGTTTTGTAAGGAATCGATATGATCAATAATTTTAGGCATACCTGTATGACTTTGTAAGGTGTCAAGTAAGGTTAAACCACCTAATGCTTTTTTATAACATTCTTTCATATCCCAGGACAAACCTTTCCAGCTATCGATATCTTTCGAAGGAATGTACTCTGTATCAATCCAAAACTGTCTAATGTTTTGCTCCCAAAACATTAACGCATAGTCATTATCTGGTGTATTCCAGTTTACCGCAGTATATTGTTTACTCATGATGTAGCTTGTCTGTTGTTAAAGAAGCTGAACTGAGTAAGTCGTGTGACTCCATCAATTCAGCTCAAATTGTACTATAATCGTTTCTTGTTTATCTAGGATTTATTAATCTGCTTATGCTGAACAAGAGATACATTCTTCGATTGTTGATTTACGAGTACGCGTGTAATACAAGGATTTCAATCCTAATTTATGCGCATAAATGTAATATTTAGCCAAATCACGTGTAGAATCCTTTGAATTGGTATGTAATATGGTTGAAACCCCTTGGTCGATATGACGTTGAATAACAGATATCAGTTTCAATACTTTCATCTGATCCATATCGTATGCCGATTTAAAATAGAAGTAATTATCATTGGTCAAGTAAGGCATAGGGTAGTAAGTCGTACTATCACCATATTCACGGACTTCGATGATATCTACTATAGGCATCACCGATGCGGTAGCATTCATGATGTAAGATGTAGATTGATTTGGAGCAATAGCCAAACGATAAGCATGATAAATGCCATGTTCTGCCACTTGCGCTTTTAATTTATTCCAATCTTCAACCGTTGGTATATAAATATCTCCAAATAATTCTTTGACTTTATCAGTTTTTGGATTGTAATCACGATTTAAGTACATGTCAAAATAGGATCCATCTGCATAAGCAGATTTTTCAAATCCAACGAAGGTACGTTGTCTTTCTTTAGCGATTTCCATAGAAGCTTCCAAGGAATAATAATTCATCATCATGAAAAATGTATTCGCGAAATCTAATGCTTCAGAAGATTCATACATGATAAAGCTTTTTGCTAAGAAGCCATGTAAATTCATCGCTCCAAGACCTACTGAATGTAATTCACGGTTTGCTTTAGCGATGGAAGGAACCATTTGGATGTCGGTTACATCTGTAACAACTGTTAAGGCACGCATGGCTGTTTTTACAGATTCTTTGATGCGTTTATTATCCATTACTGTCGCAATGTTTAATGAGCCAAGGTTACACGATATACCATAGCGAATTGTATCCTCTTGACCGTAAATATTGATATCTGAAACCTCAGAAACTTGCATGATTTCAGTACATAAATTAGAGAATTTTACACGGCCTATACCGTTTAAGGCATGTGCTCTGTTGGTATTCTCTTTGAAGAAGATGTAAGGATATCCAGATTCTTTTTGAGTTTGTGCTATTTTAACCAATAAATGGCGGGCATTAATTTTCTTTTTCTTAACGTTTGGATTTGTAATTAACTCGTCATACATTAAATCCATATCCATTTCATCCAAAAACTGACCATACTCTTGCATCACCGTATGCGGGTAGATTAAATAACATGGTTCGTCTTTCTCTGCTAATTCCATAAACTTGTCAGGAACAATAATTCCAATGGAAAGGGATTTTATACGAACTTTCTCGTCAGCATTGATTTTTTTACAATCTAAAAACTCTTCAATGTCGGAGTGGAATATATTTAAATAAACTGCTCCAGCACCTGGGCGTTGGCCTAATTGATTTGCATAGGAAAACGTATCTTCCATGATTTTCATAATTGGCAATACACCGCCAGCACGACCATCTACTCCTTTGATAGCTTCACCTCGTGCACGAATTTTAGAAATGTTAAAGGAAACACCACCACCGATAGATGACAGTTTCATAGCCGAGTCTACGGCATAACCAATTCCATTCAAATTATCACCAATCTCATCCAAGAAACAAGACACCAATTCTCCTGAACGTTTCTTTCCTGCGTTTAAGAAAGTAGGCGTAGCGGGTTGGTATTCTTGGTTGATCATTATTTCAGCGTATTCAATCGCTTTTTTAACACCTTCTTCTCTCGCTAAAAATAACGATACCGCAACAACACGGTCTTCGTAGCGTTCTAAAAACTTCTCGCCAGAATCGTCTCTCAACGCATAACTTTGGAAAAATTTAAAGGCAGCCATGAACGACTGAAAGCGAAATTTCTTGGCATATACAAAATTAAAAACCTCCTCCATCTGCTCAAACGTAAACCATTGATAGAAATCAATATAATAGTTGTTTTCTACCAAATAGTCGATTTTTTCTTTCAATGTATAGAAGAATACCGTATTCTTATTTACATATTCAAGAAAATAGGCGCGTACAGCTTCTTTATCTTTATGTAAGCTATACTCGTCCTCATGTTTGATCATGATTTCGTTGTTAAGCAATATCCAGCTTTTCGCTACCTCGTTTGCGATCATAGTATTGATTTTTGATGATGTCAATAAATAAATTAATATCTTCCATTGTTCCTGACAATTCGAATTTTAATGCAAATGGAATTGCATATTCTTCAACGATTTTGTCGGCAGCGATGGCATAATTTCTACCCCAATTACGATTTCCACTGGAGCTCACTGAATAAATCAATTGGCTTTGTGTAGCTAATAATTGTTGTGTTTTTTCCGGTATTTTCCCAAAATTGGTGGTATAAGTCACCAAATGTCCTGGTTCAGTAATTTCCATGCCTTCCTCGATTCGGGTGGCAGTCCATCCTGTAATCTGAATCACTTTATGAATAAAGCGTTCCACATTTCCAGTTCTTGAGTCGTAATATAAGTTAATCATGTGGCTAAACGGATTAGGTGATTAATTATAAAGCGATTTGATCTAATTCTTCAGGTTTAAATCCAATAATACGATTTTTAATCTCTTCGTCTTCCAATACTATGACAGTAGGGACCGTACGAACTTTAAACTTAACAGCTAATTCAGGCTCATCAAATGGGTTAATAGTTTCATAGGCTAATCCTTTATTGTCAAGGTATGCCGATACTTGTGCGCATGGCGCACAGTCATTTTTTTCGAACTTAATGATTCTTGCCATGTTATGTTAAGATTTAAAAGAATATCACTTAATTAGCGTTACTCTTTAGTAATATAAAAAACGTTTGAATTGAGAGGTTATATTCTCAAGTAGAACAAATATCCCATAATTTCTTCCCGAGTGCTAACTATACTTTTCCACATCTGAATTAACAATTGGGTTAAAACACGTCAGGAAACATCTATACTTTGATAAGTCTTTGTTTTTCAAACCAGTAAGTATGTGGATAACTTGTGTGAGCTATTTTATAGCCCAATTTGAACAAGTAAATACTTCGTTTTTTTATTGTCAAAATAGATGAAAAATATTGTGATATTACAGCAAATTTTGTATATAATAATAACCTTTCATTTTATAAAATAAAAAATTCCTGTACAGGCCTTTATCAACTAAATTCAATTGAAATTGAACAAACTCATACGAAATTTTTTAAAATGCAATCTTTTGTATTTGAATTGATGAGATTCAAAAAAATAGATTGCATCATTCTAAAATATAAGCGAATAATAAGGATTAATTTTCTTTTTCAATAAGCCTCAGATCCACAAAAAAAATTATTTTCCAAAATAAAATCTTTGTTGACGTTCTAATTGTTTTATACCTAATATTTAATAACAATTAAACCAGAAAAGCAAGCATATTATGGAAAGTAATAAGGATTTTCACAAAATAATTCAGAAGAATTCTGAATATATAGCAAAGCTACATACTATTGTTAGGGGTACGATAGACGAAGAAGAGGTTTTAATGGACAAACTCATCCATCCAAGCAAAGAAATATTAACAAAAGGACAAAAAGTATCCGACAAAGTAGCGCGATTTGGTGGAAGTTGGTCTTTTATTATTCTGTTTGCGGTGATACTCATTAGTTGGATTATCTACAACAGTATGGTTCCTTCCAAAGATCAATTTGATCCTTTCCCCTTCATTTTGATGAATTTAATTCTTTCTTGTATTGCTGCAATACAAGCACCTGTAATTATGATGAGTCAAAACCGGCAAGAAGAGAAAGATAGGATGAGGAATGAGAATGATTATATGATTAATTTGAAAGCTGAATTGGAAATAAGAAGTCTTCACCAAAAAATGGATGTATTGTTAGAAGAGCAGATCAAAGGGCTGTATGAAACCCAGGAAGCACAATTTCAGCTCATTAAAACGTTGAATCATAAAATTGATTTACTCGAAAAGTCAATCCAATCCAAAAAGGATGGACATGCCTGATTGAAAAACAGGATTTAAGTTAAATGCATAAAATGACGAGGATTTTTAGGTCACTTTATGCATTTATAAATTCTTTAATCAGGTTTTACCTGAACAGACCAACCGTAGTCACCCCAATTTAGATTAATTTTTCCTGATTTTTCTGCATTGATTTTCAGGCGTTCTTGATTTTTGCCATCCGATTTATTATCTACATCCAGCTTTAAGACATCGGCAGACTCATCAAACTTGGTTCCCCATTGATCCCAGTTTTTATTAAAAATCAAGGTTGTTTTAGCCTTACCAGGAATTGTATTCAGACCATATTTACCAGCTGCAAGTTTTTTGCCATTGATGGTAACGTCTTGATCAAACGTTACAGTCGTAGTTTCATTTGCTCCAGTCCTCCAGCGTTGACCGAAAGTCGCTAAATCTGTTCCTATGGCCCTTCCTTTCAAAGATGGACTGCCATATTTAATCATTATTTGTACTCCATCATTCGTTTTTACGTGTGAACTGTCTGTAGGACTAGTCTTTGGAGCTTTTAATTTAATCTGCGAGAATGCAGTGCTGATTGTGCAAATAAGCACAATAATTAATGTTGTAGCTTTCATATGTACCTCCTTATTAATTGGTAATCATATAGATAACCTAAAATATCAAGAATTGTTGTATGAAATTTGTTTATTTTTTATTAGGAAATAATTCTCAACTTAAACGTTATTACAGAGCCTGGGTTGATAGCCTCAAGTTATATCCATTCTCAGGCATTTAAACGAAGTAATTTCTTCTTTATTCCTCGAAGAGTGGAAAGTTCGAGTGAATAAAAATAAAACATTCATGGACTCAAAAATAATAATCGTAGAAAACCACTCCTTTTGTAACAAACTAATTTATAAACGCACTATAAACAAGCAACGGCCAGTGAAATCACCGGCCGTTACATTAACTATTATTTGGAGGGTTAGTTCCTTTTAAACCAGATATTCAAACAATGTCTGGTCTTTATTGATTTCTATATAGTCAAATTTATATGCTTTCAAACGTTCTATAAATGAAATATAGTCATTTGGATCGTTTAATTCAATACCTATTAATGCTGGACCGCGTTCTCTTTCGGTTTTTTTAATATATTCGAAACGAGTAATATCATCTTTAGGACCTAAAACTTCTGTCACGAGCAATCGTAAAGCACCAGGTCTTTGAGGGAATCGAACAATAAAATAATGTTTGAATCCTTCGTATAGTAAAGACATTTCTTTAATCTCGCTCATGCGATCGATGTCATTATTTCCTCCAGAAACTATACAAACTATTTTTTTTCCTTTTATTTCTTCCTTATGAAACTCCAGGGCAGCTATTGACAAGGCACCTGCCGGCTCTGCGACAATTGCATCTTTATTGTAGAGCTCTAAAATGGTCGTACATATTTTGCCTTCTGGAATGGATTTAACACTACTAAGTAATTGCGAACTTATATCGTAGTTTAATTTCCCAATTTTTTTTACGGCAGCACCATCCACAAATTTGTTAATTTGTTGCAACTCGATGGGTCCTTGATTTTCCATTGCGGCTTGCATGGAAGGAGCACCTTCGGGTTCTACCCCATAACACTTCACATGAGGTGCTACTTGGCTCAGGTGGTATGAAACACCCGACGATAGACCGCCACCACCAATAGGGATAAAGATGGCGTCAACATTTGGAAGATCTTCAAGTATTTCTACAGCAACAGTTCCTTGCCCTTCAATAATCTTTAAATCATCAAATGGAGGAATAAAAGTCATGATATGCTCATTTGCATAAGCAATAGCAGCTATTTGACAATCATCAAAAGTATCTCCAGTTAATACGATATCAATATTGCCATTCCCCCACATTTCAGTTTGCGTAATTTTTTGACGTGGAGTAGGGCCAGGCATAAAAATTACCCCCCGAATACCCAATCTTTTACAAGACAATGCGACACCTTGAGCATGGTTTCCTGCACTTGCACAAACCACGCCGTGGGCTAGTTCTTCCGCAGATAAGCTGCTTATTTTATTATATGCTCCGCGTAATTTATAGGAACGTACTACTTGTAAATCCTCTCGTTTAAGATAAATTTCTGCCCCATACTTCTCCGAAAGATGATGGTTATATTGCAAGGGTGTACGTGTAACCACATCCTTAATTCTTTCCTTTGCTTGTATAGAGTCTATGTTTAAAGTAGTTAGATCTAAGCTCATGCTGATTATTAGATTTGATAGGTAGATTTAAAGGCTGTATTGCTACAGCCTTTAAATTAATTATTTTTGACTAGGATTAATAAATCCTCATCGACTATTTCTTTTTTAGCATCGGCTAATATCAAAAAACGTTGGTAGCAATCCGCTAAAGAATCTTTATCTAAATGATAACCTAAACGTTCTAAATGATGTTTCAATGCATGACGACCAGATCTTGCTGTTAAGATAATATCTGCTTCCAGTAAACCTACGTCCTCAGGTCTAATGATTTCATAGTTCTCACGATGTTTTAAAAATCCATCCTGATGTATTCCAGAACTATGGGCAAACGCGTTTCGACCCACAATAGCTTTATTAGGCTGAACAGGCATATTCATCATATCACTCACTTTGCGAGAGATATAGGTAAACATTTTGCTGTCAATATTAGATGTTAATCCGCCAAAAACTTGATTATGAACTTTCAAAATCATGGCCACTTCTTCTAAAGATGTATTTCCAGCGCGTTCTCCGATTCCATTGATGGTACATTCCACTTGTCTAGCACCATTTTGAATCGCCGATATAGAGTTTGCTGTAGCTAAACCCAAATCATTATGGCAATGTGCAGAAATGATGGCTTGATCAATATTGCGCACATGTTCAGTCAAATATTTAATCTTTGCTCCATATTGATCGGGAAGGCAATAACCATTGGTATCAGGAATATTTACTACTGTTGCTCCTGCAGCAATTACCGCTTCGACCATTTGGGCCAGAAATGCTAAATCTGCACGACCTGCGTCTTCTGCATAAAATTCCACATCCTCAACATAGGATTTTGCATGTTTCACTGCTTGTATGGCACGTTCCAAAATTTCTTCACGTGTGCTGTTGAATTTGTACTTGATATGCATGTCCGATGAACCTATACCCGTATGGATACGTGGTCTCTTCGCATATTTTAGTGCCTCTGCAGCAACATCAATATCATTTTTATTCGCTCGAGTAAGCGCACAGATAATTACATCATTAACAGCTTTCGAAAGCTCGACAACAGATTGAAAGTCGCCTGGACTAGATACAGGAAAGCCAGCTTCGATGATATCTACACCTAGACGTTCCAAATCTTTGGCAATATCGACTTTTTCATTGGTCGTTAATTGGCAGCCAGGTACTTGCTCACCATCGCGTAAAGTTGTGTCGAAAATATATAAGTGATTAGGATCGTGTAACATACGTTTACTGTTTATGTTTATACCTTAATTAATTCTTTGTTAAAAATTCCAATACCTTAGCGCCCATTTCTTGGGTGCCTAAGATGTTTGCAGCAGCGGTGTCAGCATTGGCTATATCACCAGTTCTCCAACCAGCTTTCAGTGTTTCTGCAACAGCATTAGTTACGGTTTTAGCTTCTTCTTGGAGGCCAAATGCAATATCCAACATTAAGGCCACGGATAAAATTGATGCTAATGGATTCGCTTTATTTTGTCCAGCTATGTCGTGTGCAGAACCATGAATAGGCTCAAAAAATCCTGTTCCATCTCCTATTGATGCGGATGCTAACATACCCATAGAACCGGCTATCTGAGATGCCTCATCAGTTAGAATGTCACCAAATAAATTTGCGGTTAATACCACATCAAATTTCTTCGGATTCTTTACCAATTGCATAGCCGCATTGTCGATAAACATATGTTCTGTTTCTACATCTGAATACTCTTTCGCAAGTTCCTGAACGACTTCTCTCCAAAGTCTAGAGGTTTCTAGTACATTGGCCTTATCCACAGAACAAAGTTTTTTACCACGAGTTCTCGCAGCTTCAAATGCTTTACGTGCTATCCGTTCCACTTCGTAACGGTGATAATTCATCAAATCTGAAGCAAATGTATTATCCTCATTTCTTTTCTTTTCGCCAAAATAAACGTCTCCTGTTAATTCTCTAAAGAATAAGATGTCAGTACCTTTTAATACTTCAGGTTTTAAGCTAGAAGCATCCAGCAATTCATCAAATAACAAGATTGGACGCAAGTTGGCATATAATCCTAATTCTTTACGAATTTTTAATAAACCCTGTTCTGGTCTAACTTTAGCAGAAGGATCATTATCGTACTTAGCGTGGCCTATCGCACCGAATAATATCGCATCCGCTGCTTTAGCTTTTGAAAGAGTTTCTTCAGGTAATGGGTCGCCAGTAGCTTCAATAGCGGTATGGCCCATTATGGCCTCGTCAAAACTGAATTCATGGCCGTATAGAGTGGCAATATGTTGGAGTACTTGTTTACCCCAGGTGGTGACTTCTTGTCCAATTCCATCTCCTGGAATAATAAGAATATTCTTCTTCATAAATTATAAAACGTTTTCTTCTATATTTTCTAGGGCTACAACTGCGCCTCTTTCTAATCGAATTTGATGAGTCAAGTTATTTGGTAACTGACTTTCATAATGCCCTACGTAAATGAGGGTTTTCCCAAAATGGCTTAACTCATCTACTACATCATTGAAATATTGGGCCTGCTGGGCATCCAATCCCTGACAAGGTTCATCCAATACTAACAATGCAGGATTCTTAATGATACACCTAGCTAACATGGCTAAGCGTTGTTTTCCTAAGGGTAACGTATGTAATAGCTGATTTTTATAGTTCGTCAATTCAAAAAAATCCAATATGTCGTCCAACTGTTTCTTTTCTTGAAATTTCACGTCTATAAACCAACCTATACTATCATAAAAACCAGATGCAATAGTATGCCATACCGTAGCATGTGGATCAAAATACCAATGCATTTCTGGAGAGATCATACCGATCTTCTGTTTAATATCCCATATACTCTCACCAGTGCCCCTTTTATGTCCAAAAAGTTCGATATCTAAACCATAGGACTGAGGGTGATCTCCATTCAGAATACTAAGTAGGGTAGACTTTCCTGATCCATTTGGACCCTGTAATAACCAGCGCTCCCCAACTTTTATATCCCATGAAACATTTTTTAAGACTTGTTTTTCGTCATAACGAATTACGATGTTTCGTAATCTTGCAACATATTCAAAAGGTGTATTAGGAGCTATTTTTAAAAAGCTTGGTAGCTCCTTACGTTCCCGAGGTCGGTCTTGAACCAAATCCTCATATTTTGAAACACGTTCAAGCTTTCCTTCAACAATATGTGCAAAGCTATTGATGGACGATGGATATTGTTGGTCATTGCTTATTAAAATTAATTGAACACCTTCTTCAACAAGTTCATCCAACCAGCAGTTCAATACTTGCCTAGAAGCTTTATCTAAGCCAGTATATGGTTCATCAATAAGCAGTAATTGAGGCTTTAACCAAAGCCCTTTTAATAATTGTAATTTTTTGTGTTCTCCGCTTGATAATTCGATCAGTTGAGAAGACAGAAGTTCTGTAAATCCAAATTGTTGAATTTTTGGTAATAAAGATTCCCAGTTTAGATTTTCTTTATGTGCATAATGCTGTAATTCAGCCTGTACTGTCAAGGTATCATGACCTTGATGCTTATTATAGCGTTGTTGATAATAGAAGTTTCGGTCACCCTCCAAATTCGTGAACTGATACCAATTGGAGATATAGATCGTTTTGGAAGCTAATTGACTGTTGCTCGCATAATTTACTTGAACCAAAGCATTGCTGTTCATTTGTTCAGCCAATGCTTTGGCTAATGTGGTTTTACCTGAACCACTTTGACCGCCTAACACAACCTGTTCACCAGGGTAAATTGTCCATGACAAATCCTGCAATACGGGAATTCCTGCATATGCAATAGATAGATTGTGTATTTGGACAAAGGGTTTCATTATCGTTGTTGTTCGAAAATTTCTATTTCTGCTTTATGACTTAATATAAAATCAATATCATCATATCCATTGATCAAACAAGATTTTTTATATGGATTAATTTCAAATTCATACTGATCATCAGTCGCAACTATACGGATCGTTTGAGCTTCTAAATCAACTTCGATTTCCGCGTCTGGTTTTGCAAAGATTTGGTCAAATATTTTTTCCAAAAACTCTTCAGAAACTGTAATTGGTAATACACCGTTATTCAACGCATTTCCTTTAAATATATCTGCAAAGAATGAACTTACCACTACATCAAAACCAAAATCTTGAATCGCCCATGCAGCATGTTCACGAGAAGATCCGCAGCCAAAGTTTTTCCCAGCTACCAATATTTTTCCTTGATAAGTTGGATTATTCATAACAAAGTCTGCTTTAGGCTGATCATTGCTGTCATAACGCCAATCACGGAATAAGTTGTTGCCAAAACCTTCCCGTGTTGTTGCTTTTAAAAAGCGTGCCGGAATGATTTGGTCGGTATCAATATTTTCAATCGGTAGAGGTACTACACGAGAGGAAAGTTTTTCAAATTTTTTCATACACTCTAATTATACCAATTCTCTTACATCTACAATTTTTCCAGTTACGGCAGCGGCAGCTGCTGTGAGAGGACTAACCAATAAGGTCCTTGCATTTGGTCCCTGTCTTCCTTCAAAATTTCTATTCGAAGTAGAAATACAATATTTTCCAGCAGGAATTTTGTCCTCATTCATCCCTAAACAGGCAGAACATCCAGGTTCACGCAACATAAAGCCAGCTTCCTCAAAGATTTTATCGATTCCTTCTAATTTAGCTTGAGCCTCTACTTGCTTCGATCCAGGAACAATCCAAACTTCGACATTACTCGCCTTTTGTTTACCTTGAACGAAGGCTGCAACTTGGCGTAAATCTTCGATTCTGGAGTTGGTACAGCTTCCTATAAATACATAATCTACGGGTTTGCCTAGCACTTGTTCACCATCATGGAAGCCCATATAATCCAAAGCTTTTTGAAAGGATGGTTTTTCAGAATCTGGTTGAGAAATTGTTGTTGGTATTTGCTCCGTAACGCCTATACCCATTCCAGGATTCGTACCATAGGTAATCATCGGTTGAATAGCTTCAGCATCATAAGTTAATACCGCATCAAATGTAGCATCATCATCCGAATACAGTGTTTTCCAATAAGCTAGGGATTTTTCCCATTCTGCACCTTTAGGCGCAAACTCACGTCCTTCAACATAATCAAATGTAGTTTGATCTGGTGCAATTAATCCTCCTCTTGCGCCCATTTCTATACTCATATTACAGATGGTCATCCGACCTTCCATACTTAAAGCACGAATAGCGGATCCGGCGTACTCTACAAAGTATCCAGTGCCACCAGCCGCCGATATTTTTGAAATGATATAAAGGATAATATCTTTAGCTCCAACACCTTTTCCTAATTCACCATTGACTTCGATTTTCATGGTTTTCGGTTTTTGTTGAAGGAGACATTGTGTTGCAAAGACTTGCTCTACTTGAGAAGTTCCTATACCAAAAGCGATTGCTCCGAAGGCACCATGTGTTGAAGTATGGCTATCTCCGCAGACCATCGTTTTCCCGGGTTGGGTAATGCCTAGTTCTGGACCAATTACGTGCACAATTCCTTGATAGGGGTGACCTAATCCGTACAACTCTATACCAAATTCTTTGCAGTTTTTGCTAAGCATATCTACTTGGTAACGGGAAAGTTCTTCTTTTATGGGTAAATGCTGATCTAATGTAGGAACGTTATGGTCAGCCGTTGCCACGGTTTGGGTAGGGCGAAAAACAGGCAATCCTCTTTTTCTTAATCCATCAAAAGCTTGTGGAGATGTGACTTCATGGATCAAGTGGGTATCGATATAAATCATATCCGGAAACCCTTCTTGACTCTTGACGACATGTGCATCCCAAATTTTTTCAACTAATGTTTTTCCCATATCTCTCGTATTCTGTTATCTTTTTTAAATAATATAGGGGGTAAAATGTGAAATCGACAATTTTACCCCTTAACTTACATTCTAATTTATGAAAAATTAAATAGTAATTAAATAGTTTTAATAGCTTTCATCGCAGTCATAGCTTTACGCAATTTTCTACCTACAATTTCAACAGGATGGTTACGCAATACTTCATTGATTTGAACCAATGTAATATTATCTACCGATGCATCTCTACCTTCATTGTAATTTTTACCAACTACATCGCTGTCTATTTTTTTCATGAAATCCGTTAATAATGGTTTACATGCTTGATCGAATAAGTAACAACCATATTCAGCCGTGTCGGAAATAACACGATTCATTTCGAATAATTTTTTA
This sequence comes from Sphingobacterium sp. HJSM2_6, assembly GCF_049316305.1. NCBI lineage: Bacteria > Pseudomonadati > Bacteroidota > Sphingobacteriia > Sphingobacteriales > Sphingobacteriaceae > Sphingobacterium > Sphingobacterium sp. HJSM2_6. The sequence continues at coordinate 196,300 of NZ_JBMOXB010000002.1, forward strand.
CGAGCAATGGTGTTCGCGATAAGCGGGGTTTCATGTAATGATTCATAATATGCAGATTCTGGTTTAATTCCAGCCTCTACCATCGTTTCAAATGCTAATTCCACACCTGCACGTACGAATGCAACCATTAATAAGTAATTATCGAAATACGCTTGTTCATCAATTTTCACGTCACCAGCTGCAGTTTTTTCAAACGCAGTTTCGCCAGTTTCGGCACGCCATTTTAACAAGTTTGCATCGCCATTCGCCCAATCTTCCATCATGGTCTTGCTAAATTCGCCAGACATAATATCATCCTGATGCTTCTGGAATAATGGACGCATGATATCTTTCAATTCTTCCGAAAGTTGGAAAGCTTTAACTTTTGCAGGATTGCTTAAGCGGTCTAACATTCCACTTACACCACCATGCTTCAAGGCTTCAGTAATGACTTCAACACCATATTGAACCAATTTAGAAGCATATCCTGCATCAAGACCTTTCTCAATCATTTTATCAAATGATAGGATAGATCCAGTTTGCAACAAACCACATAGAATAGTTTGTTCACCCATTAAATCAGATTTTACTTCCGCTACAAACGATGATTTCAAAACACCTGCCTTGTGACCTCCTGTACCTACACAATAGGCTTTCGCTTCTGCCCAACCTTTTCCTTGTGGGTCATTTTCAGGGTGAACCGCGATAAGTGTTGGAACCCCAAATCCTCTCAAGTATTCCGCACGAACTTCTGAGCCTGGACATTTTGGAGCCACCATGATCACCGTAATATCTTTTCTAATTTGCATACCTTCCTCCACAATATTAAAACCATGTGAATAGGATAGAGTAGCTCCTTGTTTCATCAATGGCATAACTGCATTGATGACAGCTGTATGTTGTTTATCTGGCGTTAAATTAATAACTAAGTCTGCTGAGGAAATTAATTCATCATAGGTACCTACTGTAAAATTATTATCAGTAGCATTTTTCCAAGAATCTCTTTTTTGTTCAATAGCTTCTTTACGCAACGCGTAAGATACATCGAGTCCGCTATCTCTTAAGTTTAATCCTTGATTTAATCCTTGAGCACCAGCACCTACGATTACGATTTTTTTACCTTTTAAAGCATTTATTCCATCAGCAAATTCTGCTGAGTCCATAAATTCTGCTACTCCTAATTGATTGAGTTGTTCTCTAAGAGGTAATGTGTTGAAATAATTTGCCATTGTAATACTATTTAAAATATTTTTTCAGTTTAGATTTTTATTTGTTGTTAATGATTCGTTTTTGAGCGATAGCATATCCGAAATGTACATTATCATGGCCAGATGTAGTTGCAATAACATCCTCAAAGCTCTGTAGTACATTGCCATATGTTGCTGTATCGTAAGGTGTAATGTGCTTAAAAACACCTGCTTGATAATCTTTTTCTATTTGCACGATGCTATCAATAGCGAGCGTTTTTAATTCGTCTACTTCCGCTTGACTAACGATGTAAGTAGGCTTTGTGCCTTTTGCATACGCAGAAACATATTTCACTGAATCTGCATTTTCCCAAATGCCTGTACGTACATAGCATAATGTTTGGGTACTCACGACGATATGCCCAAAATTCCAAATGATATTATTATTGAATCCTGTTGGAATATGGTTCAACTGATCGATTGTTAAACTATCAATCAACTGAATAAATGCTTTTCTACTTGCTATTATAAATTTAAATACGTTATCCATTATATTGTTAACTATAGGTTATTGAAAACCCAATTACATCGTGAAAACTTTATCTTGTTGATCCAAGAATTCATTCTCCACCATTTCTGGTGCGGGCTCTTCTTTTTCGAATTGCTTTAATTTAGTATGAAAACCTGCACTGTCCTTGATGATTGCAATGCGAGCTCCGCGTACAAACTCAATTAAACTGTATTTACCCAATTCTTCGGTCAGCCGGTCTATTTCCTCGCGATGCCCTGCAGTTTCAAAAACGATATAATCGTTTCTGATCACGACTACATTAGCTCCATATTGGCGTAATAGACGTTCCACATACGCTTTTTCTGCGATAACATCTGCTGGAACTTTATATAAAGCTTGTTCTTGCCATATTAATTCCTCGTTGGTATTGTAATAGGCTTTAAGAACTTCCACTTGTTTTTCAATCTGACGACATAGTTTTCTCACCACTTCTTCCGATTCTGTAATTAAAATCGTGAAGCGATGTATTCCATCGACTTCTGAAGGGGAGGTGTTTAAGCTTTCAATATTGATTTTGCGTCTTGAAAATATCCCTGATATACGACCGATCATTCCAATGGAATTTTCAGTATATAAGGTGATGGTATATTCTTGTTTTTCCATGTTATTTCAATCTTATTTCAGAAACGGATGTTCCTTGTGCGACCATAGGGAATACATTGTTTTCTTTGCCAACCATGACTTCCAATAAATAAGCTCCATCATGATCCAGCATCGTTTTTAATGCATTTCTCAAATCTTTACGTTCGGAAATTTTATTTCCATCGATATAGTATCCTTTGGCTACTGCAACAAAATCTGGACTCGTGATATTCACAAATGAATAGCGTTTATCATGAAAAAGTTGTTGCCATTGGCGTACCATACCTAAGAACTCATTGTTTAAAATTAAGATCTTTACTTTGGCGCCAAATTGCATAATGGTTCCTAATTCTTGAATTGTCATTTGTATTCCACCATCACCGATGATTGCTACAACATCACGTTCCGGAGCACCATACCAGGCGCCTATAGCTGCTGGTAAACCAAAACCCATAGTACCCAAACCTCCTGAGGTTACATTGGATTTGGAACTATTAAATTTTGCATACCTACAAGTTACCATTTGGTGTTGACCTACATCCGTAACGATTACCGCATTTCCACCAGATAATTCATTCAATACTTTGATGACTTCACCCATGGTCAAAATGTCTGAACTTGGATTTAATTCTTCTTGAATGACTTCTTTGATTTCCTCTTGCTCTAGTGCTCTAAATTTTTGAACCCAAGCCGTATGGTCTTGTTTCACTAACAGGTCTGTCAACATCGGTAATGTTTCTTTACAATCACCCCAAACTGGAACTGTCGATTTAACATTTTTATCAATCTCCGCGGGATCAATATCCAAATGAATAACTTTCGCCTGTTTGGCATATTTATCCAATCGACCAGTGACACGGTCATCGAAACGCATTCCTATGGCTATTAATACATCACATTCGTTTGTCATTACATTAGGAGCATAGTTTCCATGCATCCCAAGCATACCAACGTGTAATGGGTGATCAGTCTCCAAGGCGCTTAATCCCATGACGGTACTTGCGGCAGGGAAACCACCCTTCTCAATGAAATTTTTGAAATCTTGTTCTGCTTTTCCAAGAATTATCCCTTGTCCAAATAAAACAAAAGGTTTTTTTGCTTCATTAATTAATTTTGCCGCTTCCTCTACATATTCTTTTCGAACAATCGGAGTCGGACGATAACTGCGTACATGATTACAGCGTTCATAGCCCTCGTAATCAAACAGTTGAATTTGAGCGTTTTTCGTAATATCAATCAATACGGGTCCAGGTCTTCCTGTTCGGGCAATATAAAATGCTTTTGCCAATACACTAGGTATTTCCGTTGCATCCGTAACTTGATAATTCCACTTCGTAACTGGAGTGGTAATATTGATGACATCTGTTTCTTGGAAAGCATCTGTTCCTAACAAGGATGCAAATACTTGGCCGGTGACACAGACTATAGGATTACTATCGATCATTGCATCTGCTAATCCAGTGACCAGGTTGGTTGCTCCAGGTCCAGAGGTAGCAAAAGCCACACCCACACGTCCTGAGGTACGTGCATAACCTTGTGCAGCATGTACTCCACCTTGTTCGTGACGGACCAGAATATGCTTTAATTGCTCATTGTAATCATACAATGCATCATAAATTGGCATAATAGCCCCTCCAGGATACCCAAATATGGTATCCACCCCCTCGTGGATTAAAGCTTCTAATACAGCTTGGGAACCCGAGATTTGGGTTTTGGCAGCTATGGTTTTTGGTTCCATAGTTTCCGTTTTTTCAAGTGTACTCATTTTTTAGTTTTTATTGTTAAACATTAGCCTTCAGACATTTTGTTTTAGAACAATTTCTGCCGAATAAATGTATTTTGTTTACTATTTAAATTATATAGAGATTTCAAACATTCGAAATGAGCGCAAATTATAAAATCTCACCTCGCATTTCTCCTTTATAAATCTGTCACACAACCTTGTGAGGCATTTGCTACTGTTTTAGCATATTTATACAATACCCCTTTGGTAACTTTTAATGCAGGTTGGGTCCAAGTTGAACGTCTATTGGCAATTTCTTCTTCCGAAACTTGCAAATTAATGCTGTTGTTTACAGCATCAATTTCAATGATGTCGTCATCTTGTACCAATCCAATTAATCCACCTTCAAAAGCTTCAGGGGTGATATGTCCCACAACGAAACCATGTGTTCCGCCTGAAAATCTACCGTCGGTGATTAGTGCAACGGTACTACCTAATCCAGCGCCAATAATCAATGAAGTTGGTTTAAGCATTTCAGGCATTCCTGGTGCTCCCTTAGGACCTTCATTTTTAATAACGATAACATCGCCTTTTTGAATTCTTCCTGTTTCCAAGCCTTTTACTAAATCCTGCTCTCCATCAAATACACGTGCAGGACCAACAAATTTTTCCCCTTCCTTTCCAGAGATTTTCGCTACAGAACCTTGCTCGGCAAGATTTCCGTATAAAATCTGCAAGTGACCAGTAGCTTTGATTGGTTTATTTAAAGGGTGAATAATAGCTTGATTATAATCCATGATGGATTTTACGTCTGCTAAGTTCTCTGCAACGGTCTTTCCCGTCACGGTTAAACAATCCCCGTGTAATAAGCCTTCATCCAATAAATATTTCAATACAGCAGGAATACCACCATATTGATGTAAATCCTGCATCAGATATTGACCAGAAGGTTTAAAATCTGCTAATACTGGAGTCTCATCAGACATACGTTGGAAATCATCAGGGCTAATATCTACACCCACTGATTTACCCATTGCTATAAAATGTAATACTGCATTGGTAGAACCACCTAATATCACAATTGCTCTCATTGCATTTTCGAATGCTTTACGAGTCATGATATCGGAAGGTTTAATATCTTTTTCTAATAGAATTTTAATGTATTTACCTACTTCTAAACATTCTTGTTTTTTATCCTCCGAAGTCGCAGGATTAGAGGAAGAATAAGGTAAGCTCATTCCCATAGCTTCAATTGCAGAGGCCATCGTGTTTGCTGTATACATACCTCCACATGCTCCTGCACCGGGACAAGTATGTCGGATAACGCCATCATAATCTTCGTCTGATATTGTTCCTGCAATCTTTTTACCTAAAGCTTCAAAAGCGGATACGATATTTAATTCTTCACCTTTATAATGACCAGGAGCAATAGTACCACCATAAACCATGATAGCAGGTCTATCTAAGCGACCCATAGCCATAATTGCGCCAGGCATATTCTTATCACAGCCAGGTATTGCAATTACTCCATCATAATACTGTCCACCACAAATGGTTTCGATACTATCTGCAATAACATCTCTTGATACCAATGAATAACGCATTCCTTCAGTACCATTACTCATCCCATCACTTACGCCAATGGTTCCAAAAGTTAATCCCACTAAGTCATTGTTCCAAATGCCTTTTTTAACGACTTGTGCCAAGTCATTTAAATGCATGTTACAGGTATTTCCATCATAACCCATGCTGGCAATACCGACCTGTGCTTTTTCCATATCTGCATCCGTAAGCCCAATTCCATAAAGCATGGCTTTAGCTGCTGGTTGTGTTTCATCTTGGGTGAAGATACGGCTGTACTTATTGATCCCCTTTTCGTTATTAGATGATGACTTCATAATTCTCTTGCTCTAATACTAAGTTTTTATATTTTCGTTGAATAGATGCGCCAATACTATCTTCCCAATCTTCGGAGAAGATCATATTGTCGATTTGTTTAATTCCTATTATACCAGCTGCAGTGCCACTTAAAAAGGCACTATCAGCTTCGTATATATGTTTGATGGTTAGTCGTTTTTCTATTATTTCAAAATTCAAGCTCTTACAGATTTCAATCACCGTTTCCCTCGTAATTCCTGGGAATATATTGCCCAATGGTGGGGTGTAAATTTTGAAATCTTTTTCTATAAATAAGTTTTCACTTGATGCCTGAGCTACAAAGCCATCTTGATCCAATAATAAGGCCTCATCAAATCCATTTTTTATCGCATCACTAGTTGCTAAAATAGAATTGATGTACTGCCCAGAAACCTTCGCTTCAGTAGGGAAGGATTTTGGATTTGGTCGCTCAATCTTTGAAATATTTACGCGTAATAAGTTTTGTCCTAAATAAGGGCCCCATTCCCAAGCAGCAATCATGATGTTGGCAACGTTTGAAGATGTTAAATGCATGTTTGAACCTGAAAAAACCAAGGGACGGATATAAGCCTCCCGCAGATTGTTCAGTTCTAATAATTCATAGGACTTTTCTATAAGCGTTCGATTATCCCATTCAAAGGGAAGTCCGATGGTCTCACATGATTTTGCTAATCGTGCAAAATGTTCCTCTGCTTTGAATATTCTTGTCCCGTTATGGGTACTATAGGCACGCAATCCTTCGAAGGCACCATAACCATAATGTAGGGATTGTCCAAACATATCTATTCCTGCACTGCTTGCTTGCACAAAATCAGTGTTTAAATAGATTAACGTGTCTTGATTATAATATTCCATAAATCCCTCAATGGTTTTCTTATGTCAGCATAATACTTAGGCAAACACAAGGCTTCTTATTTAATACAATGGTAAGTTAAGCCGAATAAAAATTCTTTACAATAGGCAATCTAATTATTTTGAATAAGTTTATTATTTCGTATTTATAATTTTTGGAAAATTATATTTTACTAATATAGCTATTATTGTTAATATAATTTTGTAGTCTGTAGACTCGAATTAAAATTGGTATATTTTTTAAAATGGCTATTTTTTTCAATTTCTATCCAAATTCTTCCTAAAAATCAAAAATGGGGTATATTTTTATTTAAAATCTAAGCGCATGGGTGAACTGGATTTGATGAAAAACTGGACTTATTTTAGGAAAATCTTACTGTAAATAAAAAGCCCTTAAAACTGGAAGTCTTAAGGGCTTTTATAATCTTTTATAGCGCTATTATCCGGATATTCCTTCAGCTAATATGACGATATTGTTTTCCTTAACTTCGACCACACCACCTTTAATAATAATGACAATTTCCTCATTATTATTCTTGACAATGACCTTACCATCTTCTAGCGTAGACACAATAGCCGCGTGATCTTTCAAAATTTGAAAAGATCCTGCCGATCCTGGTACGGTAACCGCAGTTACTTCACCTTCATAAGCTAGTTTGTCTGGAGTAATTATAGTTAATTTCATTCGATATTGAGATGTGAGATGTTCGACAGGAGATCTGAGATCTTTAAAAATTTGAGAATACAATATTAAATTATATTCTCAAATCCCATAGCTCTTGTCAGCAATCTTTTTTAAAACTTAAACAGCCTCTGCTAATAATTTTTTACCTTTTTCAATCGCTTCATCAATACTTCCTACTAGGTTGAAAGAAGCTTCAGGATATTCATCAACTTCTCCATCAATGATCATGTTAAATCCTTTAATGGTGTCTTTGATATCTACTAAACATCCTTTTAAGCCTGTAAATTGCTCTGCTACGTGGAAAGGTTGAGATAAGAAACGTTGAACACGACGTGCGCGGTGTACTGTTAATTTATCTTCTTCAGATAATTCGTCCATACCTAAGATGGCGATGATATCTTGCAATTCTTTATAACGTTGTAGAATTTCTTTCACACGTTGTGCAGTATTATAATGCTCATCACCTAAAACCGCTGGAGAAAGAATACGAGAAGTTGAATCTAATGGATCCACTGCTGGATAGATACCTAATTCCGAAATCTTACGTGATAATACTGTTGTTGCATCCAAGTGAGCAAATGTTGTAGCTGGCGCAGGGTCAGTTAAATCATCTGCAGGTACATATACCGCTTGTACGGAAGTAATTGATCCGTTTTTAGTGGATGTAATACGCTCTTGCATAAGTCCCATTTCAGTAGCTAGGGTAGGTTGGTAACCTACTGCTGAAGGCATACGACCTAATAATGCCGATACTTCAGAACCTGCTTGTGTAAAACGGAAGATATTATCGATAAAAAATAATACGTCACGACCTTTTCCTTGGCCATCACCATCACGGAAATATTCCGCTATAGTAAGTCCAGATAATGCTACACGAGCACGTGCACCTGGAGGCTCATTCATTTGACCGAATACAAACGTACATTTTGATTCTTTCATTAATTCTAAATCAACGGTATCTAATGGCCATTGACCTTTTTCCATTTCTTCCATGAAATGATCTCCGTATTTAATAATACCAGATTCCAACATTTCACGAAGTAAATCGTTTCCTTCACGAGTACGCTCACCAACACCAGCAAAAACGGATAGACCACCGTGACCTTTAGCGATATTGTTGATTAACTCTTGAATTAATACTGTTTTACCAACACCCGCTCCACCGAACAATCCAATTTTTCCTCCTTTCGAATAAGGTTCCAATAAATCGATAACCTTAATACCAGTGAATAATACTTCTGATTCTGTAGATAAATCCTCAAACCTTGGAGGAACATTGTGAATCGAACGACCGTTTGATTTATCCAAGCTTTTGATCCCATCAATTGGATCTCCAACAACATTAAATACACGACCTTTAATTTCTTCACCTACAGGCATTTTGATTGGGGCACCTGTGTCAACCACTTTCATACCACGAACTAAACCTTCGGTAGCATCCATCGCAATTGTACGTACACGTTCTTCACCTAAGTGTTGTTGAACCTCTAATACAACACGTTGTCCATTTTCTTTTTCAATGTACAATGCATCGTAAATCTTAGGAAGATTTTCATTGTCGGCAAAGTTGACGTCAACCACTGGGCCGATAATCTGTGCTATTTTACCAATATTGGGCATATTCTGGGGACTAAAATTTATTAATCAATTTAAATACAGCCTTTTTACAGGCTCCATTTTGGAATGCAAAAATAAGTTTTATCTAGTTAAAACCAAAAGAGATAAGCATATTTAATTTTTATTTTTTCAGAAACCCATTCATTTTAACTTTTGACGCTTGTTTTTTAAGTTATTGCATGGACTTTTTAACTCGTCGGTAGAACAGAATCCACATTTATGATGCTATTTCCTTAAAACAATTTTAGTTTTTATTACAAAAGGACAGAATATGCGTCTTAGAATCCTTAGTTTTATAAGGAACTAAGTCCCTTATTTATGAAATATCTGCTGCTTCTATGCTGTTGTCTGAGTTTTCCAGGAATGCTTTCTGCGCAATGGAATTATCCGACATACCAAGCACTTCAACAACAAATTAAATCCATAGGATCTTTGAAACAATCTACGGTCACTAACATAGGAAAAAGTTATGCTCATGAAGACATTCCTATTATTAAAATCCAACAAGGAACAGCGATTAAACCTACTTTATTAATCATTGCTGGCGTAGATGGTAAACATCCTGCAGGAATTATTAATGCATTAAATGTTAGTCAACAGTTACTATCATTGCCTGCTGATGAGCTGAATGTACTATTGGATAAAAAATCGATTTGGATAGTGCCTTTATTAAACCCTGATGCGTATAAGCGAAATAGCAATGCCTTGCATTGGTCCTCAGGGAATGCACGTAATATTGACAATGATCGAGATGGTCGATTGGACGAAGATCCTCCTCAAGACTTAAATAACGACGGAGTAATCGCTCAGATGCGGGTGAAAATGCCCGTAGGCCCATATAAACCCCATGTTTTGAATGCAGACTATATGCAACGGGTGGAAACTAATAAAGGGGATAAAGGAAATTATGAACTCTATGCAGAAGGGTTAAACGCCGATATGGATGAATGGTTTGGAGAAGATGGCGAGGGAGGGGTAAATATTGATCGTAATTTTACTTTTGATTATCCGTTTTTTGAACAAGAATCTGGCGATTATGCAGCATCTGAACCAGAGACTAAGGCTATCGTTGATTTAATTTTCAATCATCCACAAATTGCAACAGTACTTCATTTTGGGTTACAGAATAATTTATCCATTGCAGAACAATTTGATCAGCGAAAAGCATCCGAACGTATTGTGCAATCCTGGACCAATCAGGATGTGCAAGTATCTAACTTGGTTAGTCAATTTTACAATGAACATATGAAACCATTGGGAGAGGCCTCAAAGTTGAATCCCAATAAAGGTAATTTAAGTAATACCATATATTACCATACTGGTAAATTTAGCTTTGTTACTCCTACCTGGTGGGTGCCAGCGGTAAAAGATTCTAGTGCACAAAAAATAAATTTACCCACGAGTAAGCCTGAAGAGAAGTTTATGTTATGGGTAAAAGATCAGTCCATACAAGGAGCCATTTTACCATGGACAAAAGTAAATCATCCTGCTTTTCCAAATCAAGAGGTGGAAGTAGGTGGTGTTGTTGAACGATTTATACATAATCCTCCTCTGAATTTTTTAGAAGAGTCGGCTACCCTACATACACGGTTTATTGTTCGCTTGTTGAAAGCAATGGCCGTCCTTGAATTCACAGAACCAAAGATTGAAGCTTTAGGAGAGGATATTTATCGAATAGAAATAAACGTGTATAATACAGGTGAAATGCCAACCTATCCAGAAATTGCAGACCGACTGAAACAGGTGTCGAAAATGAAATCCATCTTGGATTTACAAAAAAGTCAGCAGTTTTTAAGTGGAAAGCGCCTTCAATTACATCCATCCTTGAAGGCGGGTGAATCGAAAAGCTTTTCTTGGTTAGTGAAAGGCAAAGGTAAGGTCCAGTTAACGGTGGGGTGTCCATCCGCTGGAGAAAAAACAATTAGCATTAATCTTTAAGCCATATCATGATGAAATTAATAATAAAAATTTCCCTATTAGTTTTTTTGTTTGGGATCTTTGATGGGTATGCACAACAGAAAAAAAGCGATATTCAGGAAGAAATTGCTGGCCTACGCGCTGTAGGATCGCCCTCCAATCCTAAGGTACAAATGAATTGGAGTCGCTATCATGACTTAAAGCAAATGGAACAATTTTATAAGGATCTGCAAAAAGCCTACCCAGAATATGTCAAATATGAATCTATTGGTAAAAGTTATGAAGGCCGAGATATATTTGTATTGACTGTTACAGATTTTAAACATGGGGATGCCAATCGTAAACCTGCTATGTGGATCGATGGGAATATCCATGCCAATGAATTGCAAGGTTCCGAAATCGCTATGTATACGGCTTGGTATTTAGTAGAGAATGTACATACAGTAGATTTTATTCGGGACTTATTGAAAGATAAAGTGTTTTATATTGCGCCAACCATCAACCCTGATTCTCGAGAATACTTTATTTATGAACCAAACAACATGCATTCTTCAAGGACAGGTCGACGACCATTTGATAATGATGGTGACGGGTTGGTTGCTGAAGATTTATACGATGATTTAGATGATGATGGTCAAATTGTGATGATGCGTCGAAAAACTAAAACCGGAAAATATAAAGTAGATCCGGAAAATCCTAACCGCATGCTGATGGTTAAACCTGGGGAAATTGGAGCGTATGAAATGTTGGGTTTTGAAGGGATTGATAATGATGGAGATGGATTGGTTAATGAGGATATAACAGGTACCTATGATCCTAATCGCGATTGGGGATGGAATTGGCAGCCTAGTTATGTACAGCATGGAGCCTTATATTATCCAGGTACATTGCCAGAAACTCAAGCCGTTAAGAAATTTATTTATGCACATCCCAATATTGCAGGAGCACAATCTTACCATAATTATGGAGGAATGATTTTAAGGGGGCCTGGAGCAGCTGAAGATCAACAATTTTATTCTCGAAAGGATATTCAAGTATATGATGCGCTAGGAACGGCAGGAGCTAAGATGTTACCAGGTTATAATTACATTGTAATCCATAAAGATTTATATACGGTGTATGGTGGTGAAATTGATTTTCTGGCTTTAACTCGTGGGATATTTACCTTCTCCAATGAATTAATGACCAGTTATAAACTGTTTAACAACAAGGAAGATGCTGGATTAAGAGGTTCGGATGAATATATTGATTTTGATAAATACCTGATGTTTGGTGATGCCTATGTGCCTTGGAAGGAATATGACCATCCGCAATTTGGTAAAATCGAAATAGGGGGTGCTAAAAAGAACTATACTCGAAATCATCCAGGATTTTTATTATTAGAAGATGCTCATCGAAATGCCGCATTTACCATTTATCATGCCTACCATATGCCCAAGTTAGAAGTGTTGGAAACGACGGTAAAATCCTTGGGTGCTAATTTATATGAAGTTAATGCCACGATATGGAACGATCGGATTATTCCAACTCACTCCGATCATGATGTGCGTTATAAAATTGAAAGACCAAACCTTATTCATTTAGAAGGCGCACAAGTATTGACCGGTATGCGCGTCTTGAACGCGGATTTTAATGAAACAGTAGAACAACGTTTTCAACCCGCTCAAATTGAAGTGCCTAGTATTGAAGGGATGTCTGCGGTAAAAGTAAGATGGATTGTGAAAGGAAAACCAGCAAACCTTAAAATTATTATTGATAGCGCTAAAGGAGGTAAAGTAGAGCATCAGGTGAAGTCTGAAGGGTAGCTCAGGCTCCGCCAGATCAACTGCTGCCGTCATCGCGAGCTTGCGAAGCAAGCTCGCGATGATATATTCAAGTACATTAACTCGATTTCGAACCACAGAGGAAATGATTATTCTGAAAAGAACTGAATATTATTTATCCTTAATTAAAATAAGTATAATCAGGTAATCAGTGGTTCAACACTATCCTCGAAAAGACGTTTAACCTTAGGAAGCTACGCTTGAGCTAGTAGCACCACATTTATAAAAAAATCGGCAACGGATAACGTACAGCTTCTTAAATACCCTTCTACATCTTCAACAGTTATACCCGCTTGACGAAGGTGAAAAGCAGTACGTGTTTGCACTGCTCGATGCGTTCCTCGCCAAAAATAAGATGCAGGCGATACTAACGTAAAAAGCCCGAACTAGAGAGATCGGGCTTTCAATCCTTTTACCTACAGATATCGAATACAGATATCGAATATCCCAAAGTTTAAGATTATTCTTATTAACAGTACATTGCATCGACGTGCATGAGATACACAAACCTATTAAAGCAAACATCAAACACCACCTTTAGGTACTTTCATAACATTTTACCTTCAGACAAATCTCCTCGATAGTTTTCGCCCGCTTTTGTTGACTGCTTTACTTCTCTTTTAACAGATCCTTTGACTAGAAAGACGTATCGTCGGACTTACCGTCATCTCCAATAAGTTTAACAGTCTCCCAAAAATTCTTAACATAAATAGGATCTCTTTTATCAGGATCTATAAATCTGATTGGATTATTAAATGCATAGGTGAATGCTGACCATCTTCTACTTTTCTCCGCAAGCGGATCTACCACATTCCATCGTCCGCATCATAGAATCTTTTTCAGCTTTTAGACGCTTCTCCTTCGGATCTTCGTCGGACATCGTTTGGATCTTATTTGTAAATTTCCGATGAATCTCCATAGTTAATCCAATGGAGTATTGAATGATTTTTAAACGTTTTTAAATAAACACTAAGACATGCTTAGAAATAAAAAAGCCTGAGCGTACAGCTCAGGCTTATGTTTTAATTACTAAAATCTAATCTCTTAGAATTTAAGAATTTCGTTTCAATTGTTCGTCCAATAATTGGCGTTTGAGCAATTGTTCCTTTTCCATAGATTTTTTACGGAGATTTTGCAGTTCTTCCTGTAATTGGTCTACGGTGTTTTTACTTTCGTCGGTATCTACTTTCGCTTTTCGGAAAGCAACCAAAGTTGCAAAGAAAGCTAATCCGAGAACGATAATAATTGACCATACTAAGGTATGATAGGAACTTTTGGAGAAATTAATACCCAAAAAACTGATGCTGTCGGTTTTATTTTGCTCTACTTCTAAGCTTGCGGATAAATGCTGCACAGAATCCTTCAATCCTTTGATACTTCCAGCGGAAGAAGATGCACTACCATTCAGCTCGGTGATTTCTTTTTTGTATCTACTTAAGGAATCTTTTACATTTTGGCGGATGATGTCCAAATTGCTTTTCCTAATTATTTTGAAGTCCGCATCTTGAGATCTAGATTGAATGTTTAAAATCACAAATTGGCTATCTAGACTTGTTGACCGTAATTTTTGTTGAAGTGTTTGACCAAACACTGTAGGTGTTAACACCCAAAACAATACTAAAAAAGATAAAATTCGCATATTAAAAATGTTTTTCTCGCTTAATAAAATCAAGTTTAGCAATTTAATTAAAAAATCTAAAATAAACTCAAATTTAACCTGTTTAATAAATAGATTAATACTTTTTTAAAATTACTTAATCTTAAGGAATGCGATTGTTCTTTAGCGATTCTACGTTCAGTTATTTCTTTTTTTTCAGTAGCTAAACTTATTTAATATCAAGTTTTAAATAATGTTTCTATTCTTTTAAAGGATTAGTAAAAATAGCTCTTCCAACTTCCTGTGCATGAATTTTAATTAACTTTAACCTGATTATAAACGTATTAAACCATTGGTTTTCAGTAATGGGAAGAGTTCCATAATTCTAGTTAAGCCGATGAATCAGGATCAGGATTCTTTGATAAAGCAGTAAGAAGGGTAAGGTTTGGGTTGAAGGAATCTGCTTGTTTAAGAGAATTGAATACAAGTTAATTTTTCAATTTTTTGAGATGATAGATAAAACTGTAGAGCATGCTTTTGCCGCCATCCAAGACGTAAGAGATGGAATGACCATTTCCTTTGGAGGATTTGGATTATGTGGGATCCCGGAGAATTTAATTCAAGCATTGTGGCAAAAAGGTATAAAAGAATTATGCTGCATCAGCAATAACGCTGGTATAGACGATTTTGGATTGGGTATTTTATTGAAGAATCGACAAGTAAGAAAAATGATTGCTTCCTATGTTGGTGAAAATGCAGAATTTGAACGGCAGATGCTAAGTGGCGAATTGGAAGTTGAACTTATTCCTCAAGGCACATTGGCGAGTAGACTCATGGCTGGTGGATATGGTTTTCCTGTTATTTATACGCCAGCGGGAATAGGAACAGAATTAGCCGATGGCAAAGAACAACGTCGATTTACTTTTCATGGAGTGGAGAAAGATTATTTAATGGAATATGCTTTTGAGCCTGATTTTGCATTTGTGAAAGCTTGGAAAGGGGATCGGTCTGGAAACTTGGTTTATCGTGGTACTGCTCAAAATTTCAATCATGCTATGGCGATGTGTGGTAAAATTACGATTGCCGAGGTGGAAGAATTAGTAGAACCTGGTGAACTCGATCCTAATTTTATTCATACCCCTGGAGTTTTTGTTCATCGAATATTCCAAGGGGCTAATTATGAAAAAAGGATAGAACAACGTACAGTAAGAAAAAAAGAAGATTATGCTTAAACGTGTATTTATTGTCGCAGCTAAAAGGACGGCGATTGGATCTTTTGGAGGAAGTTTATCCAAAATTCCGGCAACGAAATTAGGTGCGCACGTGTTAACTGCCGCTGTAGATGCTGCAGGGATTACTTCGGATCATATAGATGAAGTTTATATGGGGTCTGTTCTTCAAGCGAACCTGGGGCAGGCACCAGCTAGACAAGCATCAAAATATGCAGGTTTTGGGGATCATATTCCAGCAACTACGATCAATAAAGTCTGTGCAAGTGGAATGAAAGCGATTGCGGTAGGTTTGCAACAAATTCTATTAGGAGATGCAGAGGTGGTTGCAGCCGGAGGAATGGAAAATATGAGTTTAGTTCCATATTATCAAAGCTCCAATAGGTGGGGAGCTAAGTTTGGAGACCAAATACTAATTGACGGAATTGTAAAAGATGGTTTGACTGATGTGTATAGTCAGCAAGCAATGGGTTCATGTGCGGAAATTTGTGCAAAGGAATATGGATTTAGTCGAGCGGATCAAGATCAATATGCTATCCAGTCTTATACCCGGAGTAAAATAGCTTGGGAAACTGGAAAATTTAATGCGGAAATAACTCCTTTGATGATCGAAAACCGGATGGGTAACGTAATAATACAACAGGATGAAGAGTATAAGCAAGTCAATTTTGAAAAAATTGCGCAGTTGAAGCCTGCATTTGATCGAGAGGGTACCCTTACTGCAGCCAATTCATCGACATTAAGTGATGGGGCTGCAGCAGTAATCTTAATGAGTGAACAGAAAATGTTGGAATTAGGGGTTAAACCATTGGCTGAGATTATCGGCTATGCGGATGCGGAGCAAACTCCTGAATGGTTTACAACGAGTCCTGCTTTGGCAGTACAAAAAGTATTGCAAAAAGTCGATATGGTCATTGATGATATAGATTATTTTGAATTTAATGAAGCATTCTCTGTGGTGGCTTTAGCAAATGCGAAAATACTTCGGGTTTCGACAGATCAACTCAATGTGTATGGAGGAGCTGTTTCTTTGGGACATCCCCTAGGTTGTTCAGGTGCTCGGATATTGGTGACTTTATGCCATATTCTACAACAAGAAAATGGTTCTTATGGATTGGCATCTATCTGTAATGGTGGTGGTGGCGCGAGTGCCATGATTATTAAAAAATGCTAGGATATGTTAGATAAGTTTGGAATTGCAAAGCGTATAGCGCAAGAAATCAAAGATAAATATTATGTCAACTTAGGAATAGGAATTCCGACCTTGGTGGCGAATTATATACCAAAGGATATGCAAGTGGTATTGCAAAGTGAAAATGGCATGTTGGGTATGGGGCCTTTTCCTTGGGAAGGAGAGGAGGATGCGGATTACATCAATGCGGGAAAACAAACCATCACCTCTTTGCCGGGGGCTGCATTTTTTGATTCTTCCATGAGTTTTGGGATGATCCGATCCCGAAAAATTGATCTCACTATTCTAGGTGCCATGGAAGTTTCCGAACATGGAGACATAGCGAATTGGAAAATACCGGGGAAAATGGTGAAAGGCATGGGAGGAGCAATGGATTTGGTGGCCAGTGCTGATCATATCATTGTTGCTATGCAACAGGTGAATAAACTAGGGGAATCTAAGTTACTGCCGGCATGCGAACTTCCACTAACGGGGATACGATGTGTCAAGCGAATAGTTACTGAATTGGCTGTTTATGATATTCATCCTTCAGGAGGTTTTGTATTAATCGAGTTGCATGAAGGGGTATCCTTAGAAGAGGTAAAAAAGAGTACCGCGGGAAAATTGATTTATTAAAGATATTTTTTATTGCGAGCTAAGACCAAGTAAATACTTGGTCTTATTTTATGGTTTAAATTTCTCATTTTGAATAATTTCTATTCAAACGATCAAACAAGTTAATTTTTGCTATAGTAAAATACCATGACAGTCCATAACAGTTAAAAATAAAAATTAGAATATCTTCGGATTAAGTTATAACCTAAAATATTTTTAAAAGGAAGTTATGAATGCATTAGCAGGTGTTATATTTCATTTAATTGGAGGATTTGCATCCGGAAGTTTTTATGTTCCGTACAAGAAAGTCAAAGGCTGGTCTTGGGAAGCGATGTGGATATTGGGGGGATTGTTTTCCTGGATCATTGTTCCACCTATCGCCGCGTATTTAACTATTCCAAATTTTGTAGAAATTATAAGTAATACAGAGCGTAGTATTTTAGGATATACGTTTTTATTTGGTACCCTATGGGGAATCGGAGGATTAACCTATGGACTTGGGGTTCGATACCTTGGTGTCTCGCTCGGAAGTAGTGTTATATTAGGTTTAAGTATGGTTTTTGGGTCTTTAATGCCAGCCATATATTACTTTTTTAACAAAGCTGATGGAAAGCATGGTATAGACTATTTCTTTACTGAAAGTGCAGGGATATGTGTTTTGATAGGTTTGATGGTCTGTGTGTTAGGTATTTATTTGTGTGGAAAGGCTGGTGTGTTAAAGGAGAAAGGTTTAGCCAATTCAACCAATGAAAATTCAACAGAATATAACTTTGGATTGGGAATAATTGTTGCGATCGTATCAGGCGTATTAAGCGCATGTTTTAACTTCGGAATTGAGTCAGGCAAACCCATGGCAGAGGTAGCTAATAATTTATGGAAAGCTGCAAATCCTGGAGAAGGCGAGTTTTTATACCAAAACAATGTTACCTACATTGTGATTTTGTGGGGTGGTTTTACCACCAATTTTATATGGTGTTTATATTTATTATTTAAGAACAGAAGTTTTGGTGATTATACCAAATCATCGACACCACTAGGTAAGAATTTTCTCCTATGTGCCGTTGCAGGTACGACCTGGTATTTACAATTCTTTTTCTATGGAATGGGAGAGAGTCGTTTAGGGAATGGAGCAAGCTCATGGATTCTTCATATGGCATTTATCATCTTGATATCCAATGCTTGGGGAATTGCGTTAAAAGAATGGAAAGGCGTTAGTAAGCCAACATATAGGGCGATTATAGCCGGTATTGTTACCATTATACTGTCTATATGTATAGTTGGATTTGCTAAAACACTAGAATAATAACTTAAAAATTTCAAAACAGTGAGAACATACAAGCATGTAAATTATTTGTGGAACGAAGAGAAAGCTCAATCCTTAGTTGGGGATGAAGTAGCTCTACTATTATACCGTTCGAATTTATTGGGTTCGGATTTAAGAATCACAAATTATGGGGGTGGAAATACGTCCTGTAAGTTGGTGGATAAAGACCCCTTAACTGGAGAAGAAGTGGAAGTGATGTGGATTAAAGGTTCCGGAGGCGATATCGGAACATTGAAAAAATCTGGACTTGCCGCTTTGTATGTAGATCGATTGAGAAACTTAGAGAATGTGTATCGTGGCATTGAGCATGAGGATGAAATGGTTGAATTGTTCAATCATTGCATTTATGACCTAAGCTCTAAAGCGCCATCTATTGATACACCATTGCATGGGTTCTTACCATTTGCACATATCGATCACCTTCATCCAGATGCTGCCATAGCAATTGCTGCAGCGAAAGATGGTAAAAAAATAACGGAAGAATTATTTAATGGTACTATCGGATGGGTTGATTGGCAAAAACCTGGTTTTGATTTAGGCTTGCAATTAAGAGACTGTTTAGCAGCTAACCCAGGTATTAGAGGGATCATGTTAGGATCTCACGGTTTATTTACTTGGGGAGATACAGCATACGAATGTTATGTAAATTCTTTGGATGTTATTGAAGCTTGTGCCGCTTATTTAGAGGAAAACTTTGGTAAAACTAGACCTGTATTTGGAGGTCAAAAAGTAGAAAGTCTTTCTGCGGAAGATCGTCAAGCTCAAGCATCTAAAATTGCACCAATTTTGCGTGGATTCTGTTCAAGTGAACGCCATATGATTGGTCATTTTACAGATGATGCTCGTGTATTGGAATACATTAATTCGAATGATTTGGAACGTTTGGCTCCATTGGGAACAAGTTGTCCAGACCATTTCCTTAGAACGAAAATTCAACCATTAATTTTGAATTTGGATAAAAATGATGATCTAAGTGATGTTGCTGCATTAAAAGAAAAATTACAGCCATTATTCGAAGATTATAGAGCTATGTATACCGAATATTATGAGTCGTGTAAACATGAGAATAGTCCAGCAATTCGTGATAGAAATCCTGTAATTATTATTTACCCTGGAGTGGGGATGTTTGCTTTTGCAAAAGATAAACAAACTGCTCGTGTTGCTGCAGAATTCTATACGAATGCAATCAATGTGATGAAAGGATCGGAAGCGGTAAGTGAATATACTTCTTTACCTCGTCAAGAAGCTTTCAATATTGAATATTGGTTGTTAGAGGAAGCTAAATTACAACGCATGCCTAAACCGAAAGCCTTGTCTGGAAAGATTGCTTTAGTGACTGGAAGTGCTGGTGGTATTGGTAAAGCGATTGCGAAGAAATTTGCAAACGAAGGTGCTGTTATCGTGTTGAATGATTTGAATTTGGAACGTTTAGCCGGTACAGAAGAAGAATTTGTGAATGCATTCGGTAGGGATAACGTGATCACTGCGCAATTGGATGTTACTAATGTGGAACAAATTCAAGCGGCATTTGCGAAAGCAGCCATTAGTTTTGGTGGTATTGATATTGTTGTAAACAACGCTGGATTGTCCATCTCTAAATCGATTGAAGATCATTCCGCGAAAGACATGGATTTACTTTACGATGTGTTAGTAAAAGGTCAGTTTTTTATCACTCAAGAATGTGTTAAAGTGATGAAAGCACAGCAAGTTGGTGGAGATATCGTGAATGTAGTTAGTAAAAATGCTTTGGTAAGTGGTCCAAATAATGCTGGTTACGGAAGTGCTAAAGCAGCTCAATTACATTTAAGTAGATTGAATGCAGCTGAATTAGGTGCAGATAAAATCCGTGTTAATGTTGTAAATCCGGATGCTGTAATTTCAGATAGTAATATCTGGGCAGGTGGATGGGCAGAAGGTCGTGCTAAAGCGTACGGTATTACTGTAGCTGAATTACCTTCGTTTTATGCTAAGCGTACCTTATTAAATGAGGTTATTTTACCAGATGATATTGCAAATGCATGTTTTGCTTTTGTCGGTGGCTTGTTAAATAAATCTACAGGAAACATATTGAATGTGGATGGTGGTGTAGCTATGGCTTTTGTTAGATAATAAAAATTTACCTCTCGTAGGTTGATTAACAATAAATTGTAATGAGAATTCAAAAAGAACAAATAGAAAAACACAATGCACAATTGAAAGCGAAGCATGAGCGTGCTTTCAATTTCATTGCTGAAGATATAAGTCAAGTAGAAGAAGTTATTGCCAAATTACAGAAATTTCAAATTGCTATTCCTAGCTGGGCTTTAGGTACTGGTGGTACACGATTTGGAAGATATTCTGGACCTGGAGAACCGGGAAATTTGGAGCAAAAAATAGAAGATGTTGGTTTATTACATGCTTTAAATAATTCAAGTGGCGCTATTTCATTGCATATTCCTTGGGATATCCCTCAAGATGCTGAAAAAATTAAAGAATTGGCAGCATCGTATAATTTAGTATTTGATGCAGTAAACTCCAATACTTTTCAGGATCAAGCAGATCAAGCGTATAGTTATAAATTTGGCTCCTTACATCATGTGGATCCAAAAGTACGTAAACAAGCAGTAGATCATAATATTGACGTTATTAATCAAGGGATTGCTTTGGGTTCAAAAGCATTGACTGTATGGTTAGCGGATGGTTCATCGTTTCCTGGTCAATTGAATTTTAGAGAGGCATTCCAAAATACGTTGGAAAGTTTGAAAGAAATCTATGCTCATTTACCTGCTGATTGGAAATTATTTGTTGAGTATAAAGCATTTGAGCCTTATTTTTATTCGATGACTATCGGAGATTGGGGACAATCTTTATTATTAGCAAACAAATTAGGTCCTCAAGCATATACCTTGGTAGACTTAGGTCACCATTTACCGAATGCGAATATTGAGCAAATTGTTGCTTTATTATTAATGGAAGGTAAACTAGGTGGATTCCACTTCAACGATAGTAAATATGCAGATGATGATTTAACTGCTGGAAGTATTAAACCTTACCAATTGTTCTTAATTTTTAATGAATTGGTGGAAGGTATGGATGCTCAAGGATTAGATCATGCTTCTGGTTTAGGATGGATGATTGATGCATCTCATAACTTAAAAGATCCATTAGTAGATTTATTACAATCTGTAGATGCTATTACGATTGCTTACGCACAAGCTTTGTTAGTTGATCGCGCCGCCCTTAAAGCTGCACAACAAGCGAATGATTTGGTGAAAGCACAACAAATATTACAAGATACTTTCCGTACAGATGTTCGTGCTATTGTTGCCGAGTCTCGCTTACGTAGCGGTGCAGCATTAGATCCTCTTGCATTGTTTAATGAATTGGATGTTCGTGGTCAATTGGTTGGTGAAAGAGGAAGCAATTCAGTAGCAACTGGATTATAAGTTATAGCATGAAGGAAAAACAACGTATACCGGTAGTTGCAGTTTTCGATGTAGGAAAAACGAATAAGAAATTGTTCCTTTTTGATGAGCATTACCAAATCGTATTCGAAAAATCAGCGCGGTTTTTAGAAACCAATGACGAAGATGGCGATCCATGTGAAAACCTGGAAAGTCTACGTCTTTCTGTATTCGATTCCTTACATGAGATATTTAGGAAAACAGAATTTGACGTTAAAGCCATAAATTTCACTTCCTACGGAGCTAGTTTTGTTTATATTAATGATAGTGGTCAGCCACTTACGCCATTGTATAATTATTTAAAAACTTTTCCAGAGGAAATGATGCAAAACTTACATACGAAATACGGTGGTACTGCTGAATTTTCTTTGGAAACAGCTTCTCCTGTATTAGGAAGTTTGAACTCAGGTCTTCAAGTTTACCGTCTTTTACAAGAAAGACCAGCACTTTTTGATCAAGTGAAATATGCTTTGCATCTTCCGCAATATCTAAGTTTTTTATTGTCGGGTCAGACTTATACAGACATGACTAGTATTGGTTGTCATACGGCATTATGGGATTTTAATACCAAAGATTATCACCAATGGGTTAAGGATTCAGGCTTGGCTGAGAAATTTGCTCCTATTGTACCTGCGAATGAGGTATTCCCAGCAAATTTTCCTGGTAGTACGTTCAAGATCGGTGTAGGGCTTCATGATAGTTCTTCTGCTTTGATACCTTACTTGTTGAATTTTCACGAACCTTTTGTATTAATTTCTACAGGAACTTGGTGTATTTCATTGAACCCTTTTAACGATTCTGCTTTAACAAAGAGCGAATTGGATCAGGATTGTTTGTTTTATCTATCTTATGCGGGAACTCCAGTGAAAGCGTCTCGTTTATTTGCAGGGTTTGAACATGATAATCAGGCTAAACGAATTGTTGATTTCTTTGGAACTACAACGGCAAAGTTTAAAAATTTAGATATTGACTGGGCCTTGATCGCTACGTTAGAGCAAGGTACTGTTGAAGAAGAATTAGATGCTTTTTCCAAATTGGATTTAAGTCAGTTTTCTGACTATGTTGTTGCTTATCACTCGTTGATGTTACATTTAGTGAAGGCACAGCTTAAATCGACGAATTTGGTGTTAGGAGATTCGAAAGCTACTCGCATCTTTGTGGATGGTGGTTTTAGTAAGAATCTTATTTATATGAATTTATTGGCTAGAGCATATCCTCAATTGGAAATCTATGCTGCTTCGATGGCGCAGGCAACTGCCATTGGAGCTGCACTCGTTATTCATGAGGAATGGAATAGTCAACCTATCCCGAATAACTTAATCGAATTACGTTATTTCAGGGCTTAAAAAGAAGTTTATTTTTTTAATATATCCGCTGAATCAAAGTGATGACAGCAATTTTGATCCGATCATCATCTAATAGGTGATCAACCCAGCCTTAATTTTAAATAGCTAACCGCCAGGTTAGCTATTTTTATTTTACGAAATGAGTAAGGTTTGAAAAATCGCCTTAAAGCACTGTTTTGTATTTTTTTAAATTTACATATATGTTTTAACTTCTTTATTTTCAAATATTTACATCGATAAAACGTGGTTAATATTTTGGCGTTTATTGTTTAATTTGACAGGATAGGGCAGGATGCTAGTTTGATTTTACCTTATTATATTTGAATATAGAGATTAAATTAATTGTAAGCCATTTGATGTTATTATTGATTCACAATAATCTATCTTAGAAAAACAAATATTGTTAAACCAAATTTCCAATTACACCGAATTTCCTTTAAGGATTTCATTCGTGCGAAAAGTATATTTTAAATAAAAAGAATTTATGAGCGATGGAGCCTTAGCGTTTATTTTTACTCCACGTAGATAATCAATCTAAACCAATAAACCTATATTAAATAATTGACTGCTTATGGATATAACTTAATACTAAACCTAAAATGTACTCATTCCACTCTTGGGTGTTGAAGAGTAAAATTTCGGGATTCAATACGTTTAATAAAAACGGATTTCCCCCTACAATTATAATGTTAGAAACATTATGTTAAAAATGGTTTTACCCTTTTTAAAAGCTAACCACAAAAAAATGAAAGAAAGTATTTACCGAAAAAATTTAATGGTAAAGACATTAGGTCTTTTACTACTTCTATTGATTAGAAGTTTTCCATTGCAAGCGCAAACTGGAATAAAAGTAGATGGTACTGTTGTTGATTCAGAGACAAAAGAAGCAGTTTCAGGCGCTACTATACGATTGCAAAATAGTACTATTGCAACGTCTACCAATGATCAAGGATATTTTGAGTTGGAAATGCCAAAAGCAGGAACACTGATTATATCTTTTTTAGGCTATCAAAACCAAGAAGTCCAAGTGAATTCATCAAGAAAATTAACCATTCAATTATTGAAAGATGGTGAAAATATTGATGAGGTTGTTGTGGTTGGTTATGGTCAACAGAAAAAAATCTCCGTTACTGGCGCAATATCAACGATAGAGACGAAGGATTTGAAACAAAGTGCAGCACCCAATTTAGCAT
This sequence comes from Sphingobacterium sp. HJSM2_6, assembly GCF_049316305.1. Classification (NCBI taxonomy): domain Bacteria; kingdom Pseudomonadati; phylum Bacteroidota; class Sphingobacteriia; order Sphingobacteriales; family Sphingobacteriaceae; genus Sphingobacterium; species Sphingobacterium sp. HJSM2_6. The sequence continues at coordinate 221,071 of NZ_JBMOXB010000002.1, forward strand.
CTGCCTTATCAGGTAGATTACCGGGTTTAACTACCGTTCAGACTTCTGGACAGCCAGGAAATGACCTTGTAAATTTATACTTACGTGGTGTTGGAACTTTAAATGATGCTTCACCATTGATATTAATCGATGGGGTTCCACGATCAAATATTAGTAAAATGGATCCAAATGAGGTGGAATCAGTAAGTATATTGAAGGATGCATCAGCTACTGCTGCATTTGGTGTGCGTGGTGCAAATGGAGTTATTATCATTACCACTCGTCGTGGCCAAGCAGGAAAGGCTGAATTGAATATTTCCTTAGATCGTACCTATCAAGGATTTTTGGCAAAAGCTGATAGAACCCATTCTTGGGAATTTGCCGAATTAAGAAATCAGGCATTTAGAAATGATAATCCTACAGCTGTCGATGGAGATTTACCATTTACGCAATACATGATTGATATGTATAAAAGTGGGGCAGACCGAGTGTTTTATCCAGATCGTGATGTCTTCCATGATTATTTTAAAGATTGGGCACCTCAAACTCGTTTAAATTCAAACTTTAATGGTGGAGGTGATAAATTTACCTATTTTCTAAATGTTGGATACATTGGCCAGGGAGGTAATTTTAAGACGGAACCTAAAGAGAAATTGGGATACGATCCAAGTTATAAAATGGATCGTTACAACTTCAGGGGGAATATTGATTATAAAATTGCCAGTAATTTAAAGACCTCCTTAAATATAGCCACCTATTTGGAACGTATGAATACGCCTCAGACTGTTGCATTATTTGGAGAAAATAATGATAATATGGTTACCAATATGATCGCGTATACCTGGGCGACTCCGCCAACAGATGTGGGACCAGTTACTGTAGAAGGATATGGATTTCCAGCTGATGAAATTATTGCTCAATCAGGCCAAGACCGTAATACTTATGGAGAAATCAACCGTAGGGGATATCGTCAGGAGATGAATAACAATTTAAATTCTTCATTTAATTTTGATTGGGGATTGGATTTTGTGACGAAAGGTTTATCTATGAAAGGTTTGGTTGCTTTCGACAGTCAAGGAAGAACCGTATTACAAGGTTATAAGGCATTGGATTCTTATTCCTTTAAGGTAGCAAGAGATGCTTCTGAAACAAGTTTTTATGCACCATTAGTAACCAATGCTGACCCTGCAATTACTTTGATTAAAGGTATGCAGACTCGTTATTTTACGAATTATCAACTTTCTTTGAATTATTCAAGATCTTTTGGTAAACATAATGTAACCGGTATGGCATTGACTCAACGTGATAACTGGGATCAATATGGTGCTGGTTTACCGTATAATATTGTTGGTTTTGTTGGTCGTACTACTTATAATTATGATGATCGCTATTTAGCAGAGTTTAATTATGGTTATAATGGTTCTGAGCAGTTTGCACCATCAAATCGTTTTGGATCATTCCCAGCATTTTCTTTGGGATGGGTTGCTAGTAATGAATCCTTTTTAAAGGATAATCCTATAGTTACTAGTTTAAAGATTAGAGGATCATTTGGTCTAACAGGTAATGATAAATTAGGCGGAAATAGATTTTTGTATCAAAGTTTTCTAAATATGTCAGGAGGGATTTTCCCATCACTTGGTCGCGGTCAATCTGTGGTGCAAGGTGCATTGGGTAATCAGGCAATTCAATGGGAAATGGCTAAAAAATCAAATATTGGTCTTGATTTAGAATTATATAAGTCTTTATCATTAACCGTCGATTTCTTCCAAGAAAAACGTGATAAAATTTTAATTTCACGTCGTACTATTCCGGTATTACAAGGTGTACCATTAGGAAATATACCTAAAGTGAATATCGGTAAGGTTGATAATAAAGGGTTTGAAGCCGAATTAACCTATCGTAAATCATTAAGCTCTGATTTATCCATTCTAGCGAAAGGAAACTTTGCTTACAATAACAATACCGTTGTTTTTGCGGATGAGGTTCAATTTGGTTCCGATTATGCTTACCGTTTAAGATCTACTGGTTTTAGTATAGGTCAGAGTTTTGGATATGAAATAGATTATTCAAATGGAAATGGTTATATCAATACCCAAGAAGAATTGGATAATTTACCTGATTATCAAGTTGGGGGAATTCCAAGATTAGGAGATTTTAAATACAAAGATATTACAGGAGATGGCGTGATTAATGACCGTGATTTAGTGCCAATTGGTAAGCCTTCCATTCCAAGAGTAACTTATGGGGTTTCTGGAGCAGTGACGTATAAGCAATTTGACGTATCTTTCTTAGTATCAGGTGTTGGTCAAACGCATAGACATACTGCTGGATGGGGAGTAACTGAATTTGGTTTAGTAGGTTTTTTCAGTGGTTGGCATAATCAAGCTTGGACAGCTGACCGCTATGCAAATGGCGAAGAAATTTTATATCCAGCATTAAGTGTTTCTGAAGGTGGTGTCAGTCATAAAGCCAATTCTGTATTTATTATGAACAGATCATTCTTAAGACTAAAAAATATTGAATTGGGTTATAATTTACCTAAGTCCTTATTAGATCCTATTGGGGTAGAGCGAATTCGTGTTTATGTAAATGGGAATAATTTATTAACATTTGATAAAATGCCTATTGATACCGTGGATCCAGAACAACCAGGAGTATTGGCTTATCCAATTACTAAGATGTTCAACTTTGGGTTAAATGTTGCATTTTAATTTTTAAAATTTTTTGAAATGAAGTTTAAATATATAATAGCACCTGCGATTGCCATGATGTTATTTAGTACATCTTGTTCAGATGTGTTAGATATGGCGCCTGATGGCAATATGCAAATGGAAGATATTTTATCTAATCCTGATCGTGTAGAAGGATTACTGAACAGATGTTATGAGAATATTCCTAGAAAAGGTTATCACTATTGGTTTTTTGAATCATTGGTTGTAGCGGCGAGTGATGATGGCTATACCTCAGATGAAGCACAGGGAGTTCCATCTACTCGACTTTATAATGATAATAACAGTGCTTCAAATCATGCTATCAGGGATGCAGATGATGGACATCCAAATACTTATTTAAATAATTATTGGTCTAGGTATTGGCAACAAATTCGACTATGTTCTCAATTTATAGAAGTTATTGATAATGCGGCTGTACATTCAGAATCCAATAGAGGTAGGTTTAAGGCAGAGGCAAGAGTTTTAAGAGCTTTCTTTTACATGGAGTTGGTTAAATGGTTTGGAAAGGTTCCGGTATTGGATGCAACTATACCATTTGACGCAGACTTTACCACATTGACACGTAATTCAGTTTATGATGTAGCCAAATTTATAATCGCAGATTGTGATGCAGCACTTGCAGAAGCTAGTTTGCCATGGCGTATTGACAATGAGAATGACGCCATGCGTGTGACCAAGGCATTAGCAGCAGCTTTAAAAGCTAAAGCGATGTTATTTGCTGCAAGCCCATTGCATAATGAAGGTCAAAATCATTGGGATGAAGCCTATACTGTAGCTTTAGACGCGGTAACAAAACTTAAATCAAATGGTTATGAATTGTTTAAAACAACCACGCAGCCAGCAGTTTATGGGACAGGCCCAGCAGCAGCATTAAGACAATTAATGACTCAAAACGCTGATTTTTCAGCTTCACCAAGAGATAAGGAGACTATTTTTCAAGCTAAAGATGGTAGTAATTTTATTTGGCATATAGGCTATATTTCAGGATCACGATTTCCAGGAGTTTATAAAACTGGAACAGCTCCAACACAAGAGCTGGTGGATGCTTTTGAGACCATTAATGGAGAGCCTGTATTAAATTTAGCTAAACCTTATTTGGACGAGAAACATTTGCAGCCGAATTTTAACACCGCTAATACGCAGTATGATAAAGAAAATCCTTATGTAAATCGTGATCCACGTATGGAGCAAACGGTAATACGTAATGGTTCAATTGTTTACTGGAATAACGTGCCGCATGTTGCAGAAATCTATCAAGGTGGAGATAATGCACCGAGTTGGGATGTAACCAATCGTTCACGTACCAGGACAGGCTATTACCAAGCGAAGATGACTCGTCCAGGATCAAGTAATGAAGTGCAACATAATAATGCGAATTGGAAATATTATCGTTTAGGTGAAACGTTATTGGATCTTGCAGAGGCCGCAGCAGAATCAGGTCGATTAGCAGAAGCTAGAACAGCTGCTAATGAGGTTCGTTCACGTTCTGGAATGCCAAATTTACCAGCATCATTAAGTAAAGAAGATTTGATTTTACGAATCAGAAATGAGCGTCGGGTGGAATTAGCGTGGGAAGAGAATCGTTATTTCGATATCCGAAGATGGGAAAGTCCAAATGGAGATTTAGCTGAAACCAGTAAATACTTTACAGCCATGGATATTAAGAAAAATCCAAACGGCTCATTTACTTACACGAGAAGAAATATCACTAATAATCCACGTGGAGGTTGGCAAAACAGGGATTTATTGTTGCCATTACCATTAGAAGAAGCGGCAACATTGGAGGCAGTAACTGGTACGCCATGGCAAAACCCAGGATGGTAAAATTTCATGAGATAGAAAACGTATGAAGAAAAATATAAAATTCATTGCACTTTGTATATTAGGTTCAATGATATCTGCTCAATCTTATGGGCAGAGCAATACTGGTTCGAGCACACGTGTAGTTAATGTTTATAATCAGCCTATAAAAGGTGCAACTATCGTGGTTGAGGGAGCTGACTTAACATTAGTAACCAATCAAGAAGGGGTATTTGAAAATATAGTAGATGCAAAAAATAAGTATGTCATTATTTCTGCTCCCGGTTATCAAAATCAACGAATTGAAATCAGTCAATTGGTTTCGAGTGGAGAAATTCAATTGGCATTTGATTCCCATGGAACTGGAGGATATATAGATTTTGGTTACCAAAAATATTCTAAAGAATCATTAACGGGTTCGGTATCCGTAGTTTCAGGAGATGTTTTGAACAGGACACCTAGCAATGTGTTGTCTGACACCTATCAAGGTAGATTGCCAGGATTAACCGTTAAAAATAATATCGCTGAATTAACCTTTTTTGGATATGGAAATTATTCGAGATCTATACGCGGTTATTCTTCCGTAAATGGCAATTCACCAACGATTATTATCGACGGAGTGATAGCACCTACACAATATTTGGAATTTATTTCCCCAAAGGAAATTGAGACCATAACGGTATTGAAAGATGCGTCAGCAACTGCGGCGTATGGAATCCAAGGCGCGGCTGGTATGATCGTCATCAGCACCAAACGTGGTAATAATAGTCCATTAAAAGTAGAAGCCTATGTTGATCAAACCGTTCAACAATTAACTACTAAGCCATTGTTTGTCAATTCGGGTCAATATGCAGAATTGCGGAATTTGGCAGGAAAAAATGATGGTTTAGGAGATTATTCGCAATATACTCAATCGGAGATTGATATGTTTAAATCTGGAGAAGATCCAGCCTATCCAAATAACGATTGGTATGACATGTTTATGCGTGATATGGTCAACCGTCAGCGTGTAGGTGTAAATGCTTCAGGAGGAACGGATAAATTTAAATATTATTCAAACCTAAGTTTTGTCAATCAACAACAACCTTTCAAAATAGCTGATGAAGCGGACCGTAAGTATGATCCAACTCCACATGTGAATATTGGTAATTTTAGAACCAATATGGATGTGAAGTTCAATGATTATTTATCAGGATATATGCGCTTAACGGGTAATCTAAAACGTGAAAAGTTAGCAGGTGGTCAAATGGGTTGGGATATTTACAGCAGTATGTTCAATATACCATCTACGGTATATGGTCCTTTATCTCCAATCATTGAAGGTCAAGAAGATATTAGTAATCAAGTGGTAACCGTAGATGGATTTGATACACCGATATATGGTCGATTAAATCGTTCAGGATATAATACGGTTATTGAAACCAACATCATAGCACAAGCAGGCCTTAAGCTGAACATGGACTTTTTAACAAAGGGTTTATCAGCTTCCGGAGGGATGGCTTATCAAACGTATGTTAGAAACGAAACTGTTACTAGTCAAAATTTTAGAAGAGTATTAAGAGGAGATGATTTATCTAAATTAGATGATTTTTCCATCTACAAAAGTTTCGAAAACACTCCATTAGCATATGGAAAGGGTTCGACTTTCTTTTATTACCTAAACTTGCTTGCTAGACTGGATTATAATCGTCGTTTTGGAGATCACAGTATAGATGCTTCTGCTCATACTTATTACTTGAAGCAAGAGATTGAATCTGCAGGTGGTGGAAATAATGTGTTACCATACATGCGTCAAAATTTTGGTGTGTCTGCATTATATGGATATAAAGATCGCTATTTCTTAAAAGGAGATTTGGGATATTCAGGTTCAGAACAATTCCATCCAGATCACAGGTACACAATGACACCGGCAATTTCTGCAGCTTGGATAGCCTCAAAAGAAGATTTCTTTAACGATGATATCATTTCATTATTGAAATTTAAGGCTTCATATGGTGTTAGTGCGAATGATCAGTTAGGTGGTGCTCGTTTCTTATACTTGGATAACATTCGTTCAAATGGATCAGAGTTAGAAAGAGGAAATCCATTACTGCAAGCTGAAAAAATCAAAAAAGCGAATGTTGGTGTGAATCTTGGTTTATTCAACATGTTTACGATCGATGCGGAATACTTCGACAATAAAGTGGATAATATGTTGATCAGTAGTAGCGCTATGATTCCTGACTATCAAGGTATTCCGTTGGGATTTTACCCTAAATTGAATAATGGTAAAATGGAAAATCGTGGATATGAAATTTCATTAGGTTTTAATAAAAATGTAAATCAGGATTTCTCGGTATATGTGCAAGGAAACTTTATGGATACCAAAAATAAAGTAGTTTCCATAAATGAAGCTTCATTAGGAGATGATTATGCTTATAGCCGTAGAACGGAAGGATATCAAGTTGGTCAATTATGGGGGTATCAAGTAGACTATAGCAATGGTACAGGTATGTTTAATTCTGCAACAGAATTAGCAAATGCTGGAGTTACTTATGCATTTGGTACACCACGAGTAGGTGATTTAATCTATAAAGACTTAACTGGTGATGGTGTTGTGGATGTAAAAGATTTGGCTCCTATGGGAAATCCAAGTTCACCACGTCAAGAGTATTCCATTCTTGGAGGCGCAAACTATAAAAGCTTTGAATTCTCTTTCCTTATTCATGGAGTGAGTAATTATTCAAACTTCTTAAGCGGAATGGGTGTATACGAGAACCAAGGAAGAGGAATATTTAATGATATTCATTTAAATTCTTGGACGGCGGATCGTTATGCTGCAGGTGAAGCGATTTCCTTTCCTGCACTATCTTTATCACCAACAACTAATCATGTTGCCAGTGACTTTTTCTTAAATAACAGGTCTTTCTGGAGATTGAAAAATGTAGAATTAGCCTATACATTACCTGAGCATATATCGGAAAAAATACATTCAAATAATATTCGTATTGCTTTTACTGCTCAGAATTTATTTACCATTAACAAAATGAAGACTAAATATATCGATCCAGAAATTGGTAGTAGAGGTACTTTTCAACCCTATCGAGTATTTAATCTTGGTTTAAGTGCAAACTTCTAAAATTTAAGATCATGAAAAGAAGTATAATTAAAATATGTGTTGTTGCTTTGGGTTTAATGACTTTGGAATCATGTGCTGATCTTGATTTACCTTCTGATGGTAGGTTGGCATTAAATGATCTATTTAGTACTTATCCAAGAACAAAAAATTACTATGAAATTTGTAAATCCTATATTCCTCAGGTGGGATTTATGTACCAGGGTCAACGTACTCCATTAGCTTCATTTAGTGATGAAGCACATGATGCAAGTGATGGGGTAAATGGTGATGTGAATGATTGGTATAATAACCGTGCATCATCGACCAATAATCCAGTGGATGGTGCTTATGGATGGAATCATTTTTTCCAAGGAATCCGAAAATGTAATACCTTTTTAAGTAGCATCAACGACCCAGCTATTGCTACTGCTCAGATAAAAGAAATTGAAAAGAATGGTTGGATAGGTGAGGTATTGGTTTTGAGAGCATACTTTTACCTTCAGTTAGTGAAGCGCTATGGTGGAGTACCTTTGATTACAGCTCCATATGAAGTAAACCATGATTTTTCACAAGATAAACGTGCAACTATTGAAGAGTGTATCGATTTTATTTTGGCAGATTGTGATGCGGCATTAGCAATTCCTGAAACTTCCGATGCAAATATTGGTTTTAGATGGAATATCAATGATGGTGATCGTGGCTCTGTAACTCGTGCATTTGCCTATGCGGTAAAATCTCAAGCAGCCTTATTTGCTGCAAGTCCATTGTATAATACTTCAGGAAGTAAATATACTTGGGAAAAAGCGACTGAAATTACCAAAGAAGCATTGGATCAATGTTTAGCCCATGGTTTTGAATTGTTTGATTTAGCTCCAGCAGGAGATATCGCTCAAAATGCATATGCTTATTATTTCATTAATCGTTCAGATCCAAGTAGAGCTATCGATAAAGAAACAATATTTGAAACTACTGCAGCTCGTAGCAATGTATGGAAGTGGGCGGGTACCCCGTTTATGGCTGGTGTTGAAAAGGCTGGTTCTGGTCCTTCACAGGAATTAGTAGATGCTTATGGAATGCAGGCCACAGGAGAAATGCCTATCACAGGGTATTCAGATGCACAACATTTACAACCGATTATCAATCAAGCTTCTGGATATGATGCAGCGAACCCTTATGTAGGAAGAGATCCGCGGTTTTATGCTTCTATTTATTATAATAATTCTCCTAGATCACTTTCCACAGGAAACGTTGATAAGCAATTGATTCCAATGTCTTTCCGTTCGCCATTAAATAATATAACGTTTAATACAACGAATGGAGAAACGAAAATTAACACTACTGGAGGTGATCCGTGGATTTTTACTTCCTTATTAGGGAAAGAAATTCCAGCAGGAGAAAAACGTTTAGTTACGTTTGAATATAAAAGTAACAAAACCGTTACGAATGCACAGTTCTTTTATTGTGTGGCAGGTGGACCAGCAGGTGGTGTTTCTTCACCAGAAAACATCCGTATTGATGGTTCTACAGAATGGAAGCGTTTTGAATTTGATTTGACTGATGCTATCAATACTTTTGGCTTTGGTGTAAATAATAGTGGAGGTCAAGCTCCTTCGAATCACTTCTTACGTTTCGATGCTAGCGGTGATCCAGGTTATGAAATTACCATTCGTAATTTCCAAATCGAAAGTTTTACTCCACCACCAGCACCTGTTCCAGTGGAAACATTTGTTGGAGGAAATGCGAGAATCTCATCCGACTTAACTGAAACTAGGTTTACAAGAACGGGATATTATTTAAGGAAATTTAATAACTACAAATCAAGTGTTACCGTTGATCAGGATGGTTTAATGAAAATTTTCAGATTAGGAGAGTTGTATTTAAACTTTGCAGAAGCGGCTTACAATTCTGTAGGAGCGGATGCAGCAGTACCATCTAAAGCATCAGGAGCAAGTGCATTGAGTGCTAGAGAAGCAGTGAATGCCATCCGAAACCGTGCAAATATGCCAGCATTACCTACGGGACTTTCTAAAGCTGACTTTGAAAAACGTTATCGCAATGAACGCCAAGTAGAATTAGCATTTGAAGAACATCGTTTCTTTGATGTTAGACGTTGGAAAATATTGAATGATACGGACAAATTTGTTACTGGGATGCGCATTGTTAAAAACGGTAACAATTACAATTATACTCGTTTTAAATTGCAAGACCGTGGTACAAACGCTGATAAATACTTATGGCAACCATTAAGTTTATCGGAAGCGACAAAAATGGAATCTGTTACAGGTACAAACTGGCAAAATCCAGGCTGGTAAAAAATAAATAATAATAAATATGGGCTTCGGAGGAGTAGAAATTCTAAAATCTGACGAAGCCCATTTTTTTTAACTTACTTATATGAAAACATTGAATTTCAAAACATCTTTATTAGCAGTAGCATCCATTATTGCTTTTAGTTCTTGCGCTAATAGCACTTTTAAAAATGAAAATGTAGTGGTAGCTGGAAAGGATGTAATCAAGGATTCTATGCAATTCTTACAAAATGATCGTATCAAATTAGGAATTGATTTGAATTTGGGAGGGGCAGTAACATTTCTTTCTGATAAAGAAAATGGTGGATTGAATATGATCAATAGTTATGACTGGGGAAGACAAATACAAATGTCTTATTATAGCGGTCCATGGCCATATATTGGTCCAAAAGGTGAAACCCCAACTCCAGAATGGCAAGGTTTAGGATGGAATCCTATTCAGTCTGGTGATGCAGGAAATCATCGATCAAAACTTATATCTTTTGAAAGAAGAGGTGAAAATTCCTTGTTTGTGAGAAGCATACCTATGCAATGGCCTCATAAATCCGGAGTAGCATGTGAATGTGAGTTTCAAACCTTATATACGTTAAAGGATAACATCATTACGATGGAAGCAACCATCGTAAATAATAGAAGTGATACTACTCAATATAGGGCTTGTACACAAGAAATGCCAGCAATATACACAAATGGTGTTTGGTATCAAGTGGTATCATATTTAGGTGATAAACCATTTCAAGGAGAAGCTACCACGATTGTTGTTGATAAAAATGATGGAAAAGGTTGGCCATGGGTCAATTTCTATACGCCAGAAAACTGGGTTGCTTTATTAGATAGTAAAGGAATGGGTATCGGAGTTTTTCAACCTGAAGTAATGAGATTTAATGCTGGTTTTCATCCTAATGATGCGACAAAAGGTTTTGGAGGTGAAAAAGATGGTCAAACGGGCCATATAGCACCTATAGGTACGCAAATATTGGATCATAATATTAAATGGACTTATAAGACCACTTTTATATTAGGTAATGAAGAACAAATAAGAAATTATGCCAAAGAGAATAGAATCGTTAAAACCAATCCTTCTTGGAGTTTTGAAGATTCTAGACATATGTGGTATTATGAAGGTGAATGTCAAGATAAAGGTTTCCCAATTTCGGAAGGACTAGATATTACCTTTAAAAAAGGCGCAAAAATCGTAAGTCCAATAACGTATTGGAAAGCGGAAGATAATTCTTATTTAGAATTTGAAGCCAATATTACAGGTCAAGCACCGGAAATGAATATTGTAGTAGAGGTTCAGCCGGTTGGAAAATCTGATTTTACAGATTGGTTAAATTGGTCTGAAGGAAATAGTTCTGTAGAAGCTGAAAAGAAAGCTAAAGAAGTGAATTTTCCAAAAACAGCTAGTATTTCCTTAACTCAAAAAATTAATTCCGATGGATCTTCACAGAAATATCGTGTTCCACTTAAAGATATTCCAGGATATTCGGGACCAATGAAGGGATTAAAAATTGCATTGCAGGATCAAGGAACAGCAATTATTAAAAATATAAAACTTATTAAATAGTAAGCTTTAATCTATTTGATTAAAGTTGTGATTACATCAGAATAGATCTATATGGCATATTCTGATGTCTTCTCATTTTTTGTTCATATGAATAAAAAAACCAAATAACCAACTATGTTGAATATTATTCGTTTTAATTTCGGGCTATTTTTACTTGCTTTGGGAACCTATTCCTGCCAATCTATTCCAGCTCGTGAACAAGAAGTAAATGGTAAGGAAGCTACATTTAAATTAGAGCCTGGATGGGATATTTACGATGGTGGTGGATATCGATATGGACCTTCCATAATAATTGATAAGGATGGCACTATACACGCTTGGTTTGCTTCTCCAGGAGGGATTCACGGCGTGGACCATTTGCAATATCAGGAATTTGTTAAAGAATCTCCAATACCCGTTAGGGATCAAACAAGAGTTGCTCAGAAGTTTACTAATGAAAGTGATTTTTATGCTATTGCAGCTATTTGTCCTAATTGGAATAGCAAGAATAGCAGTTTAACACTTTCGTTATACCAATGGAATACCGATTACGAAAAAACAATTCAGGGGCCTGTGATTAGTAGTCAACGGTTTGAAAATTATGCTGATAATTCCATTTTAAAATTAACTAATGAACAAAAATTTAAAGCTGGAACCTATTTATGGGTGATTCATGAAGGTGTTGGTTCGGCAGGTGTGTGGGCATTAGCTGGTGAAACGAATCAGGTATCTTCCTATCTAGATGGAAAAATCCAAACACATAATTATAAATCATTTGTCATGAATGATGTAAGTAATGCTGCGGTTTATTGGGATCAAGTAGCCTATAAGAAAAGTACAGATCAAGGGAAGACTTGGTCTGATGAAAAAATGGTTTTGAAACCAACGGAGGGTACTCGAGATGAATTTTCTATCTGTGATCCAGGAGTAGTAAAGTATGGGAAATATTACTATTTAGGTTACACATCGACCGAAGATATTCGAATGATTTTTAATCACGTCTACGTGGCAAGATCGCTAAGTCCAGAAGGTCCTTGGGAAAAATGGGATGGAAAGGGCTGGGGCAATGCTCCACAACCAGTAGTTACATTTGATGGAAATAAAGATGCATGGGGAGCCGGAGAACCATCCATGGTTATAAAAAATGACAGTTTGTATTTTTATTATACATGGCGGGATAAATCAAAACATGAAGTCCGTGTTGCAGTAGCTGATGCAAAAGATGAAAATTGGCCTCGAAATCTTCAACAAAAAGGAATTGCACTTGATCAAAACAATATCGATAAAGGAGATCATGCAGATGTTAAATATCGACCTGATTTAAATAAATTTTACATGCTGCATACGGCATCTAGATTATCGCCTGAGAGCCATTTATTGCTTTGGGAATCTAACGATGGATATCATTTTAAACAAGTTAGTAAGATTTCCGAATTGGCTGAGCAGTATTTACATAATTGTGGATGGAGCGCAGATGAGATGGGACACATAGACCCAAATAAACAACAGTTTCTGGCTTATGGCTATGGCAAAGATTGGGGAAATTGGAAAACCAAATGGCACCCAATCAGCTTTGATTCTGAAAAATTAAATAAGTAGCAAACCTATTTATAAACTTATGATTAGAAAATCGATTTTATCCTCAATATTATTAGCGGGATTACTTTCAACTGATACCCAAGCTCAAAATTCCTATCAAGTGAATTCAGACCAATGGTCATTTACAGATGCATTGGGTAGAAAAGCGGTGGAACATTCAAAAGCAGGTAAGAAAAAAGGAGATAAAGTAGTAGCTATGTTTTATTGGACATGGCATCAAGGAAATGATGATACCACCTATCAAGTTAAAAATGTGACCAATATTGTCCGCGAGTTTCCGGAGGCAATGAAGGATTATAACCACCCAGGATGGGGAACTAAGAAACCTGGTTTTTTCTTTTGGGAAGAACCGTTATTTGGTTACTATAAAACAACAGATACCTGGGTATTGCGTAAGCATGCAGAAATGTTGGCAGATGCAGGTGTAGATGTGGTATTCTTTGATTGTACGAATGGAAGTTTAACTTGGCAAGAGTCTTATGAAGCCTTATTGAAAACATGGGATCAAGCACAGAAAGATGGAGTAAAAGTCCCTAAAATTGCTTTTATGTTACCTTTTGGACCTGTACCTCATTCCGCAGTTTCATTAAGACAATTGTATAAAGATCTTTATCAGCCAGGTCGTTATAAAAACCTGTGGTTTAATTGGAAAGGTAAACCATGTATTATGGCTTATCCAGATAATTTAGAGAAATCAGGTGTGGATCAAGAAATAGCTAATTTCTTTACGTTTAGACCTGGGCAACCGGATTATGTGGATGGACCTAAGCGCAAGGATCATTGGGCATGGTTGGAAAATTATCCTCAACACGGTTATGTAGATGATGGAAATGGAAAATTTGAACAAGTATCCGTAGGGGTAGCGCAAAATGCAGGACCCTCAACAAATGGACACTGTTCAGCATTTAACTTACCTGGTACCTATGGAAGAAGCTTCAGTATGGTTAATGGTTTCGATCCTCGTGTAGATGGTTATTTATACGGTTGGAATTTTCAAGAACAATGGAATCGTGCATATGAATTAGATCCGGAATTGGTGTTTGTTACGGGTTGGAACGAATATATTGCTGGACAATGGTTACCTGAGCATAATTGGACGGGAGATCCATTCTCTTTTGTGGATCAATACGATTGGGATCATAGTCGAGATATCGAACCGAATAAAGGTTGGGGAGATAAGGGTGATGTGTATTATCAACAGTTAATCGATAATGTAAGAAAATTCAAAGGCATGGATCCTATGGATGCTGTGTCTGGTCCTAAGACTATTACTCTCGGTAAAATAACGGATTGGAATGCTGTACAACCTTATTACCAACATTATAAAGGTAATACAATGCATCGGGATCATCGAGGACGTTATAGCGAATACTACACCAATAAAACCGGTAGAAATGATATTATTGGCGCTAAAGTCGCTAGGGATCAAAAACAAGTTTATTTTTATGTAGAAACAGCCAATAAGTTAAGTTCTTCAACGGACCGCAACTGGATGATGCTTTTTATTGATATAGATAGAAATAAAAAAACCGGTTGGAATGGATATGATTTTATTATTAATCGTCAAAGTCCTCAAAGTAACAAAGTAATCGTAGAAAAGAATGTGGGTAACCGTTGGGAATGGACTAAGGCCGGTTTAGGAACAATGAGCTTAACGAATAATAAATTAGAATTGGCTATTGCAAAACAAATTTTCAATCTAACTGGCGAACATTTAGATATTGAGTTTAAGTGGAGTGATAATATGCAGGAGAATGGAAACATAATGGACTTCTATGTCAATGGTGATGTTGCACCTGGAGGAAGATTTAATTTTGTATACAAAACTAATTAGCATTGAAACAGAATTAAGTTATGAATTTATTTAAGCTCCAACACCTTGGTCCATTGAATATTAAAAAATATATTTTAATAATTATCGCTTTCTGTTCTTATTCTTTTCAGGTATTTGGTCAAGAAGCATTTAAACCATTCCCTTATAAAATTGCCATCATTGGAAATCCAGCTAATCCAGATATTCGATATGACGATAGTCAAATGAAGGCATTGAAAGATTTGGGATTTAATATGTTACAAATAAATATTGCCTGGGGTGCTAGACCTGCTGATGAGCCTCTCAATTTAGAAGATGTCTTGTATGTTGAAGGTAAAGGTAGAGGATCTAAAGAGCGTATTGCAGAACGATTAGCGGAGCTGAAGTCTAGGGTAAAGATTGCAAAAAAATGGGGTATGCGGACCGTTTTTCATTTTGGAGCTCCCAATGTGGATTCCCTGTACCGGGTTTTGATGCCTGAATTGATTGATAAAGTAACCGAATTGAATAGTATTTCAAATCCGAAGATAGTCGATCATTATGTCGCACTTTTAAAGCGCTTGCATCAGGAAGTACCAGACCTAGATGATATTCAATTGTATACTTTTGATCAAGAGGCTTGGATAGGGAGTGAGTTTGGGAACAGTAAATTCGATAAAGATGTACCGCTGCATGAACGAGTGACACCATTCGTAAAGACAATGACTGAAACTTGGGGGAAACTACAACCCAAAGGAATGTTATGGTGGGAGCCTTGGGAAATGTCTGCAGGTCAAATTTATGCTTGTATTCCTAATCTACCCCGTAAAAACTTTGGTTTCTTTTTACACTCGAATATTGCTGAAGTACAATTGTCTAGACCTGTAGACGTATGGTTTAGAAATATGGTCAATATTTTAAAAAAGGAACAAATTCCAGTTGTTGGAGAATTATTCTTAGCGAGTGCAAACGAAGAGGTAGAGCCAATGCAACATATTCCAGCTCCCCGATTGGTATTTGAACAATTGGAGGCCATGTACTCTTTAAAAGACTTAGTTGGAGTAAAGGAATATTTCGGATTATTACCGGATAGTTATGATCCGAGTTTATTGATGGCCGGTATGAAGTTGAAGAATCCTAACCTAACGTTAAAGGATGGATTAAATCAACTGGCTACACCTTATGGAACTGCTAAAAATGATATGTTGACCGCCTGGGAAAATATTTCGCAAGGATTGCAGCTTTTCCCGTGGGATGCCACTTGGCGGTTTCGCTATCTTCCAAAAGCGGTTGCTGGTGTCCATGTATTTCACAAATGGGATAAGGCTTGGATATCAGGAGCTGTTGCTCCTTCCCCTAGTTGGAAATCTACCAGAAGAAGCTTATTCATGATCACTGAAGAAGAAGTCTTAGACCCGTGGTTTTATGAAGATATTGAATTGCGCGCTAAAGAGGCCGCAGATCAATTTGTATTAGCAAAATCAAATCTGGAAAAAGCATTAAGTCAACTGAAGAATGATCCTGCGAAAAGTGAATATGTAAAAAAATCGATTCAGGATGTAGCTACTTTTGAACAGGTGATGCGTGCCATACAAGTGTATTGTAGGGAGGTGAATCTAGTTTTTTTGATGCGGAAATATGTAGAGAAACAAGAAAATATTCCAACGGATTTGTTGAGGCGTTTTCGGGAAATTATGGAGTTAGATATCAAAAATCAAGAAAAAGGGTATATGACCAATGAACCTGGTGAAAAAACAGCTAAAGAGATGCTTACACTGTTTAATAGTGATCCAGTAAATTGGGTTAAGAATTATTTAAAACCGTAAAAATCGGAAAGAGGGAATCTATTGATTCCAAAACAATATAATAAAAATAGATATGAGAAAAGATTGGAAGTCATTGTTGTTTTTAGGTTCTTTAGCTTTAGGCTTAGAAACTCATGCACAAAGCATTACTGCAATAGATGATTTAGGCCGAGTATTGCCAGCTTATCATGAAGTAGGAGCTAAAAAGACAGGTAAACAAGTAGGTATTTTTTACTTTTTATGGCAAGGTCATGCAGGATCACCTACATCAGAGAGAAATTGGGATTTAAGTAAATTATATCAATATCATCCGGAAGTATTTCTTGATTTTCATCATCCCAACTGGGGAGGAGGATCAGCAGGAGCAGGCAAGTACTATTTCTGGGGAGAACCTATCTATGGATACTACCGCGGAGATGATTTTTGGGTGCACCACCGAAACATGCAATTATTAGCTGATGCTCAGGTTGACTTTTTAGTCTTGGATGCAACAAATAGGCTCACCTATGCGAAAGAGACTCGCGTCTTGATGAATGCCATGATGGAGCTTCGTAAACAAGGTAAGCCTGCCCCTAAATTGATCTTTTATACCAATACACAATCTGGCGAAGCCATGCAGGATATATACGATACGTTTTATGCTCCTGAAGCCAAAGATAAAATGCCTGACAATTGGTATTATTTAGAAGGTAAGCCTTTGATTATCGGCTTATCTAAAGAAGCTAAAGGAAAAAACTATGAAAAGTTTTTTACGATTCGCGAATCCCAATGGCCTAATGAACCTGAAAAAGTGGATGGTTGGCCGTGGATAGAATTTCAAAGACCACAAAACGTTTATAAAAACCATAAAGGTGAGCGTGAAATTGTGAATGTTTCTGCATCACAGCACCCTAATTTAACGGCATCTATGGGAGGCTCCGCATTCTATGGTAAAGCAGGAAACTGGGGTAGAAGCTTCCGTAATAACAATCCTGGAAATCCAACAAAGGAAGTGGCATATGGTTATAATATCCAGGAGCAATGGGATTTTGCATTAAGCCAGGATGTACCTTTTATTTTTATTACAGGATGGAATGAATGGATTGCAGGAAAATGGTCTAGGGAGAATTTAGATAAGAATGAAGCGCATTTTGTCGATCAAGCAAATGCAGAATATAGTAGAGATATTGAACCATCTTGGACTGATGGATTAAAAGATAGCTACTACCTGCAAATGATTGGTAACATAAGAAAATATAAAGGAACGGATGCTATACAATCAGTAAAAAGAGGAACCGCATTGCCAGCACTTACTGCATGGGCAAATATTCCAACTCTTTATAAAGATTATGTGGGAGATATTCAAAAGAGAAATAATCCAGGTGCGCAATCAGAGCCAAAAGTTATTTATACCAATGAGTCAGGTAGAAATGATCTACACGAGCTAAAACTAGCTTCCTCAGCAAATGAATTGGCGTTCTATGTGAACACGGCAAATACCTTATCCGAACGTACTGGAAAAAATTGGATGACTCTTTGGATTAATACCGATGAAAACTATCAGTCAGGATGGAATGGATACGACTATCGTGTAGTGCAAGGCGAGCGTTTACAACGCTATGTTCAGGGAGCTTGGCAAGATATTCAGAAGATAAAATTTGAAAGCAACAACAATGAATTGGTTGTTAAAATACCTTACCAATTAATTGCATTGCCGTCAGATGTATTTACCATTGAATTTAAATGGTCGGATAATATGATGAAGGATGACCCATTAGATTGGTACATCAACGGAGATACTGCACCAGGGGCAAGATTAAATCTTTCTGTCAAGGTTGTTAAGTAAATTAGGTTAAGTAAAAAAAAGAAAGCAGACCAATTGGTCTGCTTTTTCTATTTTATTTTTTTGATCTTACCGAAGATCTACTAGTTCCATACCTGGGAATTTATTCTTTTCGTACACAAAATGACTATCAGCAATTTGATGATTTACATACAGTGTTTGGATGGTATAAGTATATTTTGCTCCAGACTTATCAAAGATGGCAACATCATGAATATGTTTATTTTTATTGATTCGGACTTTAATTTTAAAATAATTACTCTTAGAATCAATTGGAGATAATTCCACCACATTCATTTTCCCAGCCTTATCTACAGTCTCATCATCCATGCTGATGTATTTATACCCTTTACGATAGAATGTGAAAATATTATTAGGACCGATACTTTGATCATTGTTTTCCGCATCAGTAACTTGAATTTCCTTATCTTCCTTCAAAACAGACCATACAGATTTTCCATCAGATATTAATTCCTGAGCAGGCAACACGATATGGTAATTTTGCTTGGCTTTGTTTAGAAATAATTGTCCCTTATCCGAATAGGATTCTCCTTGTGCATTGGTCGCTTTAAAGGTAAAATCAGATTGAATAGTTTTATAACTATCGTATTTCTTGGAAACCTCATCCAATAGATTTTTAGCAAAGTTATCCTGAGCATATAGGGAACTTATTGAAAATAAGGCAACCCATACATAAATTAATTTTTTCATCATTAATGATTTTTTCTTAACGTTTCTAAAAACTGTTCTAAAGAATATTCATCGGGGTAGAGCACCTCACGGGCTTTACTTCCTTCAAAAGGACCTACAATACCTGCAGCTTCCAATTGATCTATGATTCTTCCAGCGCGGTTATAACCTAATTTTAATTTACGCTGTATTAATGATGTTGAACCTTGTTGATGCATGACTATTAATCGAGCAGCTTCCTCAAACAATTGATCTCGGCTATCCATATCAAAATCGGCAATTTCACCGCCTTCGCCATTCGGATCGATATATTCTGGTAAGTAATGAGCAGAAGGATATCCACGTTGAGAGCCAATGTAATCTGATATCTGATCGACCTCTGGAGTATCCACAAAAGCACATTGAATCCGTATCAAATCACTACCAGTAGATAAAAGCATATCCCCACGTCCAATCAGTTGATCTGCACCACCACTATCTAAGATGGTTCTTGAATCTACTTTAGACAATACCCTAAATGCTAAACGCGCCGGGAAGTTTGCTTTAATAGTACCTGTAATGATATTGACAGAAGGACGTTGTGTAGCAATTACCAAGTGTATACCTACTGCACGGGCTAATTGTGCCAAACGTGCAATGGGAGTTTCCACTTCCTTTCCAGCAGTCATCATCAAATCGGCAAATTCATCAATAATAAGAACTATAAACGGTAAGAATCGATGACCCTCCTCAGGGTTTAATCTGCGATTGATAAATTTTACATTATATTCCTTTAAATTCCTTACCTGAGCATTTTTTAACAGATCATAACGTTGATCCATTTCAATACACAGCGAATTTAAGGTGTTAATTACTTTTTTAGTATCCGTGATAATGGCTTCATCCTCATTCGGCAATTTTGCTAAAAAGTGTCTTTCTATTTTTTTGAATAATGAAAGCTCCACTTTTTTAGGGTCAACCAACACAAATTTTAGTTCGGCAGGATGTTTTTTGAATAAGAGGGATGTTAAAATGGCGTTGATACCTACAGATTTACCTTGACCTGTCGCACCAGCGACCAGTAAGTGTGGCATTTTTGCTAAGTCAGCTATATAAACCTCATTCGATATGGTTTTACCCAATGCAATAGGCAGGTCCATATCAGTCTTCTGATATTTCTCTGTGGCTAATATAGAGCGCATAGAAACCATTTCTGGAGTACTACTTGGTACCTCAATACCAATTGTACCTTTTCCTGGCATAGGAGCGATAATTCGAATCCCTAATGCGGCTAAGCTTAGTGCGATATCATCCTCTAAGTTTTTGATTTTAGAAATACGTACCCCCGGTTTAGGGATAATTTCATACAAAGTAACAGTAGGACCAATTGTCGCTTTGATGTGTTCAATCTCAATGCTATAATTTCTTAGGGTCTCAACAATCCTATTTTTATTAGCCTCTAATTCTTGCTGATTAATGGTGATTTTTCCTGTGCCATAATCTTTCAGTAAATCAAGACTAGGATATTGGTAACCCGATAGATCTAATTTAGGATCATATAAACCAAACTTTTCAACCAAATCATTAGCCGAAATAGGTTTTTCCTCGATAGGTTTCTGAACCACAAAATCAGGTTCTACCTTTTCTTGAACTATCGCTACCGGAGGAATGGTCTCTTCAATACTAAAAGCAATTTCTTGTTCAGAAACATGAGAACTTTTGGGTTCAGGATTTCTTATTTGATTTACTTGTAGCGGGATATTCAGCAAATTTTCCTCTTCCTCTGTTAACTGTTCGTCTTCTTCTTCAACAAGGTTTTCAGGTTCCTCACGATGCGAGTAAGTATGGGTAGCAATAGCTGTTTTTACACTATTTATTTTATTTACTGCACTCATATTCGTCAGGTCTTCATCTTCTTCCTCATCCTCAGTATCCTCATCCAGTTGATTCTTTTTAGACATGATTGATAACTTCAAATCAAAATTATAAATCAATACCAAAGCCGTAAGCACGATGAAAATTAATAGTCCTGCCGTTCCAATCGTACCAATTTGAGATTTTAATATTTGATTAGTCCAAAAACCGAATTTCCCTTCTAAAATATGTGGAGTGTCCGCGATAAAATCCTGAATAAAACCAAAGGTTACAGATAGTAATATAATGGATATAAATGCATATAAAACGGTATTCCAAACAGGAAGTATGGATCGTTTATACAGCAGTTTATATCCCAATACAAACAGTACAATGATAAAAAGGAAGGAGGCCACCCCAAACCATTCGTAAATAAATTGATTCGCTAATAGTGCACCGAATTTTCCCAATTTATTTTCAACCATGGGTATATCCAGGGTATCATCCTGAAGCTCATCCGTTGTTTTTAACAAGTTGCTCCAACTTCCATTACTTTGAGCGATGTAACTTTGATCTGCTTTCCAGGTAAAAAGGTAGGAAACAAATGCCACAGCAAATAACCCTGCTAATAAAAGCAAAAACAATCCAACGATCTTGAGTGCCTTGCGTTGGCCCTCCGAAAAGTTGATTTGATCAATGGACTTTGATTTAATTCTTTTTTGATAGGATAAAGTCGTGTTTTTCGTCTTTTTACTCCCTACAGATCCGCTACTATTCTTAAATGTGTTTAATTTTGCCATGCAAATGAGGCTATTTTTCTTAGTACAAACTTAAAAAAAACTTTCATGATTCCTATTAACCTCCTAGGCACAATGAAGCACTCCAGTAGACATCATGTTCATAACTTCCTATAAATGTATCCTTCATAGCCAAACTATTGATTTGATTTTTTCTATTTGTAGCAATAAGTTCTCCAAACTCGTTATAGCAAGTGATTTATTTTGGAATTTAATAGAGGTATGAAATCAACGAAGAAAAGTCTATTCAGCTATATCCTGGTTATTGGTCTATGGTTTATGGGAAGTTGTCAAAAAGATATGGATGAGTTTCAAAATACAGATCGAGGTAATTATGCAGGATTAGCTTGTTTTAACGGGCTGTCGATGAGCAATTCGTTAAATATGAAAATCGATGAAAAGTTTTATAGCTCTGAAATAGATGATTTTCCTGCGGGTTCTTATATTCCGTATCGCACCATTTTCCCAGGTGTTCGAACGATTAGTTTACAGGCGAAATATGCGAACTCCTTCCTATTTAAGGGGCCTATGAGTTTTGAAGCCAATAAATTGTATTCCATATTTTTTTATGGAGCTAATCAAGCTAAATATTTGTTGTCGCAGGACGACTTATCCTTTCCGAAGGAAAATGAATGTAAAATTCGAATTGTAAATTTAATTGAAGAGAAGGGCTTAAAATTATCGATTAGTAATGCTGTGAAGACTGAGAGCCAAAGCTTGAACGTGGAAGTTACTGATTTCAAAACCGAAGCGTTAGGCACACTTACTTTTTCTACGAGCCTGATCAATGAGGAATTGCCAGAATTAAATTTTACCCTATCACCGCTAAATAAAGGTATTTACACCATTTGCTTATATGTACAAACCAATCCTATAAATCAGCAAAAAACATATAAATATGAGGTAATTAAATACTAAAAGAATAAGTTATTATCCATATAAAAAGCCTCCATAACGTACGTTATGGAGGCTTTTTATATATATTTAAATACTAAGATACAGTGATGAGGTAATAGTTTTTCTTTCCTCGCTGAGCAATCAAATAACGATCATTAATTAAAGAATGCGCATTAATGCTAGCCTCAATATCTGTCAATTTTTCTCTGTTTAAAGAAACGCCACCCCCTTGCAACATTTTTCTAGCTTCACCTTTAGAGGCAAACACTTGCGTATCTACAGCTAATAGATCTAGAATATGAATTCCAGCATTTAATTTCTCTTTGGCAAGTTCAAACTGAGGAACGCCATCAAAAACTTCCAAGACTTCCTCGTGATTCAAGTTCGCTAAAAAGGATAAGTCGCCATTGCCGAATAAAAATTCAGAGGTCTTCACGGCAGTTTCGTAATCCTGTTCTGAATGCGTTCGAATAGTGATATCTTTGGCTAACGCTTTTTGTACTAAACGTAAATGCGGGGCAGTATCATGTTCTGCAATTATAGCTTCAATTTCTTCTTTCGGTTTTAACGTAAATATTCGGATCCAGTTTTTACTATCCTCATCGGAGGCATTTAACCAAAATTGGTAAAACTTATAGGGCGATGTTTTTTTACGATCTAACCAAACAGCTCCAGATTCCGTTTTTCCAAACTTTTGACCATCAGATTTTTTAATCAATTGAGTGGTAATCGCGTATGCCGTACCTTGATCCTGTCTTCTGATGAGTTCACTTCCGGTTACAATATTCCCCCATTGATCCGATCCACCCATTTGAACTTTACAATTGTGGTGTTTCCACAAATAATAAAAATCATAACCTTGAATCAATTGGTAAGTAAATTCGGTGAACGATAAACCATTTTCTCCTTCCAAGCGTTTCTTTACAGAATCTTTGGACATCATATAGTTTACTGTAATCAATTTGCCAATGTCACGAATGAAGTCTAAGAATCTGAAATCTTTAAACCAATCGTAATTATTTACCATTTTAGCATCTGTAGCACCTTCTCCAAATGTTAAAAATTTTGCTAACTGATTTTTTAAAGCTTCAACATTGAATTGTAGTGTGGCTTCATCCAATAGATTGCGTTCGGCCGATTTGAAGGAAGGGTCTCCGATCATGCCCGTTGCACCACCCACTAATGCTACAGGTTTGTGACCTGCTTGTTGAAAATGGATTAAGGTCATGATTTGAGTTAAATGACCAACATGTAGGGAATCGCCTGTCGGATCAAAGCCAATATAGCCTGCTACCTGCTCTTTATTCAACAAATCTTCTGTCCCTGGCATGATATCTTGAAGCATGCCTCTCCAGCGCAGTTCTTCTACAAAGTTCATAATATACCCTTAAGTTTTTTATTTAAGATTGCAAAGATAATAGTTTATAGTGTATCTTACAGATAATTTCTTGGGATATTGGGTGATATATGAATTTTCTTTCGCATTTTTATTTTGAACGGTTTGCCATTCATTCTCAACGGTTAGTCGGGGCATTGTTGCCAGATTTACTCAAAAACGTCGATAAATCCTATACTTTTCATCCACAGAAATCAGAAGAAATACTTTTTGCAAACCCCAAAACTAGGCAGATAAGTGAGGGATGGTATAGGCATGTAGAAGTAGATAAACTATTTCATGGAAGCGAATTTTTCTTAGAACACTGCCATCAATTGCGATTGCAGTTACAAAAGCCATTAGCAGGTTTACCTATTCGACCATCCTTTATGGCACACATTGCTATAGAACTGCTATTAGATCACTTACTTATTGAACAAGAATTGGTCAATGTCTCTCGATTGTATGAACATTTAGAACATGCCGATAGAAATAGTATTAGAAGTTACCTAAAAACAATTGCTGTACCCGATATAGAGGCATTTATGAAGTTTTATGAAGATTTTATTTCCTGGAAATACATCTTTGAATACAAGGATATCAATGCCATTTCAAAACCCTTGTTTAATATAGCTAAGCGCATATGGCAATTTGAAACCAATGCTGACCAGCGCATGGAACTCACTCAAGTTTTAATAGACTATAAAGCCAAAGAATTGCAGAATTTTAAAGTTATCTACGCATATATTCAGGATAACATGACATATTTGTCGTAATTTTTTTCACATTTGTACCATCATCCAATAAAATTGACTCAAAATGGCGAATAGACTTTTCCGTAAGAAGAGTGTTGATCAAATCCTTGCAGATGCTGAACATGGTGGATCTGGATTGGCAAAAATATTAGGCGTTCGGGATTTAGTATCCTTAGGAATTGCAGCGATTGTAGGAGCAGGGATATTTAGTACAATTGGTTTAGCCAGTTACAATGGCGGTCCTGCGGTATCCTTATTATTTGTTTTTGTCGCGTTTGCTTGTGTTTTCACGGCATTATCTTATGCGCAATTTGCAAGTACAGTTCCCGTGTCCGGAAGTGCCTATACCTATGCGTATGTTGCTTTTGGAGAACTCTTTGCATGGATTATTGGCTGGGCACTCGTGTTAGAATATGCCGTGTCCAATATGGTTGTTGCCATATCCTGGTCTCAATATTTTGTATCCATGTTAGAGGGCTTTGGCATTCATTTACCCAAATGGATGACTATGGCTCCCGGTTATGCATTAGATGCACAGCAGAAATTTCTGGAAGTCGGTCTCGATAAGATGGAAAACATTGACAGGATTGCCTTGCAAGCTTATCAAACAGCACCCCGCATTGCTGATGTTCCCATTCTCTTCGATGCACCTGCAGGATTAATTACTGTACTCGTTACCTGGCTAGTATACATTGGTATTAAAGAATCTAGGAAGGCGAGTAATATCATGGTGATCATAAAAATCGGTATTATTCTAGCCGTTATTTTAGGAGGGATATTTTTTGTTAAACCTGAAAACTGGACTCCATTTGCGCCTAATGGTATGTCGGGGGTGATGAGTGGGGTAGCTGCGGTATTTTTTGCCTTTATCGGTTTTGACTCCATCTCTACAACGGCAGAAGAATGCAAAAATCCACAAAGGGATCTTCCTAAAGCGATGATTTATTGTTTGTTGATTTGTGCTGTATTGTACGTAGCGATTACCTTAGTCCTTACGGGTATGGTAAATTATAAAGAATTAAATGTGAAAGATCCTTTAGCTTATGTATTTGAATACGTAGGTTTCGACCATATGGCGGGCATTATTTCTGTTACATCCGTCATTGCGATTACATCCGCTTTACTTGTTTTTCAATTAGCTCAACCAAGGATATGGATGACTATGAGTCGAGATGGTTTATTATGGAAAAAATTTGCTACCATCCATCCAAAATATAAGACACCTTCCTTTGCAACCATTGTTACAGGTTTTGTAGTGGCTATTCCTGCCTTGTTTTTCAAAATGGATTTCTTTGTCGATTTAACTTCTGTAGGAACGTTCTTCGCCTTTATTTTGGTTTGTTGTGGTGTTTTATATATGGATTACTCAGGGATATCTAAAAAGTCCAAATTTAAAGTGCCATACATCAATGGTAAGTATATCGTTGGAATCAGTTTTATTATCGGAGTTTACATCGCATTAACCTATGGGGAGGAGAACCTAGCCGATTGGTTAACAATGGGTTCTTCGGCCATTTTATTACATAAGTCCTTATTGATTATTTTTTGGATCGTTTGGTTAATTGTTAGTGTATTAAGTTTTAAATATAATTTTTCTTTATTGCCAGTCACTGGAATTTTGATAAATCTATATTTAATGACCGAACTTGGAGCTAGTAATTGGATTATATTTGTGTTGTGGCTATTAGTAGGTTTAGTAATTTACTTTGCTTATGGGTATAGAAACTCCAAATTGCGTTCTATTTCCTAAAGTAAAATATGATAAGAAGAAAAGCTTGATTCTCGAAAGAGTTTCAAGCTTTTTTTATATCTTGTAATTCTGACATTTAAACCTATAGAACCTTAAGCTTTCCCTATGTTCATGCGATTATTTAAAGTTATTACAAGTAAATACCTATTTGTCTTTGCCTTATGTGCTGTTCTTCATATTGCGCTATTAACTGCGCAAACCATTCATTTTCCTAGCAGCAAAGTGGTACAAAAGGAAGGCATTACATCATTTTCTATTGATGGAAAAGATTATCCGCCTTATGCATATATGTCCTATTTGGGTGAGCCAAAATTTTATCAAGAAATAGCCCAGCAAGGGTTACATATTTATAATATCCCAGCATACTTGGGCGATCGAGGAATCAATTCTACTTCTGGAATTAAGCCTTTTCGCGCTGCTATTTGGCAAAAGAAGGGGCCACATGATTTTTCCAGTATTACCACTGATTTTGAAGCTATTTTAAGCGTAGATCCAAATGCAAAGGTGATTTTAAGACTTCATCTGGATCCCCCAACATGGTGGGAGGAACAAAACCCAGGGAATTCCGCTATGCAACCCGACGGGAGTACTTATCGGTTTAGCTTATTCTCAGAAAATTGGCGCAAAGATGCTAGTGAGGTTTTAAAACAATGTATACATTGGTTAAATGATTCCAAATATGCTAATCATTTGATTGGAATTCATGTTGCAGCAGGATTTACGGAAGAATGGTTTTATCATTATAAGGATAAGTTTCACGATTTAAATCCAATCCGTACCCAACATTTTAGACATTGGTTAAAAAGTTTGTATAAAACAAATAAAGCTTTGCAAGAGTCTTGGAATAATGATCAGGTTACTTTTCAAAATGCGGAATTGGCAAACATCAGTGGAGAATGGATAGAAAATCGCTGGAGGGATTTAGCGAAGGAGATGAACTATTACGATACATTTCGTTTTCAAGCAGAAAATATGGTCGACCATATCATTCATTTCTGTAAACTAGTTAAAAAAGAAAGTCATCGGCATTTGTTAACTGGAGCTTTCTATGGGTATCATAATTTTGTGCAAGATCCTCGACGTGGGCATGGTGCACTGTATCAATTATTACAATGTAAAGATTTAGACTATTTATCAAGTCCAAATGATTATAATCGTCAAACAGGTGTAGATTGGTTACCGATGGCCGCTGTTCATTCGGTTCATTTACATGGTAAATTGTGGATGACGGAAAATGACACAAGAACTTCAATAACTACCTTGTTGAAAGATAGGGCTCCTCACATAAGTCCGGGCGAAGGATTTTATGTCGATGGCGTATGGTTAGGTCCTGAATCTATGGAAATTTCTGAATCTTTCTTGTGGAAAAACCTCGGCAGGATGCTTGCTTATGGCTATGGCGGTTGGTGGTTTGATATGTGGGGTGGATGGTTTAGTGATCCACGCTTATTACATGTAATACAGTCGGGCCAACAATTTCATCAGGAAAATAAGAGGGATGACTTTTCAAATATGGATGCTGATTTCGCTGTTTTTGTTGATGAGAAGCTTGCTTTTCGGGATGCATCATTCGGCGGCTTAAGCGGTCAATTACTCAGTAATCGCTATGAATTAGGGAAATTAGGAGCTCCCTATGACTTATATTTACGGGAAGATTTAGAACAGAAAAAGCCAAAGAAATATCAAATTGTTTGGTTATTAGGAATATTGGATTTGACTCCATCTGAACAGGATTGGATTAAGCAATTTGTACAAGCTGGCGGAACGGTGCTTCATACCGATCATCAAGAAACGGTTAAGTACCATAAAGACTCAAAAAATGAAGTTTTTCAGGATAAAAGACTTTGGAATGCAACGGAATTAGCGGCTTTGCGTCAATCGTTGGGACTGCATCAATATATACAAGCGGGTGATGTTTTTTATGCCGGAAATGGTTGGCTTTGTTTACATGCCACCGCAGGAGGGGAGAAGACCATTCATTTACCTTTTAAAGCTACCATCAAGGATGCTATTTCAGGAACAACTGTTGTTCAGCATTCCAAGGAATTTAAAAGTTATTTGAAGCCTGGAGAAACTAAATTGTGGAGAATCCAATAACATTAAGAGGGATATTTCTACTAAAATAGAGATATCCCCCACATTATTGTTTTTATAATCGGGTCAATTTGACCTCTTCAGTATTCGGAATCGTCAATGGCACTCGTTCTAAGGTTACAAAACTACTATCCAATCCAAATCCCTTTTCTTCCGATAAACTCAAACGTTTTAAAATTTTATAAACTTCTAAAATGATTTTCTCATTCCATTTTAAGAAATGGGTTTTAGAAATTACTTTCTCCAATACTACGAAATTGAAATCACCTGGTATACCGTGTTTTTTCAAGGTGTTGTAATTGCTTGTAATATCTATTTCTCCATTTTTTACCATATCTTCAACGACTTTGCGAAATAGGAGACTGATTTTTTGTTCCTCCCTAAATCCCAAATGAAAATCAATTCTTATTAACTTACCAGGAACTAACTGGGTAACTTTATATTCCCTAGTATGCGGATTATCCATGACATCAACATGCGCTAACCAATACACATCTGCTCTTTTGGGTTTTTTGTTTATAATAGAATACGTAATTTTAGATTCTACTTCATGAATGTTATTTGCACTCGTTAAATAAACCAGGTGGGATGAAAAGTATGGAACCGATTCATCTTCACTTAATTCAGATAAAATAGGGTAAAACTCCCGAATATCCACAAATCGAACAAATCTATTTTTAATTTTGCGCGCCCCATACCAGCAAAACATAACGAAAAATAAACTCATCGCTAACAATAACGTTAACCATCCTCCGTGAGCCAATTTGCTGACATTTCCAATCAAGAAGGTGATTTCAATGACGCTGTATACTAAAGCGAATAGCCCTACTAAAATTGGGTTAATTCGTTTACGTAGCATAAATATGGTCATTAGAATGGTGGTAATGATGAAGGTCAGATTGATCGCCAGACCATAGGCTGCTTCCATGTTGCTCGACTCTCTAAAAATCAGAATGATTAACATACACCCTAAATAAAGGATAAGGTTTACGGATGGAACATAAATTTGCCCTTTATGATCGCTCGGATAACGAATAGCCACTTTTGGCCAAATATTCAATCGAACGGCCTCAGCAATTAAAGTAAAGGAACCAGAAATCATGGCTTGACTTGCTATCACGGCTGCAATAGTTGCAATAGTAACCCCCCATATCACAAACCAATTTGGCATAATGGCATAAAATGGATTAATATCTCCTAATACGGTTCCTTGATGCTCTAATAACCAAGCTCCTTGGCCAAAATAATTTAATACCAGCATCCCCTTCACAAATATCCATGATATACGAATATTTGATTTGCCACAATGCCCCATATCGGAATATAAAGCCTCAGCTCCTGTAGTACATAAAAAGATAGCACCTATAATAAACCAGGCATTGGGATAAGTAGCTAATAACTGAATGGCATAATATGGATTTAACGATTTCCAGATTTCGGGGGAATGACCTAAATAGGAAATTCCTAAAACCCCAATCGTCGTGAACCATATCAACATCAGTGGTCCAAACACTCGTCCTACGATATTTGTTCCAAATCGCTGAATAATAAATAATAAACTGATTATGATGACCACCACTGGAATAGTCGGAAAATTAGGCGACTTTATTGCGATTCCCTCTACTGCTGATGAAATGGTAATGGCTGGAGTAATCATTCCGTCTGCTAATAAGGTACTCGCACCAATAATGGCTGGAATGATAAGCCATTTGGCTTTTTTACGCACCAAAGAATATAAGGATAATATTCCTCCTTCGCCTTTGTTGTCTGCATTTAATGTTACTAATACGTATTTAATGGTTGTTTGAAGAGTTAAGGTCCAGAAAATACACGATAATCCCCCATAGATTACCGCTTCTTCAATGATACCTTTATTAAAAATTGCCTTGAAAACGTAAAGCGGGGAAGTCCCTATATCGCCAAAAATTATCCCTAAACTAATGAGTAACCCTGATAAACTTAATTTTTGCAGGTTATGTTTATGTTCTGTTGACATAATAAGAGATTTAATTTGTTTTTTAAACGGAGCGAAATTACATAAATTTATGCGACAACGATATTTCTTGTTAAAAATTGTTAAGCATAGTATATTTTTTCCATATACGAATAAATAAATTCTACCTTTGTATTAGGTATTATGGATATTATTATTAAATTTGATTATACCATAACCTGTTGCCGAAAGGCATGATAACAAACTAAAATTAGCATTGAAACTAAACATACACCATACCATCTTATCCTGCTTGTTTTTTATAGCAACGGTTGGCTATGTTCAAGCCTCAAACATCATCCATTTCAGCGATACGACCAAAAATCCCAACGACAAATTAATAATTGCTTCAGCTAAAACTAAGAACGCTACAAAAATGCAATTATTGGCTGAGGAAGGAGATAAATTAATTACGAATGTAAAAGTTATTTATAATCCGATTTCATCAGAGATTTCTGTAGGCTTTAAATTAGCAAAAGCCAATGCGGTCATCATTAAGGTTATGGATGCATTAGGTAATGAAGTTATGAATTTACACAATGCAAACTTAGATGCAGGTATGCAAAATTTAAGTTTTCCTACCAATCAGAAATTAGCCGAAGGCTTTTACTTTGTTCGTGTCACTAGTGGTTCAGAAACAGTGGTCAAACGAATATCTGTTCGTTAACAAAACATTTCGATTATTTTCTACGCGCATCACTTGAATCAAAGTGATTTTTTTTTGATCTTTTTTTTGTAGGGAACTGTTGCATTTCCTTAACCCAACTGTATAAAATATAAAAAGGGAGTTATCGGTATGATAACTCCCTTTTTAGGAAAAATATTCCTATTTATCTTTGATTGATATCCACATATGGACGAGATGTAGCACCAATATACACTTGTCTTGGTCTTCCGATAGGTTCTTTATTATCACGCATTTCTTTCCATTGTGCAATCCAACCTGGTAGACGGCCTAGTGCAAATAATACGGTAAACATATCCGACTTAAATCCTAAGGCGCGGTAGATGATACCTGAATAAAAATCTACATTCGGATAAAGTTTACGGTCAATGAAATATTGATCGTTTAAAGCCGCTTCTTCTAGTTTCTTAGCAATTTCCAATACAGGATCATTAACGCCTAACTTCTCTAGCACATCATCACATGCTTTTTTGATGATTTTTGCACGAGGGTCAAAGTTTTTGTAAACCCGATGACCGAATCCCATTAAACGAAATGGATCGTTTTTATCTTTAGCTTTTGCTAAATACTTATCAGCATCACCACCATCTTCTTTAATCGCTTCCAGCATTTCAATTACTGCCTGGTTTGCTCCACCATGTAATGGTCCCCACAAGGCATTAATTCCTGCTGAAATTGAAGCATATAGATTGGCATTAGAAGAACCAACCATACGTACAGTCGATGTCGAGCAGTTTTGCTCATGGTCGGCATGTAAGATTAATAATTTATGCATCGCATCAATAATGATCGGATCAAATGTCTTATCATTATTTACTTCTCCAAAAATCATATTTAAGAAATTCTCAATATATCCAAAATTGTTTTTAGGATATACTACAGGATGACCTAATGATTTCTTTTGAATCCATGACACAATCGTTGGCATTTTAGCTAACAAATTGATGATGGTTTTATTTTCTTCCTCTTCCGATTGATTTGGATTTAATGATTCTGGGTAAAATGCAGATAATACACCAACTAAACAGGATAACTGTCCCATCGGATGTGATTTTGAAGGAAATCCTGTAAAAAAGTTTTTCATATCTTCATGAATCATCATCTGTGCTCTGATATCTGCTCTGAATTTCTCCAAAACATCTTTGCTAGGTAAATCTCCATAAATCAATAAATACGCAACTTCTAAAAAGGTAGATTTCTCTGCCAACTCTTCAATAGCATAGCCTCTATAACTTAAGATACCTTCCTCACCATCTAAATAGGTGATGGCGCTTTTTGTAGATCCCGTATTTTTAAATCCAGGATCCAAGGTGATGTATCCAGATTGGTCTCTTAGTTTTGAAATATCTAGGGCCTTTTCATTTTCTGTTCCTGTAATCACAGGTATCTCATACGTAGACCCGTTTAAGTTAATAGATGCAGTTTCAGACATATTAATATTCTTGTTTTATTTGAGTTATAACATAACTTGTACACTTACAAATGTATAAAATTGATTTATATTTTTAGCCTTAAAATTTGAATAAAAATGCCATTAAAACGTCATTTTAAGACAAACTTAAATCTTTTTATCTCTTTTTATTGCTAATAAAAGTTTATACCTTTTTCCAGCCTATACCTTTAAGTTCCTAATCTTTGACTCATTTGGCCTAGTCTGGATCGTCCTGTTACCCTAAAAAAATGTTAAAATATTTTGACATCTACGAAAAATTCGTATTTTAGTGAAAAATACGTAGACCTATGGAAAAGTTAACAGCACAAGAAGAAGAAGCCATGTTATCCATCTGGCAACTTAAGGGTGGTTTTGTACGCGAGATATTAGATAATCTGAAGGGTTCAGCAATGCCCTATACGACCCTTGCATCCACTATACGTAACTTGGAAAAGAAATCGTATGTACATGCTGTAAAATATGCCAATGCTAAACGCTATGAACCTCTCATCAGTCTGGAAGAATACAAAGAGCGATTTATGAATTCTTTTGTAGGTGACTACTTTAAAAACTCGTATAAAGAAATGGTTTCTTTTTTTGTGAAAGAAGAAAAATTAAGTGAGCGAGAATTAGAAGAAATTATTGAAATGATCAAAAAACAAAAATCGTAAGCCTTATGGAATCCATCATCACCTATATCCTTCAAGTCAATTTATTACTTGGCCTATTGTATTTGGGGTATAATTTCCTCTTAAAGAATTTGACTTTTTATACGTTAAATAGATATTACTTTATACTGGGGAGCATTTATGCTTTTTTATATCCGTTTATAGCGTTTCAGCATTTATTTAACCAGCAAATTCTGCCACAAATTCAAGGAGAACTAATTAATTTCTTACCAATAATCGTAGAGGAGGAAGGAAAGACCTTTAGTATTGGTGATGGGCTGTTGGGTTTATTTAGTTTTATTGCGATCTTATTTTTAATCAAATTGATTTTTCAATTGATTAGTCTTTATAGAATATATCATTATTCTAAACCAGCCCAATGGCAGGCGTATTATTTTAGAAATGTGATATTTCCAATCACTCCTTTTTCATTTTTCAATAAGATTTATCTGCATCAGGATCAACATGAAGAACCTGAGCTTAACGATATATTCAAACACGAATACATTCATGTGAAAGGACATCACAGTTTAGATGTATTGTGGTTTGAGTTGGTATTGATAGTTTGTTGGTATAATCCCTTCGTATGGTTCATGCGCAAAGCTGTACGTCAAAATCTTGAATTCCTGACTGATCAACAGGTGCTAGATAAAGGTGTAGATCGGCAAACTTATCAATATTCCTTACTTCAAGTGAGCAAACAAGGTGTTCGAGTAGGCTTGAGTAACCATTTTAATTTTAACATTTTAAAAAAGCGCATTATGATGATGAACAAAAAAAGATCATCCAAAATGGAGTTGGGTAAGTATGCATTTTTACTACCCATCATGATCATGGCTGGGATTACGTTTACAGTAAACCAAGCCGAAGCGAAAATCGAATCTGTAGCAGTGAAGGCTGTTCATACCGATTTCCAGGAAATTAAAAAGGTCGTTATACAAGACACGACTAAAAAAGTGAAGATTACAGTTAAAGAGGATGCTAAAAACAAGCTTGAGGCTATTCCCTTAGGTGAAAAAATCTTTGTAGATGATAAAGAAATGCCCGAAGAATTTGAGCTTGATAAATTGGATGCAAAGACCATTGAAAGTGTCAATGTATTTAAATCTTCCAACGATGCTTCTGATAAAGGAACGATAAAGGTTTATACCAAATCTTTTGAAGGAATTCCTGTTAGAGTGGAGGCATCGGATGCTGATACGACAAAAAAGTTAAAAGGTAAGGTTGTAGGGATTAAATCAGAAAAGGTTAGTGCTGGCGAAATGCAGGTTAGTGTAAAATCATCTGGGGAAAATCCGTTGATTTTAGTTGATGGTGTAAAAAAGGATGTTGCTGATTTAAAAGCACTGTCACCTGATTTAATAGAATCCATATCTATCTTAAAAGGGGATTCCGTAACTGCTGTTTTTGGGGATAAAGCTAAGCACGGTGTCATGTTCATAGAGACAAAAGGCAATAATAGAACTTCTACGAGAAAAGATAGTGCTGACTTAACGAATGTCAAGAGATTAGATGAGGTCGTTGTCATTGGTTATGGTCGTAAAAATACTACGAATGAAGTGGTCGGTGCAGGAATGAAAAAGGAAGACCAAGTTGACGTACAGGCTCAAGAAAAACCAGCAGCAAGAATTACTGTTCGAGGTACTCCTGCAAAAGAAGTGTCTGCCACAAGAATTACTGTTCGCGGAACGGAGAGCAAGAAATAAGTAATAAAAAATAAGGGCATCTTGTTCAGGTGCCCTTATTTTTTTACTTTAATTCTTTGAAAATAACAGGAGAATTTCCATATAGAGGAGTTTTGCCATCCCATTTTTCTATAAATTGTTGTTGAATAATTAAAGGAGATAGGGTTCTCTGACGAAGATCATTGGCTTTAGATTCTGCTTCAGCCTGAACGATCATTTTTCGTGCATCAGCTTCCACTACTTTTAATTCATTTTCTGCTTGTTGTGCTTTTTGTATAGCGGCATTTTTAGCATTAATCGCTTGAGTGATGGTTTCAGGATATTGAATACCACTGGTCAATTGCTCTAAGCCGAATCCTTCGGCCTGTAAAAAGGTAATCATTTTTTCCTGTACTCCAGCTTCAAATTTTTCGCGATTGCTAATGAGTGAATCGGTAGTATATTTATTGAATTCTATTCGATAAACATCTTTGATGTGATTAACTAGGGTAAAATTTAAGATATCGTTTACCGGTTTGCGGTATTTAATAAATATTTTTGGAGAGCTTCCTGCAAGCACCCGAAGAGAAATAGTAGGGTCTACCGAAAAGACTGATCCATCCTTCGCATTGACCGTAAAATTTTCATAATTCACGGTTTGCACATAGGTGGGAAATTCATAGATAGATTCCGTGATCGGATTATACCAAACTCGTCCGGTAACCAAACTCACATCTTGAACACCTTTTTCCGATCCATACAATTTAACTTTGATACCTTCATAGCCTGCGTCAATTCGCTCTGTACAGACTATCCATACAATGAAACCGACTAGTACTGTGGCTAATAAGGCGATTAGATTTTTTTTCATTTAATTAATTGGTTTTTTGAATAATATATAACACAAATCGATAAAGCACAAATGCAAGTATGCAAATAAAGAAAACCCCTAAAATCACCGATAAATCTGAAGGTGCGCTGATTAATTCGAAAGCCTGGCTAGAGCCCCATATTAAAAATAGTAAGGTCATTGGAATGATAATAAAGGGTTTGAATTTATCCATATAACTAACTATGTAAGATTATTAATATAAGGAAATAAATTGTAAATTAAAAAATTTAAACACAGCTTGAATTATTTCGTGTTCAAATTAGTCATCGTTAATTCGATTCCAATGGTTACAAAACTATGAACCATTTTTACCGCGTGTTCAATATGAGCGGGTAAATCTTTTTCCTCATCCTTATCAAAGGGGCCTAATACATAATCTACCTGTCTACCTTTGGGATAATTGTCGCCAATACCAAAACGTAAACGTGCATAATGCTGTCCACCTAAACTTGCTTCAATAGATTTCAATCCATTATGCCCAGCTGCTGAACCTTTAGGTTTGATTCGTAATGAACCAAAGGGGATGGCTAAATCATCTACAATCACTAAAACATTTTGAATTGGAACTTTTAATTCTTGCATCCAATAATTTAGCGCTTTACCGCTCAGGTTCATGTAAGTGGTTGGTTTGATGACAAAGACTTGTCTTCCTTTTAATTTATACTCGGTGTAAAAAGCATGCTTTAAAGTATTCCAAGTTGAGCCAGCTTGATTTGCCAATTCATCTGCAACCATAAAACCGATGTTATGCCTGGTGTCGGCATATTCTCTGCCAATATTCCCTAAACCAACAATTAAGTAATTCATGTGGCAAAAATAAACATTCTTTATTATTCTGCATCGTATTCTTAAAGGTTAACATTACTTTACTTCATACCAAGGCAGAAGGGGTCAAAAAAGCCGATTTATACCTTGCGTTTAAATTTTTTTCTACAAAAATATTTAATGTTATCCTTTTGTTAATGGACTTCTTTGTTTGAACAATAAAATTCCTTTAATTTGCGACTTTTAAAAAATTAAATAAATTTCAATAATGAAACAATTAGCTTCCATTATCATTCCGTTCCTTTTGTTAAGTGCATGCCAGTCGGCAAATAAACCAAATGATAGTGCAGACAGTACAACCATTCAATTAACTGAAAAATCTGAATTGAAGTCTGTCGCTAATGAAGAGCTAACCGCTTTTTTGACGACTTTACCAGAAATAGCACTTCCATTCACCGATTCTACCAATTTTGAAAACTTTAATAAAAATGAAGGTCATGTGAATTTAGAAGTCTTAAAACTATTAAAATTTAAACCGGAGTATCCCAATCCAGAGCAGATCAGGTTTCGTTATCAGGTAAAGTTTGATCAAGGTTTAACCGGTTTGGTGTTGACATTTCCAAATAGTGAATCTGATTTGAAAACAGTCTTGCTCACATTAGATGAAAATAATCAACGATTGGATGTTATTGAGATTGCTTATGATGAAGTTATTGAATCCGCTTTTAAATTAATCAGTGTTTTAGATAAAAATAAAATCAGCAGTGAACATTGGAACTATTTTTTCGAGAAACCTACAGTGGATAAGAAGATATTTATATTGGATAATAATTTGAGATTTGTTCAACAGTAATATTTCTTAAATCAATTCTTGAAAACTATATAAAACGGAAGCCAGCAGCTTCTGTTTTTTTATGGATTTCTTTTGGATTTCGTTCGGACATCCTTTGCATTTCTTCAAGGTATATCCAAATGATGTCCGACTAATATCCGGACAAGATCCGTTGATAACATGATTGTAGCCTGCCTATTTCACCATCGGCTGGATCTATTAATTACCTGGGCGATTGGCCGCTTTATCTTTTGCTTAAGTCTAAATGGAACAATAAAAAAAGGCATCGATGTTCGATGCCTTTTTTTATTGTTGTAGGGTTTACCTACTAAATACTTCTTGCTACGATATGCCGTAGTAAGTCTTATTTTTTACCACCTTTAGCAGCTTTAGCAGCTTCTTGCTCAGCTTGACGTAGAGCACGTGACATAATAACAGAAACGATAGTATCGTCAGAGTTATTTAATATTTTAGCGTCTTTTAAAGCTACTTGTCTTACGCGGAATGATTTACCTACTTCAAGGCTTTCCATAGGAACTTCAATTTCTTGAGGTAAGCTGTTAGGTAATGCTTTCACACGAAGGCTACGTAATTTTTGAACTAATTTACCACCCATTTTAACACCTGGAGAAGTTCCAGTTAATGTGATAGGGATGTTTACAGAAACTTCTTTATCATCAAATAATTCCAAGAAATCTACGTGAGTAACTTGGTCAGTTAATGGATGAAATTGAGCCTCTTGAACGATAGCTCTTGATTTTTTTCCGTTGATATCCAATTCTACGAAGATCACTTCTGGAGTGTAAAGAACTGGTTTCAAATCAGATGCGGATACAGAGAAATGTGTTTGTTCTTTACCACCGTAAAGAACTGCTGGGATATTACCCTCGTAACGCAATTCCTTTGCATCTCTTTTCCCTACGTTCTGTCTTGCAGAACCGCTAATAGCAATTGATTTCATTGTTATAATTTAATTAAAATTTGAGGTGCAAAGATAATTAATATTAATTAATTATGAAAGTATTTCATTTGAGACCTTAAATTGGAGATATGAGACATGAATTATAGAGCCTAAGATCTATACTAATAGACGTATTTCTGAAAAATACGGAGATCTCCTAGCTATGATTTATTGGTTCAACCTTCATGTCTCAAATCGAGAATTCATCTATTTCACGTCAAATAAGTCAGAAATAGATCCATGCTCATTTACATTCTTAATAGCGCTTGCAAAAAGACTAGCGGTAGAAAGCACTCTGATTTTGCTAGCTTTGCTGGCTTTTTCAGGATTTAATTGAATGGTGTCAGTTACGATCATTTCAGATAATACCGAGTTTTCAATGGTTTCATATGCATTACCAGATAATACAGCATGTGTACAAACTGCACGAACAGATTTTGCGCCATTTTCCATAATTAATGCAGCAGCTTTTGATAAAGTGCCTGCAGTATCACAAATGTCATCAATCAAGACTACATCTTGGCCAGTAACATCCCCAATGATAGACATCGATTCAATTTCGTTCGCACGTTTTCTACGTTTATCACAGATTACTACTTCGGCATTGAAAAATTTCGCAAAAGTACGGGCACGATAAGAACCGCCCATATCTGGAGAAGCAATCATTAAATTTTCAAGGTTTAAGGATTTGATATAAGGCACAAAAATGATAGCCCCATCTAAGTGATCCATTGGGATATCAAAAAATCCTTGAATCTGAGCCGCATGTAAGTCCATGGTCATAATGCGGTGTGCACCAGCTGCGGTAATTAGATTGGCAATCATTTTGGCGCCAATAGCTACACGAGGTTTGTCTTTACGATCTTGACGAGCGTAACCAAAATATGGAACTACAGCGGTGATGTAATGAGCAGATGCCCGTTTTGCAGCATCAATCATCAGTAACAATTCCAACAAATTGTCAGAAGGTTGGTTGGTCGATTGAATCAAAAATACATCACTACCACGTACAGATTCATTATAAAAAGGTTGGATTTCTCCATCCGAGAATTTTGATAATGTTTTGTCTCCTAGTGGTTTTCCGTATGATTTTGAAATATTTTCTGCTAATTCTTCGGTTCCGGAACCAGCAAATAATTTTACGGTATTAAATTGCAAAGGCATGGTGAAATGATTTATTGGGGTTTATTGATATGAAATTTCGATATGATTGACATAAGTACATCTCTTCCTTAGAGGCATTTAAACTTTTTGTAGCGGCAAAGTTATGTAAATGTTTTAGATTTTAAAATTAGTTATGAACGGATTACCTCTTTTCTGTGGATTCAAATCCTTGAAATAGTCATAGAAGTTTTTTACTTAATCTATAGGTTAAAAAAAGCAATAAAATTGTTAAAAGAATATGCGCGTATGTTGATAAATCATTAGCTAACTTTCCTTTTTTAAATAATTTTCTAATTAAATTAGCGACACTAAAAAACCAACCGCTTATTTCATAACATCGCTATGTTTAGACCGTAGCAATGTAGGGGTAAGGATAAACTATACCAATTCAATGAAAAGAACATTTGTAGCTTTAACCGTATTTTGTGGACTTAGTTTCACCATGCCTAGTTTAGCCCAGTCAAGATTAGCCAAACCAGTCAATCTTCGAGTAGAACATTTAATCAAACCATTAGGAATCGATCAAACTGATCCACGGCTGATGTGGATGTTGCAAGATGATAGGCAAGGCGCAAAGCAATCAGCTTATCGTATCCTTGTTGATACAGATTCTTCCTCGCTTGTTCAACTAAAAGGTTCTAGTTGGGACAGCGGTAAGAAAATGAATGGAGAGCAGCTGGTAATTTATGCAGGAAAAACGTTAACTCCGCAGACCAAATATTTTTGGCGGGTTCAGGTTTGGGATAAAGATGGCAAGCCTAATTCCTCGGAAATTAGCAGTTTCGAAACTGGGATGTTAGGTATGGAAAATTGGCAAGGAACCTGGATTTCAGACCATCAAGATATTCATCAGCGTCATGCCCCATATTTTCGAAAGGAATTTAAATTAAATAAAGCAATTCGATCTGCTCGTGCCTATGTTGCGGCGGCAGGATTGTTTGAGTTATCGATTAATGGGCAACGAGTTGGGGATCATCGTTTGGACCCGATGTATACGCGTTATGATCGAAGAAATCTCTATGTCGTTCATGATGTAACTTCCCATTTGCAAGCTGGAGGAAATGCTATTGGTATGCTTTTAGGCAATGGTTGGTACAACCATCAAGCCATTGCAGTTTGGGATTTTGATAAGGCGCCTTGGCGAAACAGACCCGCATTTTGTATGGATTTGAAAATAACCTACGAGGATGGTACTGAAGAAACGATAGTGTCTGAACGTGATTGGAAAACTTCCTCGGGTCCGCTTTATGCGAATAATATATATACTGGTGAGCATTATGATGCGCGTTTGGAAATGGATGGTTGGGATAAGCCAGGATTTGACGATAGCAAGTGGAACGGTATTCGGTATCGAGCAGTACCTTCAAATTTGGTGCTGGCACAACAAACTGTTCCTATCCGTTTAATAAAAAAATACCAAGCTCAAAAAATCCAGAAAATCAACGATAAGACCTATGTATACGACATGGGGCAAAACATGGCAGGAATTACTAAAATTAAAGTCAAAGGAAAAGAAGGGACCATCATCAAAATAAAGCATGGCGAACGCTTGGCCGCAAATGGTCAGTTGGATATGGCCAATATTGATGTTTATTATCGTGGAGACAAAGAAAAAGATCCTTTTCAAACGGATATCTTAATTCTTAGTGGCAAAAAGGAAGATGAGTTTATGTCCAAATTCAATTATAAAGGATTTAGGTATGTCGAAGTGAGCAGTTCTGAGCCTATGGAATTTCATGAAAATAACCTTATTGCTTATTTTATGCATAGCGATGTGAAGCCAGTAGGCCATGTAGCTACTTCATCAAACATCGTAAACAAACTTTGGGAAATTACTAATAATGCCTATGTTTCTAATTTAATGGGTTATCCTACAGATTGTCCGCAGCGAGAAAAGAACGGCTGGACAGGAGATGGGCATTTGGCTATTGAAACGGCGCTTTATAATTATGATGGCATTACGGTGTATGAGAAATGGTTGGGAGAT
The DNA here is from genome assembly GCF_049316305.1 of Sphingobacterium sp. HJSM2_6. Lineage (NCBI taxonomy): Bacteria > Pseudomonadati > Bacteroidota > Sphingobacteriia > Sphingobacteriales > Sphingobacteriaceae > Sphingobacterium > Sphingobacterium sp. HJSM2_6. Next base: position 262,786 of record NZ_JBMOXB010000002.1, read on the forward strand.
CATCGGGATGAACAACAACCCAATGGAGTTCTTCCAGATATTATTCCCACTGGTGGTTGGGGTTATGGTACTGCCAACGGATTAGACTGGACGAGTACCATTGCTATTATTCCATGGGACTTATACCGTTACTATGGAGATAGTCGCGCATTGAGGGACAACTACGAAAATATTAAACGTTATGTCAATTATGTTGAACGAATAAGTAAAGATGGGTTAACGAGTTTTGGACGTGGAGATTGGGTTCCTGTAAAGACAGGTTCCAACCTCGAATTGACTTCTTCTGTATATTTCTACGTGGATGCGAAAATATTAGCATCTGCAGCAAAATTATTTGGAAAGCAAGCGGATTTTGTGAAATATGATCAGCTCAGTAAGAAGATCAAGGATGCTATTAATGCCAAATTTCTGAATCGAGAAACAGGAATTTATGCAAATGGATCGCAAACTGAGTTAAGTGTACCATTGCATTGGGGAGTTTGTCCTACAGATATGATTGCTAAAGTGGCAGCCAACTTGAATAAAAAAGTGGAAGAAACAAATTTCCATCTTGATGTGGGTGTATTAGGAGCTAAAGCTTTGTTGAATGCCTTGAATAATAATGGATATACTCAATCTGCATACCAAGTGGCTGTTCAGGACACCTATCCATCATGGGGTTGGTGGGCAGCAAATGGAGCGACTACCTTATTGGAAAATTGGGATTTGCAAGCGAAACGAGATATTTCGGATAACCACATGATGTTTGGTGAAATTGGTGGTTGGTTTTTTAAATCTATTGGCGGAATATTACCTGATGAAAATCAACCCGGATTTAAACATATTTTATTAAAGCCAATTTTCCCGGATGGACTCGATCATTCGGAAGTTAAACATGAATCGATGTATGGAGAAATAGTGTCTAAATGGAAGAAATCTAATGGTCAGGTATTATTGGAAGTACAAATTCCAGCAAATAGTACGGCGACATTTTACCCAGCATCTAATGTGGTAGAGACGAAGCCAGTTCAATTGACTGCTGGTAAACATCAGCTCCAATTAAAGTTGAAACAATAGCCTTCGACGAGTATAAAAATAATTAATTTAGGGCGATAGAAATATGGCCCTAAATTTTTTTATGAAAAACAGTATCACCCTTCTGGCAGTGTTTGCTTTAACAATTTCCATCTCTTTTGCGCAATCCTTATTTGGAAAACGTATCTGTATTGATCCTGGCCATGGTGGCACAGCTACAACAGATGCATATCGTGTAGGAATGACGGGTGAACGAGAAGAATGGATAAACTTGAGGGTTGGTTTGCTGTTGAAAGAGTTATTGGTACAAGCAGGAGCAGAAGTGTTAATGACCCGAGATTTGGATGTAGAAGTAGGGCTGGCTACTCGTGCTCGCATGGCTAAGGAGTTTAATTCGGACTTATTTATTTCCATCCACCATAATGCAACAGCAGATACGTCGGCTAATTTTCCGATTATTTATTTTCATGGAAGTGCAAAACAAAATACAGCAAGTGTCAATTTTTCAAAATTATTAGTTAAAGAGTTTTGGAAACAGATGTACCCTAAACGGATGAAGAATTATTCCATCGTTTCAGATCAAGTGATTTTTCCGAAAGGTGGAGCCGCTGTTTTAAGACAAACTTATGGTATTCCTGCAGTCATTGCTGAAGCTTCTTTCTTTTCTAATCCAGCTGAGGAACAACGATTGAAGTCTGTAACCTATAATAAGCAGGAAGCTTTGGCCTATTTAAAAGCTATTCAAGAATTTTTTAAGAAGAAACATAGCATTCTGGAAAAAGATATTGACGATGTATTGCAAATTGCTGTGAATCAGGAGGCTGCTAGGATGGATAAATCGGCATTGGCTTGGAAAAGTAAGTTGGAAAAAGCCAGCTTGATAATTCAATCTAGACAAGTGGAAGCTTATCCAGAAGCGGAAGCATATCTTTTAGGCATATTAAAAAGTTTTCCTGATAATGATAAAATTCATGAAATATATCAGTTATTGCTGCTTGTATACAAAGACTCCAGTAGGACTGAGGATTATATAAAAATGAAGAATCGAATGGAACATTTTATACTGCACATTCGCTGTGTGTTTCCTAGGCTTTAGTTACCAGATTATCCAATTTGGCGATGATGCATTAAAAAAGCAATCGGTTTTTTATTTCCTAGTTTAATTGCTTGATTATTAATTCTTTTATGATTCCATTTAGAAGTAAGTAGCGATAATCACATCGGATGATTTATCCATCTGCTTTCTAAATCTAAATGCTATGAAACTAACCGTGTTAATTTTAATGTCTTCGAGTTTGTTTCTACTCGGTCTAACTTTTGCTCAAAAAGAAGAATTTGATTTTTCGCATTAAGCTTTGTATGAAATAAATTATTTATCAGATAAATCTGATCCAACTTCGATGAAGCAACAATGGGCTGAATTATTATTGGGGGAAGAAAAATCGCTTTTTCGTTCAATGAAAAAAGCCCAAAGTGATTCCGCTTATATGGCCTATGTAAAGAATAAGGTAATTAATATGAGCGCGCCTTCTGTCAAACCAATTGGTGAAATTAATTCATTTAATTATCAGATTATAAAAGATTATTCTTCAGGTATGGTAAAAGTATATGATGAGTATTCAGGAGGTTCACTGAATCAAATTAATGCTATTTCTTTTTATGAAGAAGCATCTGATGGGATGTCAAATTGGGTGCTTAAAAACGATACAATGCGCATTCATGGCTATGTATGTCAGCGGGCAGATATTGAATTCGCGGGTAGGAAATGGACCGCTTGGTTTTCTTCGGAAGCTCCATTGAAATCTGATGGTCCTTATAAATTCAATGGTCTTCCGGGGTTAATATTTAAAGTATATGATGAAGAAAAATCATGGGATTTTGAGTTGAAATCATTGTCTAAAAAAGATACGAGTATAGCTATTAATTTTAAAGAAGGTTTAACTTTTTCTAAAATTAAAAAAGAAAAGTTGTTTCAGGATAGACGAAAGTTTCAAAAAAATATAATTGAAATAAACGAAACCAATGGTGCTAACCATGGAGATAGTCGAAATCAAATAAAAAGTTCTTTAGAGAGCCATATTTTAAAAGATAATAACTGGATAGAAGAAAAATAAATTCAGAATTTTAGCCGATTGGATGGATCATTGAGATGATTACATAAAATTAATACGCTCCATAATGTGATGAGAACTTTGTGAGTAATTTTCGCATTTATTGCAGTGTCCTAAAACCAAGTTTTTGTTGTTCTGTACTCGCTAGTCTATTCTTTGTCCATTTCAAGTCGCGAAGGGGCAAGTTACTCTTAGAAAGTGCCAATAGGAATCAATTGTTCTTTCTTTCCATTAAGGTGGTATTTTGCTAGATGCTTTGGCACACAGCCAAAACCTAATCGATCGCTGGAATTCACTTTGCTATTCCTAGACCTTTCTTGACATGCTATGGCTAGGTTGTTTTCATGTTCATTCTACCCCTAGTAATGGAACTAACTAGCTTCTGTTATATCGATGGATAGCTATAGGGAAAATGTCGTTTTATGTAATATTGGGTTGCTAATTATTAATTTTTTGTGATTTTATTTAGATTATTTTTTCCTTTTTTGAAATTAATTTATTGTAATCAACAAAATATTTCAGTTTTATTGATACTTAGTTTTTATATTAGTAATATCTAAAATTTAACCAATGAAATACCTCGTATTAATCTTCTTTTTATTTATTGTTCAGTTAGGGTTCAGTCAAAAAGATAAGCCTGTTTATTTTGAATTTACCCGCGATAGGTCGAGTACAGGGTTGGAATCTTTTAATGAGTCTTATCAATTTTCCTTAACAAAACGTAAAGAATTTGGGAAAAATACAGGCTTGATGGAGGTTAGGTTGCACAATTATAAGGTTATAAACTTCTCTGATTCTACGAGATCTTTTTCTTCAGATGGATCTATCGTAGGGAAAAATGTGTTGAATAGATTACGATTTATACCTATAGGTTATTTACTTGAACATCCAGTTGTATTAAAATTTCAAGATGGGGTTGTTCGTACAGATACCTTAAAATTAAATGAGCAGCTAACTCAACAATTGCAGCAGTGGAAAATTGATGATGATTATTCACCTGAAGTGTTAGATGAAACCTATGAAATTTTGAAAATAATTTCTTCCCTTATCTATTTGTCTGATTTTTCTGGTTTAGCTGCTAAGGATTTAAAGGTGGAAAATATAAATCGAAATAATAAAACCTACCAAATAATGAAAAGAGATAAAGGATTGGTAACATTAAGTTATGTAAATGTTGAAGATCCTACATCTCAAACTAATGTCCTAGTTAAAATCAATAGTAGGGATATGTCTACGGAAGAATTAAATAGCTTGGAAAATTTTGAAATTGCGGAGGGTAATCGATTGTATCAAATGAACTATAAAATAAATCTAAAGAAAGTAAAGGATATACCTTTGGATAAATATAGGAAAGGTTTAGCAAGTATGCTTATCAAATCATCTTATTGGAGCAGCTATCTGAAAAAGGGTGCCAAAACTGATAGCCTTTCTGTGTTAGCTTTTATTAAAGATTATGAATTGAATTTTTCTAATTTTCCTATATACATCCTTAATAAATTGTCTGCTTTACAAGGTTTAGATTCATACAGTGTTTATGAAAAGGAATTAAATCAAACATCAAATAGCATATTGAAAGGTACATACCATTTAATTAATAAAATTAGGAATTCAGATTTAAGTATAGAAGAATTTAAGGAGATCGCTTTATTGATGGACAAGGAGTTTTTGTATGATTTTATCCAAAATGATTTTAGTCAAAAAATTGCTTCCAACAGTGCGAATTATATTCAAAATTTAATGGTATTAGCACATGAAAGTACCAGGAGAGAAAAGCAAGCAAGTTTACCCATGTTATTTTGGATTGAAACCAAAGAAAAGGATGATTTGGCGAGCCTTACTAATGCATTAGATCAATTATTGAAATTAGATGAAGATTATTGGATAATGGGTAATGCAGGGCGTTATGCTTTATTGATTCAGAAAAATCTATTTAGTAAAGGTTCCAAGGACTTAATATACTTAGATCAAATCATTTCAAAATTAACGCATTTAATAGCTGTTAAAGATTCAGAATTTGGAAAGATCCAAAAAGCGCATTTGGCATATGCAAACTTTTTAGCATACGAACAGGTAGGGAAAACAAATTCAGATCTGTCCTTAAAATATTTGAAAGAAGCTAAGAATCATTCCGTATTAAAAGCTGGAGATTATGCTCTACATAGTTTTTATGATGAAGTATTCTTGAAGTCTAAAAAAAGCTATGCGGATTATTTTTATAAGCACTTAGCTAATCTAGGTAAAATTGATGAGGCCTTAACAGAATTTGTCAAAGACTACGCGTCTAATCCTGGAGCTAATTTTAAAAAACTTCGGGAATATTATGATGAACACTATGCTAAAAATACATTCGCTGATTTTTATAAATCCCAAGTTATTCCGCATTTGACGGATGCTCCAGCTTTTCTACTTACCAATCTGGAAGGTAAATCAGTTTCCAAAGCGGATTTTGCTGGAAAATGGACTGTAGTTGATTTTTGGGGAACTTGGTGTGGTCCTTGTGTTCAAGAAATGCCTAAATTAAATGCTTACTATCTAGAATTGCAAAAACAAGAAAGCAGTAAAATTGAATTTACCATAGCATGTAAGGATAGTGAAAACGCAGTAAAAGAATATTTGGCTCAAAATAAATACAGCATCCCTGTATTGATGTCGGATAATCAGGTGGAAAGACAATTTGAAGTGAGGGCTTTTCCTAGTAAGTTTATTATAACGCCGGAAGGAAAAATGTTAAATACCGAACAGGAAACTTGGCAAGATCAGGTTAAGGAATTGGCCGGCTTGGAGTAGGGAAACAGCAACCTAGTGTTTTTTTTTAGCTAGGTAATTTGATAATAAATTGGATTGGATGGGCTAAATATTCGCATTAATTAGTCCTAAATTATCCGCTGTAATGGATGGATATCCAATGTTTTATATCTAGTGTTAATGCTTTATTTTCTTTTTAAATATGGCGTAAAGGGAGCTGATTATTGTCCTGGGAGACTAATATATGCAAGATAGTTGAAGGGATAGATTAATTGCTATATGATCTACTGGTCTATATTTATTTTTCCAGTTTTTATGTTTCTTTTAGTTGTACTATGGGATAAGATCTTGAGAGCTGTGGGGTATAGACAAAATTTGCTTATAAAAAATTCAATAAAAAAGGACTGAATTTCTTCAGTCCTTTTAAAATTAAAGTTGCCCAACCTGGATTCGAACCAAGACAAACAGCACCAAAAACTGTCGTACTACCTTTATACTATTGGGCAATCTTTCAAGTTGTCGTCAGGTTTTGTTCCCTTTTGACGATGCAAATATACGCCGAGTTTTCTTTTCTGCAAATAAAAAAATAGGAATATTATTAAATATACTGATTTTCAGCTGAATATTTTTTTCAATTATTTCTAGATAATGGCATTCAATGTATTTTGGAGGCCTATTTCTGAATAAATGGAAACAATTTGTCTGATTATAAATTGTAATCCTTATTTTCGAAGCATAAATAGTAAAAAGAAACCTTCTTTTATCGTATGAATTATAGTAAGATTAACAACCTTTTAGGATGGTTGTGTGGAATTATTGCCACCCTGGTTTATGTTTTGACCTTAGAAAAAACCACGAGTTGGTGGGATACTGGTGAATTTATTGCCTCTGCATATAAAATGCAAATTGTTCATCAGCCTGGTGCACCATTATTTTTAATGATTCAAAATTTATTTTCCAATTTAGCCATGGGAGATACTTCTCGGATTGCTTATTGGATGAATGTGGGTTCAGCAGTGTGTAGTGGATTGACAATTACGTTTTTATTTTGGACGATTACTGCACTGGCAAAAAAATCATATGTAAGCTTTTCTCGTACCGCAGAATTGAGCAAATCGGCCTTGATAAATATTTTGGGAGCAGGTGTGGTAGGAGCTTTAGCATATACTTTTTCTGATACTTTTTGGTTTTCAGCGGTTGAATCGGAGGTGTACGCAATGTCCTCACTGTGTACGGCTGTTGTTTTTTGGGCCATCTTAAAATGGGAGGTTCGTGCCGATGAGCCTGATGCAGATCGCTGGTTAATATTTATAGCCTATGTTATGGGCTTGTCCATTGGAGTTCACTTGCTGAACTTATTGGTGATTCCAGCTATAGCATTGGTAATATATTTCCGTAAAACAAGCAAAGTTACGAGTGCTGGCGTTTTCAAAGCATTATTGATTGGTGTTATTGTTTTAGCGATTGTACTGTGGGGTGTAATACAGTATTTCATAAAATTTGCAGCATTTACCGATTTGTTTTTTGTGAATACATTGGGGATGGGTTTTGGTTCTGGAGTGACGTTCTTCGCCATTTTACTTACCTCAGGTTTGGTTTTCGGACTGTGGTTTAGTAGAAAATATGCAAAACGAATTCTTCATATATCTTTGATTAGTTTAGCATTCATCATTTTTGGCTATAGCTCTTTTACGATGATTTCCATACGTGCTAAAGCGAATCCAACATTAAATAATAGTGATCCTGATAATGTGTTTTCCTTTTTGAGTTACTTGAATAGAGAGCAATATGGGGATGAACCATTATTTAAAGGGAGGTATTTTGACGCAAAGGCTACAGATATTTTTGAAACTGGAAATGTCTATCGTAAGGATGGTAACCGCTATGTTGTAGCTAAAAAGAAATACGATTATACCTTTGATAAAGTAACCTTATTTCCTAGGATATATTCTGAAAAACATGAATCTTTCTATCGTGATTACTTGAAATTGCCTGCGGGACAATCGCCAACGATGGCTGATAATTTAAAATTCTTTTTCGGTTATCAGATAGGACATATGTATAGCCGCTACTTGATGTGGAATTTTGTCGGAAGACAAAATGATCAACAAGGTCATGGCTCTTTTACTGAAGGAAATTGGATTTCTGGAATTACCCCGATCGATAATTTGTTATGGGGTGGACAGTATGACCTACCGACTTCAGAAAAAAATAATCCTTCAAGAAATACATATTTCTTTTTGCCCTTAATTTTGGGAATATTAGGTGCAGTATGGCAATTTAAGAAACAGAATCGCGATGCTACTGTAGTAGCCTTGTTATTTTTCTTTACCGGTTTGGCCATCGTATTGTATTTGAATCAAACACCACTTCAACCTAGAGAACGAGATTACGCATACGCGGGATCATTTTATGCGTTTTGTATTTGGATAGGTTTGGGTGTACTCTGGATTAGTGAATTATTGACAAAGAAAATAAATGTTAAAAATGCGGCAATAGGCGCTACAGCACTATCAGTAGTTTGTGGACCCGTATTATTAGCCAGCCAAAACTGGGATGACCATGATCGTTCAGAGAAATTTTTAGCACGGGATATGGCTAAAAATTATTTAGAATCTTGTGCTCCAAATGCTATTTTGTTCAGTTATGGTGATAATGATACCTATCCGCTTTGGTATGTTCAAGAAGTGGAAGGTTTCCGTACCGATGTGCGAGTAGTGAATTTAAGTTTATTAGGTGCGGATTGGTATATGAAACAGATGATGTTGAAGGTTAATAATGCAGATGCATTGCCTATCAATATTGATCCAGAGAAAATTAAAGATGGGGTTAGGGATGTAATCTATTACAACGATTATAAAATTCCTGGTCACGTAGATATACAAGCTTTATTGGAAGTTATGTTGTCCGACAATCCTCAGAATAAAGTTCAACTGCAAAGTGGAGAATGGGGAAATATACTGCCTACAAAAAACATGCAATATGCCGTAGATAAGGCTGCAGTGATTGCCAATAAGGTTGTTCCTAAGGAATGGGAAGATGCTATTGTAGATACCATGAGATGGACGTTTAGCAATAGTTATGTTAGCCGTGCAGACCTGTCGATTATGGCTATTTTAGCTAATAATAATTGGAAGCGTCCTGTGTATTTTACTACCACAACTCCTGAAGAGAATTTTATAGGATTGGGTAAATATTTGGTGACTGAAGGGTTTGCTTCGCGCTTAATGCCAATCGCTATTGCAGAAGAAGGAGATGCTACTCAACCGATCGCAGATGTGGAAGGAACTTACAACAATGTGATTAACAAATTTAAGTGGGGTAATATTGCTAATTCGAAATACCTAGATCCAGATACTTATCGGTACATCAGTATGTATTCAGGTTCTATATTTGGAGAAACTGCTCAAGGTTTACTATCGATAGGTAAAACGGCAGAGGCTAAAAAGCTTGTGCTAAATGCTTATGAGAACCTGCCGAAAAAATGTTACGGCATGTCTGATGTGTACGGGTATTCTACATTATTGGATGCCATGTATAAGGTAGGCGAAACGGAGAAGGCAAATGAAATTGTGAAAAGGAACATGGATTATGTGCGAGAACATATGGCATACTATATGGCTATTGCGAAAACGAAACCTAATTTGGAATATCGTAATATGCGTTTCGGCTTAGCATCGATCCAAAACTATCAGCGAATTTTAACAGACGCTAAACAAACTGCCCAGTTAGCTGAAGTAGATAAAATATTTGAAACTTATCGAAGTCTCTTCGAGACAAGTAATTAATTGAAAAAAAGCAGCTTAATTCCAAAGCTGCTTTTTTTTATACGAATGCCCCCACGAAAAGCATTACGAATTTTAAAAAAAATGCCTTAAGTTTGCCTAAATAAATCCATAGATGAAACAATCGAAATTATTAGATGGACCAAAGTTTCAGATTATGCTCAAGCGATTGGCTCAGCAATTAATTGAAAATCATGGAGACTTTAGCCAATCCGTCATTATCGGAATTCAACCTCGCGGAACCTATTTAGCCAAAAGATTAGTTCAAGAAATAAAGGAAATGACGAACGTCGAAGTTCCAGCAGGAGTGTTGGATATCACGTTCTACCGGGATGATTTTCGCATGAAAGGAGCGAGCCCATTACTTGCCAATAGTACTCAAATAGATTTTATTATTGATGGTAAGGATGTCATTTTGCTGGATGATGTGCTGTGGACTGGTCGTACCATACGGTCAGCCATGGATGCGATTCAAGCTTTTGGACGTGCTGCACGTATCGAATTAATGGTGTTGGTAGATCGTCGTTTTAGCCGACAAATCCCCATTCAACCCGATTATATTGGTATTCAAGTGGATTCAATTGATTCTCAAAAAGTGATTGTAAGCTGGAAGGAAGTCGATGAACAGGATAGCATCGTTTTGATTACAGAAAAAAAATAGTGAACTCATATTTTATTGACCCATGTCAACATCTGAACAACTTAGTACTCGTCATTTATTAGGGATTAAAGATTTAAATAGTCATGATATCCAGTTAATTTTGGATACCGCCTCTAATTTTAAAGAAGTACTAAATAGACCGATTAAAAAAGTTCCCTCACTAAGGGATATTACCATAGCGAACGTTTTTTTTGAAAATTCTACACGGACTCGATTGTCTTTTGAGTTAGCAGAAAAACGATTGTCTGCAGATATCGTGAATTTTGCAGCATCATCTTCCTCCGTGAGTAAAGGAGAGACCTTGATCGACACCGTAAATAATATCCTTGCCATGAAAGTGGATATGATTGTTATGAGGCATCCATACGCAGGGGCAGGAGTTTTTTTGAGTAAACATGTGAACGCTCAAATTGTAAATGCTGGCGACGGAGCTCATGAACACCCAACGCAAGCTTTATTGGATTCTTTCTCTATTCGGGAACGCTTGGGCGATGTGGCAGGAAAGAAAATTGCTATTATCGGTGATATTCTGCATTCGCGCGTGGCTTTGTCCAATATTCTTTGCTTACAAAAACAAGGTGCAGAGGTCATGGTGTGTGGACCAACGACTTTAATTCCAAAATATATAGGCTCTTTAGGGGTTAAAATAGAACATGATTTAATGAAGGCGCTTAATTGGTGTGATGTGGCCAACATGTTGCGAATCCAATTAGAACGCCAAGATATCGCCTATTTTCCGACCTTGAGGGAGTATTCTATGCTATATGGATTGAATAAACAAATCTTAGATTCTTTGGATAAGGAAATTGTAATTATGCACCCCGGACCAATCAATAGAGGGGTGGAGATTACTTCTGATGTAGCGGATAGTGCTCATTCCATTATTTTGGATCAGGTAGAGAATGGTGTAGCTGTTCGAATGGCCGTATTATACTTATTGGCAGGACAACGGGGATAGCCGTTTTAAGGAACATATTTGAAAATCGGATCTGGTATTGACCAGATCCGATTTTTTGTATCAGTATATAATTAAAGGTGTTTTTTTATTTTTCTATAGGTTACGCTGATGCTTTTGAAAAATGGAAATCCCTTTGATTTTTCATGAAAATATTTTAGGATTTTTTGGATTTTGTTAAATATCGTTAAATACAGGTAGTTATTAACAGGTGTTAACAACTTTTGAGGAAAACATTAAGTTTATCCATTATTTTCGTAAGTTGAAAGAGTTCTATCATGATGCATAGGATTTTAGTAAAAATTTGATTTTTGAGACGCATTCACTTAAAGGATTATTCAGTAGTATGTATAAAAAAGTTTACCAGATAGGTGTGGCCTTGAGCTTATTGAGTATGCCAGCATTGGCTCAACATTCAGCTTGGCAAGAGGTAAATAAGGCTTATAAAGAAGGCTTGGAATTATTTGAAAGAGGAAAATTCAGTTCTGCCTCTAAACAGTTTGACTTAGTTGAACAACTTCGTACTAAATCCTCCTTGCAATTGGATGAAACGGAAGAGTTGAGTCTATTGAAAGAGAATGTACGCTTTTATCAGTCTGTGTGTGCCTTGGAATTGGGAGAATCTGATGCAGAGCATCAATTCTTAAAGTATATAAGGGATTACCCCGCAAGTGCAAATTCGAAGGCGGCTTATTTTCAAATCGGTAAATCTTATTATACGAAAAAAGATTATGCCAAAGCAATAGAATGGTTTGAGAAAATTGACAGTAAGAATTTAGCAGGTGCAGAGAATGTAGAATACCGTTTTAAATTGGCGTATTCTAAGTTTATGTTGGCGGATTATGAAGCTGCTAAGCCTGTATTTACCCAACTAAAAGATCAGAATAGTCCGTATCAAGAGGCTTCTATCTATTATTATGCTTATTTAAGTTATTTAGATCAGGAGTATAAAACGGCCTTGAATGAATTTGAACGTTTGGAAGGATCGAAAGCTTACGAAAATAGCTATCCGTACTACATCACTGCCTTATACTTTTTGGATAAACGTTATGACGATGTGTTAAATTACGCATTGCCGAAATTGCAAACGACGAAGCAAGAGAGTGAAGCAGAAATGTTTCGTATTGTAGCAGCGACTTATTTCATCAAAGGTGATTTAACAAAATCAAAAGAATATTACGATAAGTTCCAAGCTCAGGATCAAGGGAAGACCCAAAATAATCAAGATAATTACCAAATAGGTTATATCAACTATAAGCTTGGCCACTATGAGAAAGCCATTGCTGAATTAAGTAAACTTGAGGAACCTGATGCTTATTACCAAAGTGCGATGATCACATTAGGTGACTCATACTTGAAAACAGGAAACAAGCAAGGTGCACGTAATGCCTTTTTTAGAGCTTCAAAATTGGATTTTGATCCACAATTGAAGGAAGAAGGTTTATTTAACTACGCGAAACTTTCTTATGATTTAGAGTTTCACCAGGTTGCCTTGGATGCGGTTCAAGAATACATCAAAACTTACCCTAACAATAAAAGAGTTGAGGAAGCAAATACCTTACTTGCTGAAGTATTGTTAAGTACGAAAAACTATCGTGCAGCTGTTGATGTGTTGGAGAATTTGAAAAACAGAGGCAAAGAAGCCAATGCAGCCTATCAAAAGGTTACGTATTACCGTGGTTTAGAATATTATAATGAACGTGCTTTTGAAAATGGAATTTCCATGTTCATGCGTTCGGAAGCAAACCGCTATGATGAAGAAATATATGCTTTATCCGTTTATTGGAAAGCGGAGGCTATGTTTGAAGTGAGAAAGTATAAAGAATCAGTAGCGAATTTTAATAAATTCTTACAACTTCCTGCGGCAAGAAAAACGGACGTTTATAATTATGCCAATTATGCATTAGCCTATGCTGCTTTTAGAAATGATAATTACAGCACTTCGGCAAATTATTTTGAGCGTTTCTTGTCGGGTGGTGGAAAAGATGGTATCGACTTAAATACGCGTAATGATGCTATTGCAAGGGCTGCAGATTCTTACTTGGCTATTAAAAACTACAGCAAAGCATCTAATTATTACGATCGTTTAATTGCTTCTGGTGCGCAAAGCCAAGACTATGCCTTATTCCAAAAAGGAATCTTATTAGGCTTACAAGGGGATAATTTGGGGAAAATAGGAACATTAAATGCTGTAATGTCCAAATACCCTAAATCAAATTATGCAGATGATGTTGCTTTTGAAATTCCATATACTTACTTTTTAATGGGAAACCATGAAGAGGCTATTGTGGGTTTGCAACAAATGGTGGATCAATATCCGAGAAGTTCTTATGTGCCTCGTGCATTGGTGACTATCGGTTTGGTTCAATACAATAAAGATGATAATGAGGGGGCTTTGGCTACCTTTCAACGTGTTGTAAATCAATATCCGACAACAGATGAAGCGAAACAAGCGCTGGGTTCTATTGAAAATATTTACTTAGATAAAGGGGATGCTTCGGGATATATCCGATATGCTACAGGTACTAATATCGGGGATTTAAGCACGGCTGAGCAAGATGCTCATACGTTCTCCTTGGCTCGTACGTTGTTTGATCGTGGAAATTGGCAGGGTACAGTGGAAGCTATCCATGCTTATTTCGATAAGTTCCCTAAGCCTATTCAAGAGAAACATGCTCGGTTCTTACGTGCAGAAAGTTACGCCAACCTGGGTAAGGATCAAGAAGCTTTACATGATTTCAATATCATCATGAATGATTGGACTTCAGCGTATACAGAGCGTACCTTAGTTTCTGTTTCTAAATTACACCTTCGTAATAAGGCTTATAATGAGGCTGTTCAGGTGTTGAAAAAGTTAGAATTGACTTCGGAATATAAAGAGAATTACGGCTGGGCAGTGAATAATTTACTTGTAAGTTATTACAATATAGGTGATTATGCGGAAACCTTAACTTATGCAAAAATTGTTAAAGAAAATGGCAAATCATCGGAAGAAGATATCGCTAAAGCGCATTTATATGCTGCCAAAGCCTATTTAGCAACCAGCAAAGGTGCTGATGGCATGAAAGAGTTGAACTTAGCGGCTTTAAAATCTAAAACAGAAACAGGTGCCGAAGCAAGATACTTAGTTGCAGAGCAACAAGTGAAAAATAAAAACTATGATGGTGCTATTAAATCTGCATTAGATATTTCAGATTCGTTCTCCTCGTATGACTTTTGGGTAGCGAAAGGATTTATTTTAATGGCGGAAGCTTATTTGGCGAAGAATGATAAGTTTCAAGCTAAATCTACCCTGCAAAGTGTAATTGAAAATTACGAAAATCAGGAGGATGGAATTTTGGAAACTGCTAATAAACTATTGGAACAAATTAAATAAGAATAGGAAAAGATGAAGTTGAATACTATTATAAAACAATCTGCTATATTAACCTTTTTTATGGGGATGGGGTTATCAGGATATGCACAGCAAGATCCTGATCGTCCAGTAACGCTAGATTCTTTTGATATCGTTCGTGATTACCGTCCTATTCTTGCGGATGCTGTTAAGATACGTCGAAGTCCTGATATGTCGAATAAAAGGGAATATATGCCTAAATTAAATTATGGGCATGTTCCTGATAAAAAATTAGATATTAACACGGGTCTTCAAGATTTGAAGATCATGGAAACCCCGTTTTCCCAAATCTTTGATTTAAAAAGTAACTATGCAAAAGTTGGTATTGGTAATTTTAATACCATCTTAGCGGAAGGTTATTTTGCCGTAGAAGAATATGAAGATATGCGTTTCGGTGGATTTGTAAAACATTTGGGCCAAAAAGGAACCTTGGAAGATCAAAAGTCTTCTAGACAAGAGATCGGTATTTTTGGACGTAGGATATTACCTATGTTTACGTTGAATGGATTGGTTGGCTATAATGGATTTGGAACTCGCTTTTATGGGGTACCTTTTGCCGTGGATGGCACAAGCTTAAATCCTAGTAGAGAAGCGCAACGTTTTAACGATATCTTCTTTTCTGGAGAATTAACTAGTAATTTTGACCCTAAGAATGAGGATGCTGTAAGTTATTCGGCTAAAGCGGATGCTTATACCTACAGCGATAAATATGATGCTAAGGAAAGTTCCATTGCCTTATCGGGTTATTTGAATAAACGTGTTCGTGCATTTAATGTTGGTGCCAATGTAGAATTGGATTACAATACGATTAATGGTACCAATACAACAACTGGAAAATTGAATAATTCGATCGCTGCAATTAATCCTTATATTCGTTTTAAAGGAGCTAATTACAATATCACCTTGGGTGCAAATATTGTGTCTGAATTTGGAGATAGCTCTAAATTTAATATCTTTCCTGAGGCAGAAATAGATTTCTCATTAGTACCTGAGTATTTCTACATCTTTGGAGGTGTTAAAGGTGGGGTAGAAAAAGGTTCTTATCGTGACTTTAGTAGAGTAAATCCTTATTTGGGACCAAAATTTAATATTCAGAATACGACGGAACGTATGAATATTTATGGTGGTATTAAAGGGAATGCAGGCGCTACATTCGGTTATAAAGTGAAAGCGTTTTATAGAAAATTAGAAGGTCTTCCTCTATTTGTAAATAACAAGCAAACCCCTTTTAATTTCGATTTAATCTATGATGGAGATGCTGATAAAGCGGTAAAACATGTGGGTATTGAAGGGGAAATCAATGTAAGACTTTCAGCTTTAGTTAATCTAGGTGGTCGTTTAAATATTGATAATTATACCATGGCAAATCAAGATGCGGCATGGCATTTACCAAAGATGAGATTAGCAGCGAATGCAAGATTTAATATCTCTCAGAAATTGTATATTGATGCGGAAGCTTTATTCCATGGCTTAACCTATGCGAAAGAGTTGACTTATTTGGATGCAACGACTCCTGCTCCTGATTTTAATAGAAGCAATGTAGACTCCTTTTTGGATTTAAGTGCTGGCGCTGAGTATAAAGCAACTAAACAATTGGGTATTTTTGTCAAAGCAAATAATATATTAAATACAGAGTATTCTAGATATTTATATTATCCTAAATTAGGTTTCAATATTTTAGGTGGTATTAATTTTTCATTTTAGTAAGACAAATTATAACTTTGCACGATCTTAATAGAAAATGGAATTAGGTAAATATATTTGGCAGCTGTTAAAGCATAGAAACGAAGTGTATGTGAAGGGCTTGGGTGTGTTCAGACGGATTCATACTTCTTCTGTGTTTGATGAGCAAAAAGAAGTGTATTTGCCACCTGTTAGTTATCTAGAATTTGATAGTCAGTCTGTTCAAGGGGTAGATTTAGTGGAATATGTTCAACAAACGAATCAATCCACTAGGGCAGATGCGGAAGAACAGGTTGCTGCAGAGGTATTACAACTCTTTGAAACTATAAAGGACGCTGGTTCGGTTCAATTGAATCACCTAGGGCAGTTTATAAAACATGGAAGTTCTATTGTTTTTAAGCCGGAAGATTTAAGTTCATTTAATTATCAACCTATAGTAGGAAGTGCGAAACAAGAAACAACAATTCCTGAACCTGTGTCTGCGCCAATTGAAGAGCCTTTGGTAAAGCAAGAAGTTAAGGAAGAAGTAGAGTTAGCAGAAGATCCAAAACCTAATGCTGATGAACCTGTACTTGCTGTGGAGCCTGAATTGGTGGAATACGATCAACCAAAGAAAAGTTTGGCAGTATATATTTGGGTAACTTTGATCGCTTTGGCTGTTATTGGGAGTTTGTTTTACTATAATTCGCTGAAAGATAAAAAGATTGAAGAGGTAGAAAACTTACCTTTGGACTCGATTCAGGATACAAAAGTTGATAGCACTAATATACTACCTGTGGATACTACTTTAACTGTTAAAGTAGACTCCTTAGTAAAACAGGATAGCGTTGCTAAAGTAGAGAAGAAACCATTGATTCCTGCCAATCATAAATACCTCATTGTTATTGGTACACATGCTACTTTAGCTCAAGCTTATGAACAAGCGGAATCTTTTAATAAAGCTGGTATAAAATCAGTACGTGTCATTCCTAGCAACTTGGCACACAATAAAAAGAAAGTCATTTGGGATTCTTATGAAACCAATACTCAAGCAGATTCTGCCTTAAGATATGTTCAGAAACGCTATGTCTCAGATGCTTGGAAACAACCATTAAAATAAGTAAATCAATCAAAACAGCATAAATAGTTATTTAATTATGTCATTAATTCAAACACCTACGTTACTTGATTCATTAAATCAAGGGCAACCACAAGCTATAGCAGTAGCTATTCAAGATGATTTAAATCTAATTCAACTTCTGATGAAGGGTGGATGGATTATGATTCCAATCCTATTGTTATTCTTTTTAGGCTTAATCATATTCTTTGAGCGGTATATCACCATCAGTAAAGCTGGTAAAACGGAAGGTGGTCTACTCGCACAAGTAAAAAGTAATGTGATGTCAGGTAAGTTGGATGCTGCAATTGCAGTATGTCGTTCTAGTAATTCGGCTTTATCTCGCATGTTGCAAAAGGGATTGACTCGTGTAGGTCGTCCAATTAAAGATATCGAGGGAGCTATTGAAAACCAAGGTAAATTGGAAGTATCTCGTTTAGAAAAGAATATTAACATCTTAGGGATCATAGCAGGTATTGCTCCAATGCTTGGATTCGTAGGAACTATATTCGGGGTAATTCAAATCTTCCGCGAAGTTGAGATTGCAGGTGGTATTGATATTGGTTCAGTATCTGGAGGTTTATATGTAAAAATGATTGCCTCTGCTTCAGGATTAACTATTGGTATCCTAGCATATATTGGCTATCATATTCTAAATATGATGGTGGAGCGTTTAATCTTACGCATAGAAACTGATGCCATTGAGTTTATTGATTTATTAGATGAGCCAAGTCATTAATCGCTTTCTCATAATTAAATAAAACAGAAAGATGAATTTAAGAAATAGAAGAAACAGACCATCTGCAGAAGTTCATACTGCTGCATTAAATGACATTATGTTCTTTTTAATGTTGTTTTTCTTGTTGGCTTCTGCAGTATCAAATCCACAGGTAGTAAAACTATTACTTCCTAAATCTAGTGCAGGAGAACAGTCTGTTGCAAAGAAAACGATGACCATTTCTATAACAAGTGATCTTCAATATCATGTGGACAAACAAACAGTTCCATACGAATCATTAGAAGCTTTAATTCAATCTAAAGTAGTTACTGGTGAAGAATTGACGATTATGTTATATGTGGACAATACAGTTCCTATTCAGAACGTATTATCGGTGATGGATGTGGCTAATAAATTGAAAATCAAAGTTGTTTTAGCTACGGAAAAGATAAAAGAATAAAATAGTTTGCTAAACTATTTTAATCAACGTAAGTCAAATCGTATAGGTTAGAAAATATGTATTATAATCAATATCAAGAGGAAAACAATTTACCTAAAGCATTAGGTATTTCGACATTGGTTATGGCGGCATTGGCTGCTATTGGTTTCTTTATTGTGTTCAGTCAAAATACACCTGATTTTGGTATGGGAGGTTTAATCGTAAATTACGGTACAGCTCCCGAGGGAATGGGTGAGGACTATATGAGTGTGGATGAACCATCGATGGATGAAAATGCCAATAATGTAAAACCAGATAAAATAGATCCTGTTACTACGCCAATACCAACACCATCCCAACAAATAGCTGATAAATCGGTCGTAACACAAGATGTTGAGGATGCGCCTGTGGTGCCTAAATCAGAAAAACCTGTCAAGGCCAATGCTGATCAATCGACTGTAGAGAAAAAGAATGCCACACCGGCAGTAAATCCAAATGCTTTATACAAAGGTAAAAAGAACAATGCACAAGGTTCAGGTGATGGTACTGGTTCAGTACCAGGAAACCAAGGTTCCGCTCAAGGAGACCCTTTAGCATCTAATTATGGTGAGGGGGGATCTGGATTTGGAAATACCATGTTGTCTTTAGAAAATAGAAAGTTTGTGGTTCGTCCTAATGTGGAAGACAATGGACAACAAACGGGTATAGTAAAAATAGAATTTACAGTAGATAGCCGAGGCAATATTATCCGAGCGAGACAAGCTAGGGGTACTACGATTGCCGACTATAAATTGGTGAACAAGTGTATTCAAGCTGTTCAAAACTCGCGTTTGAATGCCTTAGAAAATGCTCCAGATTCTCAAACTGGACTAATCACCTTCCGATTTAAAGTAAGATAATCTTTTAGATATGAAAACATTTGCAGAGGTAATCGAGTATTTATATGCTCGGTTACCTATGTTTACCCGTGATGGGGCTTCAGCGATCAATCCCGATGTGGATAAAACCTTGTTATTTTGTGAAGCTTTAGGAAATCCTCATCATCAGTTTAAATCTATACATATCGCAGGAACCAATGGAAAAGGCTCCTCATCGCACATGTTAGCTGCTGTATTACAAACAGCGGGCTATAAAACTGGCTTATATACTTCCCCACACTTGGTCGATTTTCGCGAACGAATACGATTAGATGGTGAAATGATTCCTCAACAATTTGTTGTTGATTTTGTCAATCAGCATTTGTCTTTAATAGAGACGCTACAACCATCCTTTTTCGAAGTTACAGTTGCCATGGCCTTTCATTACTTCGCTATACAGCAAGTAGATATCGCGGTTATAGAGGTCGGATTAGGTGGTCGATTAGATAGCACGAATATCATAAGACCTGAAATATCGTTGATTACTAACATCGGTATGGATCATATGAATATTTTAGGCAATACCTTAGTAGAAATCGCAGGGGAGAAGGCGGGAATTATTAAAAAGAATATCCCTGTGGTGATATCGCAAAAACAAGCGGAAATTTCTTTCGTATTTGACCAAAAAGCAAAAGTAGAAGAAAGTCCCATTACCTATGGCAATGATTGTTTTGAAGTGCTTAATCATCAATTACTCGATGACTATCTTAACGTTCAACTAAAGAACAAGCAAACAAACCAGCTTATTGAGGTAAAACTAGATTTAACAGGATCATATCAATTGAAAAATATAATTGGCGTATTAACAATTATAGATAAATTAAATTCCTTAGGATATTCTATTACCGAAGAACAGAAATTAGCAGGATTAAAAAACGTTCAAAAACGTACAGGACTTCAAGGAAGGTGGCAAACACTGAGTAAAGAACCATATATCATAGCCGACACCGGTCATAATGAAGATGGCATACAGGAGGTGTTGAAGAATTTAGCAAAAATAGATTATAAGCAATTGCACATCGTATTTGGGGCCATGCGTGATAAAGATTTGTCGCATATCTTACCAATCTTACCGGCATCCGCACAATATTACTTTGCAGCACCAGAAATGCCGAGAGCGATGCCTGCCGAAGATCTGCAAGCAATAGCTTTGGACTATCACTTAAAAGGAAATGCATATCCATCTATAGGGCAAGCATTCGATGCCGCAAAACATCAGTATCGACCAGGAGATTTAATATTTATAGGGGGCAGTACCTTTGTGGTTGCAGAAATATTAACTAATCATTTTTAGTCAATTCCCCACGAATATTTTGTTGAATATAATGTGCCACATCCGCTTGACTACTTAATTCCCCCTGAAGATACATTAGCTTCGTTATAGCGGACTCAAAGGTCATATCATAGCCATTGAGAATCCCAATAGCTTTAAGGCCTTGAGAGGTCTCGTAACGGCCCAGTTCAACAGAACCCACTTTACATTGAGATATGTCTAAGATGTTTTTCCCACTTTGAATACAAGCAGACAGCGAATCCAAGAACCACTGATCAGTCATGGTATTTCCGGTTCCAAAAGTTTCCATCACAATACTTCGAACATCTGAATTCAGAACCGACTCAATAGTTTCCTTGCGGATTCCAGGAAATAGCTTCAACACAGCCACGCGATTGTCTATTTGATTATGGCAAATAAACTCATTATCGGTGTTGTCCAATAGCATTTCTTCGTTGTATCGGATATGAATACCCGCTTCAGCCAGAACAGGGTAATTGGGGGAGCGGAAAGCTTCAAATTTATCCGAATTGTATTTGAAAGAACGATTTCCTCTAAATAATTTATTATCAAAAAGTATACATACCTCTTGAATGATGGACTTTCCATTTTTCTTTGCCGATGCAATTTCTAAAGCCGTCATCAAGTTTTCTCTAGCATCCGTTCGAATCTCTCCAATGGGTAGTTGAGACCCAGAAAGAATAACCGGTTTCTGTAAGCCTTCAAGTAAGAAACTCAACATAGAAGCAGAAAAAGCCATGGTATCCGATCCATGCAAGATGACAAATCCATCGTATCGCTCATAATTATCACGAATGAGCTCCGCCATTTGCACCCAGATATGAGGCTTCATATTCGAGGAATCAATGATGGGCACAAAAGAATGGATCGTTAATTTATAATTTAATCTACTTAAGTCAGGTAGATTTTTTTGTATTAATTCAAAATCAAAAGGAATGAAGGTGCCAGATTCAGGATCCTTAACCATTCCAATTGTTCCACCTGTATAGATGATAAATATATTATACATGAATTAGATGTTAAATATTTGTTTTGAGTTACTTGTCGTAATAGCAGCAAGCTGTTCTAAAGACATTTCTTTCAAGTCAGCTACTTTCTGAGCAATATGAATTAAATAGCTGCTTTCGTTTTCTTTTCCTCGGAATGGCATTGGTGCCAAATAAGGTGCATCAGTTTCCAAGACCAGGTGTTCCACATCGATTTCTTTGATAACTAAATCAAGGCCTGCTTTTTTAAAAGTTACCACTCCACCGATTCCTAATTTAAATCCCAATTGTATAGCACGATGCGCTTGCGCTAATGTGCCCGTAAAGCAATGGAAAATTCCAAACAACCTGCCGTCTTGTTGCTGAGTTAGAATTTCAAAAACTTCATCAAAAGCCTCCCTACAATGAATACTAATCGGCAGGTTTAAATCTTTAGCCCATTCTATTTGACGATTGAATGCGTCTTGTTGGATAGCTAAGGTAGACTTATCCCAATATAAATCAATTCCGATTTCGCCGATAGCATAAATCTGAGTGTTTTTAATTTTCGAAGCGATATCATTTAACACAGTTTGGTAATCCTCCTTGACGCTGCAAGGATGCAAACCTAACATAGGAAAACAATGTTCAGGAAAAGCCTCGACGGTTTGGTTCACTAAAGAAATGGAGTCCAAATCTACATTTGGAAGGAACAGTCTTTGAATACCATTCGCAAAGCAACGTTCCATTTGATCGTTCAATTCAGAAGTTCCTGCTTGGTAATAAATATGCGTATGCGTGTCGGTTAAAACCAGGTTTTCAGCTGCTTGCTTTATGTCCATGGCCCCAAAGTTAAGATATTGTTATCTAAACTATTTATTGCAAATAAAAAAATCGCAGTTTTTCAATAAAAACTGCGATTCATTATTATTCTTATAAAGATTTCCTTATTTTACCGTTGGAGCACCTTCAATAACTGGAGCACCTTGACCTACTGGAGGAGCTAATGGATTAGGCTCTTCTTTAGGACCAGCAATGATGTCTACTACTTCTACATCAAAAATTAATGGTGCATATGCAGGGATAGAGTTTTGTTGTTGACGCTCACCATATCCTAATGCTGAAGGAATAATTAACGTTGCTTTACCACCTTTTTTCAACAATTGAAGACCTTCCGTCCAACCAGCAATAACTGGAGTATGACCTACACGAACGCGCAATGCTTCATATGGCTTCATTGGATGGAAAATGCTGTTTTTCTTAGCTACTTCTGGATCGCTAGTGTCAAATATTTTACCGTTGGTTAATCCACCAGTGTAGTTAATAACTACGGTATCACCTACTACCGGGTTTGCACCAGTACCTTCTTCTTTAATTACGTATTGTAATCCAGAAGCTGTTTTCTTAGGAGATAATTTGTTTTTTTCTACGTAGCTGCTGATTTTACCTTCTTCAGATTTTTTCAAAGATTCAATTTCTGCTAAATAGTATTTATTTACTTGGTCAAATAAAGCAGAATCAGTTAGATTACCTTTTTTGAACACTTTTTTCACTTTAATTGTAAATTGGATGTATTTATCAGCGAATTCTGGCTTTGGTTGACCAGTTTTAGCTGCCATAGTATCTAAGTTAAGACGGAATATAGCGCTATCGCCTTCACCCAACATTTTTAGCATGGTATTGTTATCTCCAGGGTATCCACCTTGCATCAATGAATCTGGAATTACTGGAGCTATTTGAGACATTCCTAAATCATAAGTGTTTGCTAACACGGAGTCACGGTCTGTTGCAACAATTAAATCCATTGCAAGGATATCGCCACCCACTGCTTTTTCACCACCGTTGTCCTTCAAAAATTTGTATTCAAGGCCACCCTCAGCTTTTTTAAAATTTTGGCAAGAGGCGAATAATAAGCCTGCAGCTGCCGTTAATACTAAAATCGATTTTTTCATTTTTCTATTTATAACGCTTAAAATATGCTTAAGTTAAAAATTCTTTATATGCTGGTAAAATTGATTTAAAGCGATTTACCACCTCGCCAATTTCATCATTCGAATTGCCTCCTGCGGCATTTAAATGACCACCACCATTAAAATACGTTCTACAAATCTCATTGCAAGGAATATCGCCAGTAGAACGCAAAGATAATTTAATTATTTCAGTTCTATCTACAAATAAACCCGCTAGTCGAATGCCTTTAATGGATAGTGCATAATTCACTAATCCTTCGGTATCGCCTGTCGTTACATTAAATTTAGCTAGGTCTTCTTTGGTTAAAGTAAACATAGCCGTATGGTATTCTGGTATAACTTCTAAGCAGTTTAATAAACAATAGCCTAAGAATTTCAATCGATTCTCGGTAGAACTATTGTAAATATGTTCATGAATTTCCCAGTTCCGAGCACCCGCATCTAACAATTTAGCGATAATATGGTGTACTGCGGAGGTTGTATTCCTAAATCGAAAAGAACCAGTATCCGTCATGATACCTGTATATAAACAAGTAGCCATATTGGCGTCTACAGCATCTACATCCTTACACACTTCAGTAATAAAGGTATAAATCAATTGAGCCGTCGCTGCGGCATTCGAATCCCAATATTTAACCACAGCAAAATCTTCAGGCTCTAAATGATGATCGATCATCCATTTTGGTGCCTTAGCTTCGCGAATTATGGGTTCCAATAGATTAGTTCTTGATAGCGCACTGTAATCTAAACAAAAAATAAGATCTGCCTCATCAAATAATTGTTGACCATAGGTCGGATTCTTTGAAAAGAAGACTAGCTCTTCCCGTCCGGGGATCCAATCTAAGAAGTCAGGAAAATCAGAAGATAATACGACGTGAACTTCATGACCTTTTTTCTTTAACCAATAATATAAACCCAAGGATGAGCCTAAGGCATCACCGTCTGGCTTATGATGGGTGGTAATGATTATCTTTTTAGGTCTGGTTAATTCTACTAAATATTCTTCTCCTACTAACATACGTATTTTGTGAATGCAAACCTAAGGAAAAAAAGTTTGCAAAGAAAACTTTTTTAAATTAGGAAAGCTTGATTTAATTCTTTTTAACTTTTATCAATCCGCTGAAAACTAACTTTTTAATGCTTGAAAGCATAGAGTTTATGATCACGTCGAGTACAAATCAAATAATTTCCTGAATTGTAGTTAATTTTTCCATAATAGAAAAGGGGTTGAGCCTCTACTGGAAAACCAGCTGCTACAGTTCCATTTTCTGAGAAAAGATAGATTAAATTTGTTCCTTGTGTAGCAATACCCATTTTCTGCAATCCTCCATCCGCTTGGAAGTAATAAGGTTTATTGCTTACATCCTTGGTAAAAGTATAGTCAAATACTTCTTGGACGGTATTGCCTATTTCAAATACTTGAAGATATGGGCCATCCATTACAATTAATTCAGGATTGGATGTGCCATAGATTTGTTCAAATTCTGCACTGTATTTATTGGACCATTTTCCTTCATAGATGACTTTCGAGCTTCCATCTTTATGGATCTCATGTAGCTTTCCTTCCTTATCTGTGGCATAAAAATGGATGCTTTGTTCCTTTTGTATGATGCCTAAATTACTGACAAAAGTAAGGTCACCTGCAACATCTATTTCTGTTGTTTTTTCTCCAGATAGGTTGTAAAAATAGATTCTACCATAGCTAGTCGCGGCAATAATTTCTTGATCAATGCGCTGTAATGAACCTAGGATTTCCCCCTCTACTTCAATTTTATCCCAACCGGATACAGGCCCACCCTCCATGTCATAGGCTAAAATGCTATGCTTAGTCGGTATCAATATCAATTCCTGGCCTTCATGATTTACATATAGGGGTTGAGCGATAGGTTCTGCAGAAACACTGGTCGAAAAACCTTTTAAATTATTTCCAGCAGCGTCAAATCGATAAAGTCTTCTACGATCTGTCACAGCCAAGAGGGATTTATCTGGCAATTGCTGAACTTTTCCAACAATTCTTCCTGAGAATACAGAAGACCATAGTTTCTTGCCATTGGGAAGTAGGGCATGCACGGTATGATCTTGTTCTTGTGCCAAAATGAATTGGGAAGTATCCGATTGTTCAAATACGTAAGGGCCATTTATGAGTCTACTACGCATAGCATAGGTCCAATCAGGTTGCACACCCAATCTATTTTTACTCTTATATAGGGCATAAAATCGACTTAAAAAATTCCCCGAATTCCCTGTCAATTGCAAGGACCAAGAATGGAAATCTTGAAAACCATATTCTTCTTTATCCCTATACTTTCGGCCATAATCTCCATTCAATGCATTTTCTATTCGATTGCTCGCATTTTTATTATTCAAATAGAAAGTAACATTCGCATCATTCCCTTGTAGCTGTTCGTAATTTTTAAAACTGATGTTGCCGATCAATAGATCTTTTCTTTCCCATTTCTGAATATATTCTTGAAGAGTCGATTGTTGATTCGCTAAAACTAAGGTATTATTGAGAAGGAAGAAGTATGGTCTTGAAAATGGTTGCAATCCATCGCCGAAAAAGCGATAAGGAATATTCGCATAGCGAAATCTATACAAATCATCACTTACAGATTCTGCTAGAGCATTGACTATCCGGTCAAATTTACTGCTATCCGAAATGCGTATAAAGCCTAAATAATCACCATTATTCTGTTCAATTATGGCGAAATTCCCTGAAATAACCGATTGAAAATCCTGTAATAGATTTGGCTTATCTTTATTTATTTGATTTTCTTGATCCGCAAATTGCGTAGAGGTTGCGGTTTTTTGTTGCCAACTTTTAAGGTCCGAAAACCATTTTTCTGCATTACTAAAGGAATATTCAATGAATATCGCGGTATTAGAAGGGAATAATTGATACAAGTCTTGCTTAGTTTTTTGCTGATTTGCAAACAGTGCAATATATTCCTTTTCTTGATCTTCTAATTCCGTTTCGCCTGATAGCATTAAAGCATCTTGCTTATAATTTATATTCCAAACCGATTGTCCTTTCAAATGGATAAACTGCTTAAGAAAGTCTCCGGCTTTATTTTGCTTAATCGATCCAACTAACGATTCTAAATTTTGTTGAGGAAGATATATTGTAAATGGGGCTTTATGATTGTTGTTTTCATTAAAATAGGCGATTTGGTCTTTATCCAATTTAGCTACCTTTTTATCCAATACCTTAATCAATAATTCTTTATCAAAACTGGCGAAAAAGATATTAGCATCATACGCCACATAAATAGGCGTCTTCTGGAGGGTCTGACTTAAGCTATCTGGTTGAATAGCGGTAAAGCCGTAAAAATGATGTCCCAATGTATCCAATCCTTTCATTTGGAATTGTTTACTTAGGTTATTCATCAATGGATCCAATTGTTCCTTACTCAACTCTTCTTTGCTAGGGAAACTAAATAGCAAACTTTTTTCTTCTTTCGCAGGATGTACTGATACAAAAATATCCACATCTGCTAGGTAATTGGATAATTCTTTATTACGTAATAGTTGTTGTTTTAAATGATTCAATTCCTGTTGCTTGCTCTTGCCAAGGATAGCTTCAAATATTTCAAAATCTTTAAAAATATTGTCTGTAGCAGCATCATTAATGAATGAGGCAATGAAATAAGTGTCGGCTGGTAAGTAGGTAATTGGCTTAACAGATTCTTGTTTTTCCTTATTTAGATCTCCAAAATAATACACGGATGCTAATATCACGGCAATAAATAAGATAATGGAGACGATGATCGTATTTCTCATATTCGAAAGCGCTTTGCAGCGATTTTATTAATTCTTCAATATATACAAAATTGCAAAAATAGGCGTGCTTTTTAAGAAGTTATTTTATACATTTATAAACTAAATAAATCAAGAAACTATTTTTACTTAGTTTATGAACAAACAAATTATACTAATGGCTTCATTTTTTGGACTGTTAGCAGTTATTTTAGGAGCTTTTGGAGCTCATGGTCTTGAAGGTAAAATTTCTGATAAACAATTAGAAACTTGGGAGACCGCCAACCAATATCATTTTTACCACACCTTAGCTTTACTATTTTTATCTACTTTTTCTCGAGCTAAAAGTCAGTCTATTAAGGTCTCTTTCATTTTCTTTAGTATTGGAATTGTCCTCTTTTCAGGATCTTTATACTTATTAAGTGTGAGAAATTTGTTGGGAATCGAAAATATAGCGATGATTGGCCCTATTACTCCGCTTGGAGGCGTCTGTTTTATTATCGGATGGGTAGCCTTATTCATAGCAGCGATCAAGCATAGGGCTTAATTGTACATACGGATGAAGTTTTACGAAAGGTGTCTGACAAGACACCTTTTTGCTTTTGCTCCCTAAGATTATTCCACAAGGAATATCATCTTGAAATGTTATTTTTGTTTCTATGTCACAAGTTGATTTATTGCCAAACAATCGTAATACCTACTTTGTAGAGGTTATTTTACCATTAGCTATCGCTAAGCAATATACGTATCGAGTTCCATTAGAACTGAATGATAAAATTGCTATCGGAATTCGGGTAATTGTTCAATTCGGCAAAAACAAAATTTATTCGGCACTTATCAACCGTATTTCTGAAGAAGCTCCTGCTCATTACGAAGCAAAATACATATTAGACGTGGTAGATGAACATCCTATTGTTCGTTCAAAACAGTTTGAATTGTGGCAGTGGATATCCGATTATTACATGTGCTATATTGGAGATGTCATGCAAGCAGCATTACCTGCAGCACTAAAAATGGCCTCTGAAACAAAAATTATGGCCTCCAATGATCCCACATTAGATCGAAGTTTAGTCTCTGATAAGGGCTATTTAATATTAGAAGCCTTAGATCTTGCAGGGGTATTGAGTGTAAATGATGTCATTCGCATTCTTGGACAAAAAACAGTCTTTCCATTATTGCGTCATCTTTTTGAACAGGGATATATACTCATTTCTGAAGAAATAAAACAAAAATATAAAGCTAAAACCAAAGTATTCCTGCGCCTAGCAGCCGCATTTAATGATGCCGATGGTAAGCGCGAATTATTAGATTCCTTAAATCGTGCTCCTAAACAACAAGATGCGGTAATTGCCTTTTTACAAATGCAAAAAACCAAACAAGATATCAGTCGACAGGATTTGATGGAAGTATCTGGATGTGGAGCTGGTGCCATCACCTCCCTTATAGATAAAGGTGTATTTGATGTTCAAGAAAAAGTTGTAAGTCGGTTTGAAGGGACAGATGTGTTGTTATCTCCTGATTTTACGTTCAGCACAGGGCAACAAGTCGCTTTTGACCAAATCCATGAACATTTTGTAAACAAGGATGTCGTTTTACTTCATGGAGTTACGGCCTCCGGCAAAACTCAATTATATATACGTTTAATTGAAGAGCAGTTGAACAAGGGGAAGTCAGCCCTTTACTTACTCCCTGAAATAGCTTTGACTGCACAAATTACCGAGCGATTGAAATTACATTTTGGCGATAGGTTAGGGGTTTATCATTCCAAATTTAATGATAATGAACGGGCAGAAGTTTGGCAGAAAGTAATTAAAGGTGAATATCAAGTCATAGTTGGGGCTCGATCATCGGTATTTTTACCTTTTCATGAATTGGGACTCATTATAGTCGATGAGGAACATGAAAATTCCTATAAGCAATATGATCCAGCACCGCGTTATCATGCTCGTGATACAGCCATTTATTTAGCACATCAACATCAGGCGAAAGTCTTACTGGGCTCTGCTACTCCCTCCGTAGAAAGTTATTATAATGCCAAGGCTAATAAATATGGTTTAGTGGTATTGAAAGAGCGTTTCGGCGAATCCAAATTGCCTGAAATAACGCTGGTGGATATCGCTGAGGCTGGCCGTAAAGAAGAGATGTTTTCTTATTTCAGCAAAACATTACTCGATGCGCTGGAAGAAACCGTGAAAAATAAAGAACAGGTTATTTTATTTCAAAATAGACGAGGACATACACCCTTTCTTCAATGTGGTACCTGCGGTTTTGTTGCCAAATGTATCAATTGTGATGTAAGCTTGACCTATCACAAATCCAGTAACCTATTGCATTGCCATTATTGCGGATTTTCTGAAGACACCCACAATACTTGTCCTGCATGTGGAATGCCTAACATGCAAAGTAAAGGTTTTGGAACGGAACGTGTGGAAGAAGAATTACAGATCTTGTTGCCTGAGTTGCGCATAGGTCGATTGGATCTGGATTCTACGAAAGGTAAATATGGTTTTGATAAAGTCATTGCTGCCTTTGATAATCAAGAATACGATGTCTTAATCGGTACGCAAATGATAACCAAAGGCCTTGATTTCGGAAATGTCAGTTTAATAGGTATTATCAATGCAGATGGAATGATTAATTTTCCTGATTTCAGAGCCTACGAACGAGCATTTTCATTATTTTCTCAAGTGGCAGGTCGTGCAGGTCGCCGCCAAAAAGAAGGAAAAGTAATCATTCAAACCTACACCCCCAAACATCGTGTTCTAGAGCAAGTCACGAATCACGATTACGAGGCGATGTTTATGACCGAAGTAACGGAGCGAAAAAATTACCACTATCCACCATTTTATAGGCTCATCCGATTGGATATTAAACATTCCGATCAAAATGTAGTGCATGATTCCGCCAAGCGATTAGCAGCCTTATTAAGACAAAACTTAGGTTCCCGGGTCTTAGGGCCTGAACCCCCTTTAGTATCTAGAGTTCGCAATAACTTCATAGAAACCATTACCATCAAAATTGAACGTAAAGATATTTCCATCATGAAAGTGAAAGAGTTGATTTTGCAATCTATCTTACACTTCGATTTAGATCCAAAAAATAAAGGTGTACGGGTCATGAAGGATGTAGATCCTTATTAACTTTTAGATAGAATCACTGAGGCAAAGATCTTAATGAATCACCTATCAACTTCTAAAAATAGGATGCCAAAATTTAGTAATCAATCAATTTTTAGCTTTATATACTGTAATATTTGAGCTTTAATGAAATTCCTTAAGAAATTTTACGAGCGCTAGCGCTATAATGATTTTGCTTTCTATACTAGCTTTGCCCTACTATTTGATACTAGATTTTCCTCATGTTTTAGGGATTTCAACTCATCTTTCAAATGGTGAAATTTTATATTTAAAAACCTTTGATTTTCATTGTTTTACATTGAAAATAGTTTGCTAAGTTTTTCAAATATAGTTCCTTACGCGTTGATCAGCCCAATCCATTCACTATCCATCACTCTACCTCTGCCATCATTACTAAAGAAAGCGATATACACATGATACCTGCTTTCCGGTATGATGTCCACTTGAAGACATTGTATTCCTGAAGTGATGCTATTTTCATTGATACAGCCTTGCAATCGTTCCATATCATAGTTTTCAGGAAGAATCAGCACGCAGCATTTGAAGGTATATAAGTCCAGTTGTTTCCGTTTGGAGCTATTAATTTGCCAAGTTATCTTCAATTCATTAGTTACTAATTCGAATTTAATAGCCTCGGCCACATTAGGAATTCCACGACTGAAGGAAATGTTGTTCCACTGTAAACGATAGTTTTGTAATTCATCATCAAATTTAAATGCTTCGCGCAAGTTGTAGGACATAGCGGCATTGGTAGCTGTTTTATCAGGTTGTGTGTATTTAAAACCAATTCGAATATAGGGAAGTAGATAAGACACGAGCTGTTGGGTCATTTTAAAACGTGATCGAACCGATAGCTGTTTTTTCGAAACCTTTCTCAATTTCTTTTTTTTGGGCGCACTGCGAACATAGGTTTTTCCATTTCTTTTACAAAATACCAATTGTCCAATCTTACCTGATACTGGACCGTAAAGACCATTTTTTAGATTTGCTGCCATGACTTTTAATTTGATACAACGAAGATAGTATTAGAATTGATTTAATTGTTTTATAGTAAATTAAGTTTCTTTTAAGTTATATTTAATTGTTTTGGTTTTGAATTGCATTTTGAGCGTATCTCGCTCGAAAATAAGCGTTGAATATGCATAGTAGATCCTTATCATATCCGAATTAGATCCGAAGGAGATCGATCGCAGTAATTTATTTGACTAAAAATTCTCGTTCAATCCATAAAAAGCATGTTGGTTTTGTATAGATTATTTACATTTATTTGGTTTAATTATTTGATTTTCAGCACCTTTTTAAGGTAAGCGTATAAGAATTCTTAAATATTATTTTATCTTTATTTATCCTTTGGAAAAACCAAATATAGCTAAGGAATAAAACGATAAGAGGGATGAAAAATCAATATATAATTAATGCTTTTATTCTTTTTTTAGGACTCGTTTTTAGCAGCCATCACATATTTGCTCAACAACGAATAGGTTTTCACAGTGACCGCGATTATTATTTCCCTGGAGATACGATATGGTATAAGTCATATATTAATCATCAAGGTGTCTTGGATTCCACGATCCGAAACTTAGGGATTGCATTTGGAAAGATGGATGGGACTATACTTGAACAACAAATTCGGCCAGTAGCTCTAGGTTTATCCTATGGTCATTTCGTTATTCCACTAAATTATCAAGAGGATGAAATTCTACTAAATTTATTTACTAAAAGGCAGGTTGTTGAGGATCAGATTCAACAGCCGAAAGCCGTAAAACTGGCGGTAATTCAAAATAAGCGAGTTTCCCCATCATTCATACCTGCAGTTGAAATGTATGTTGATGGAAATGGTTGGCTTCCTGAGGTCAATAATAGCATCAAGTTGCAATGGAATAAATGGCAAGTTATTAAGGCAGACTTAAAAAATAAAGCCGGAGAATTATTAAAAACTATTGAAACCGATGAAGAGGGTTTTTGTTCATTTGAAATGAATGCCAAAGATCAAGAGCTGTTTGTGCATTGGGAGATGAATGGGCAACAATTTGTAAAACCTTTGCCTATCAATCAGCAAAAAGTTAGGCTGATATTAAAAGAAAAAGAAGGAAAGTCTGTATTGGAAATTGTAAATCAGTCTTTTTTAAAACAGGTAAGATTGCAATATCAGCATAGAGATTTTGTAGTGAAAGATACTGTCATCCAGTTTTCAAGTCAATCAATGCAAGAAATAAATGTTGAAAATTGGTTAACCGGCAGATTTAACGGTAATTTTTTGATTCGAAATAATTTGGAATTATTGGCCAATTTAAGATTAGCTACTAAAGTAGATATCACTCCATTTGTAGATGTTGAAGAATTTAACTCATCAGCGTATGCACATCAAAAATTTAATGTGATGTTGCCTGGTAATGAGGAATGGAATCTTTCCGTCTCTATTCATGATGGTTTGCTTCCAGATCATAAAATTGTTGATTTAGAAGAATTTTATCAAAATCAAACTTCCAAATTTGTGTATACCTATCCGGAAATTGGCTTGAGTACTGAAGCAAATCCAAGAGTATATGATCAGGTTGCGGTATTAAAAGGTAAAATTCAAATGAAACCAAACGATTGGGAGAAATTTTTGAAGCTGAAAGAAAAAAGATCCAGTATCCTAGCAAAGAAAAACAAGGATTTAAGGTATGGTTCATTAGGTTACCGTTTATTAAAAGATACTGCCTACCAATACCATGAAGTAGCATTTGATGAGAAAGGAAATCTTATTTTACCAAATTTAACTTTTTACGATACCCTAGAAACAAGGTTTGTTCAGATAGATGATCGATTAAAAACTTTTAAATATCAACTCAATTGGGAATTTTCACCTTTGCCTACCTTGGAATATCTTAAAGTGCCAGATTTCATTTCTGGATTAGATCAATCTATCAGTTATCAAGGAATATATGATCCTTATTATTACCAAGGTAAAATTGGAAGATCATACCTGAAGACTTTGCAAGTTAAAGCCAAAGGTAAAGATCCGATTTATTCGAAGTTGGATCAAAAATATTCGAGAGATTGGTTTGCGGAAAATGAATCCGATTTAGATATAGATTTGGAATATGAAAATATTCCTATCCGGGTGGATTCATTGAACCAATTAATCAATTTTTTACGAATCAAGTATCCTCAACTTGGGGTGATTAATGAAAATCAAATTCCATCTTTAGACGAAATTAATCCTATTATTTTATTAGATAATGAATATACTGCTTCAAATTTTATGATTAATGAGAATGCGAAATTTGTAAATAATTACAATTACAAAAACATTCATGCTTCGGAGGTGGCTTATATACGTTATTATAAGAACTATCCACTTGATAAATTTAAAAATGGGGCAATTATGGTGTACACTACTGGAGTATATGGAAGGAATAAAGATATGGGAGTCTCAAAAATACAACGTAGCAGAACACCTGGGTATAGTGCATTTAGCGATTACCATGCGCCAAATTATAGTTTAACAACTCCTGCAGATTATGATGATCGCCAAACCTTGTATTGGAATCCAGATCTAGCGGTTCAGGCGGGTGAATCAACTCCAATTGAATTTTATAATAACAGTATCAGTAAATCTTTTTATATAACAATAAAGGGTGTTTCTAGATCCGGTAAGAAAATTCAATTTAGTAAGCATATTAATGAAATTGATGGTCAAATAACAACCAGCATAAAATAATGGATAGCTTATTTATTTATTTATATTGACGTCATGCCTAAAAGTGATTTTATAAAATATGTTTATTTTCTGATCTGTTTTATTTTTTCAAGTGTCCAGTTACAGGCACAGTCAAAAATTACTTTTCATACGGACCGAGATTATTATTTTCCGGGTGATACTGTCTGGTTTAAATCTTATATCCATGTGGATGGGAATTTAGATACTGCTATCCATAATTTGGCAGTAGCTTTTGGAAAAGGAACTGGCGAGATCCTTCAACAGCAGCTAAATAAAGCATCCTTGGGAATTTCGTTCGGTCAATATGTTCTTCCTATAGATTTTGAGGATTCGGATTTATTTGTGAATATTTTTTCTAAAAGAAATATTAAAGATGATGCAGTTTTAGATCCAGCGGCATTTAAATTAGCTGTAATACAAAATAAGGCAGTTCCGACAGTAAATGAGGCAAATTTATACATCCAAGTGGAAGGCAATGGCTGGATTCCTAATGCCGTAAATAAATTACGCTTTCAATGGAATAACAAAAATATTGAACAAGCTCTTCTTGTTGATGAACAAGGAAAAGAACTTCAAACCTTGAAAATAGACAATAAGGCATTAGCCATGGCTGAAATACAATCACCTACCAATAAGCTGTACGTCCATTGGAAATACAAGGATAAAAGTTATGTAGATACAGTGCCCAGTATAGAACCGCTAGTTCGAATGCGAGTAACGGAAGAAAATGATAGTACCAGGATATGGATAGATAATCAGTCGGAATTACCTGCAATAAGCTTTCAATATATTCAAGGAGATTATACCATCCTCGATACCTTATTGAATTTAGAGAAAGGTAAGGCGCTAAAGATACCAATTGAAAACTGGATGGCAGGGCGGTTTAACGGAAAATTCCTGCTTAAAGATAAGGAACAGATCTACTCCAAAATAATTTTCAAAGCGAAGTTAGCTGACAGCATCAAAATTGAGCCTGAGTATATGATTTATAGGCCATACGGTCCTCAACGAGTTCAATTGGAAATTCCGGGTGAGGAGGAATGGAATTTGTCGGTATCTGTAGTTGATGGATTAATTCCGAATAGCGAGTTGGAAAATAAATCCGAAGACTATCAATTTGAAGGTAGAAAATTTATTTTTTATTATGCATCTAAAAGCAATTTGTCTGTAAACGCCGTGCAAATAGACGATCCAATAGCTTTTTTAAGCGGCAAAATAATCATGAAAGACGAGAAATGGCAAGAATTTATGGAATTGAGGAATGATCGCGAAAAACGAGCGAAAAGAAAGCAAGAAAAATTTCGCGGCTCCTCTTTTGGTATCAAGAAATTAGCTCATCTTAATTACGTTTATCGAGAAGTAAATTTTGATAGTTTAGGCCATATAATCTTGCCAAATATTACGTTTGAAGATACTGCGCAAATCCGATTTGTGCAGATAGATAAGCGGTTAAAAACATTTGACTATGATTTAGTATGGAAGTTTTCTCCATTACCAAGCATACCAAACTTAACTATTCCTGTTTTTGTGAAAAATTTGGATTATTCTATGCAATATCAAGGTGAATTTGATCCATTAACTTATAGTGATGATTTTGGTAAAACATTTATTAAACCTGTTGGAATAGAACGAAAAAGAAATAATCCTTTCTACCGGGATTTAAATGAGAAAAATTCCCTTGATTGGTTTTTATTCAATGATGCAAACTTAAATATTGATTTAGAAGTAGAAGACTTACCACCTTATGTCTTTGAGTTTAAGGAACTGATGAGGCATTTGCGGAGGAAGTATCCGGAATTAGGTCCGGATGGGGTTTCAAACTTACAACCTATGATGCTCTTTAATAATGCAACTATGGCAGGAGGAAATGTGCAAATTCCTGCGGATATTACAGAAGTATCCTACATCCGGTATTATAAAAATTATCCGTTTGACAATAAAGGATTGGGTTTAATTATGGTATATACTACGGGGATAAATTATCGAAATAAAGACATCGGAATATCCAAAATAAAAAAGCTTTTGGTTCCTGGATATCATGTGCTTGAAGAATTTCATCAAGCGAAATACGAAGGAGAGGTTCTCGTAGATTATGATGATCGACAAACCTTGTATTGGAATCCTGATTTGGCTATGAAAGGTGGAGAACCAATGACTATTTCATTTTATAATAGTGGAAGAAACTCTTCCTTTAATATTCGAGTCCAAGGAGTTTCGAAATCGGGGAAAATAATAGATATGGTTAAACATATTCAAGAGTTTGAAGAAGATTAGTATTTCCTACGGCTTTAAGAAATGCTAATCTTCTTGAAACCAAGTATATTTATTTTATTTTCGATATTTTAAAAGGCTTTTTAACCGCTTTATACGCTGATTCTTTTGCAATTTTTGCTTGTTCCTCCGTTAGTTTTTCAGGTTTGTATTGGTTTTTGCGAGGATCGAGTTTAAATAGTTTAGCATACCAAGTACAGGCGGCGGTAAAGCGTCCATAATCCAGGTTAAGATGGTACCCATCTCTGGTCATATGATCACCTATACTACTCGTTCTCGCATTTTGAATGGCGGTGCCTGCTGGAACGATAAATTCAAAATCACCTGATTTATCGAGTTTTTTCGCAACATTAACGATGCTGTCGTACATCGTCAACTGGTCATTATTGTAATTTTTAAAGCCATCGTGTTTTGAATCTTGTTGATAAGCCCAAGTTTGATGATAGACAATTTTGCTGTCTTCATGAGCATGAGCAGTTACATAGGTCCATAAATCAGGCAATCCTTCCATAATGATATTGTACTTGCCAGAAAGAGGACTTGCTTGTTGTAAACTGATATAATCCCAATTGTCATCGGCCAAAGCCTCTTCTATACTTACCTGTTCCGTAGTTTTCTTTTGACCGTCCTGTGCAATTTTCCGGTAACTATAGGCTTTGAGGTTGTTGTGTGCATTTTTTAAATGAAGCTCTATAGGAGCCCCTCCAATATATAAATTACCAATCACTATTTTTTTACCAGCAGTTGTGGCTAGTTCGTGGAGATAATTTTCTAAAGCATCATCAGAAAAGCTATTTCCAATAGCTAATATTTTGACAATATCATCCTCCTTTGCCGATTGCTCTTGCGCAAAAATAGGGGAAATGGATAATAGAAATAAGAGTAGAAGTAAGTGCAATTTATTCATGATCTATTGGAATAAGGTAAAAAATCATCTAAAACCTATTAAATAGGTGTGTTCTTCAGAAGAATTCGTGCGATGGATGAACTAAAACGCTAATAATAAAGAAACAACCTAGCTTCCATAAAATTCTTCCGTTTAAAATTACAAAATTTATTACTTAAGCGGATATTATGCGGCATAAAGTTCAGGGTTCTGAGCGTGAATGATTTGCATTTTAGCCGTAATAATGTGGTAAAATAAGGCTATTTTTGAAAGATATGGCGTATAAGTTTGTTGATAATTATCGAGAGAAGGGGGCAAGAAAGCAGCTGGTGAAGCATTTGGAAAAAAGAGGGATTGAGGACAAGCGTGTGCTTGCTGCAATGGCTAAAGTACCAAGGCACTTTTTTTTCGATGAAACATTTTGGAATCAAGCTTATCGAGATATTGCATTCCCTATCGGCGATGGTCAAACTATTTCCCAACCCTATACCGTTGCTTATCAAAGTCAACTATTGCATATTAATAAAGGGGATAAAGTCTTGGAAATTGGTACTGGTTCTGGGTATCAAACTTGTATTTTGATGGAGCTAGGTGCTGAAGTCTACACCATAGAAAGACAGGAGAATCTCTACCAAAGGACAGTTCAGGTTTTACCATATATGGGATATAAACCTAATTTCTTCTTAGGAGATGGTTCTAAAGGTATTCCTAAGCAAGCCCCTTATGATAAAATTATCGTAACTGCAGGTGCGCCTTTTGTTCCTGAATTAATGTTAAAACAGTTGAAACTTGGAGGTTTGTTGGTTATTCCGGTTGGAGACGAAAAATTTCAAAAAATGGTGACGATCCTCAGGGTAGGAGAAAATGACTTTGAACGCATTGAATTGGATACTTTTCGTTTTGTACCTCTTGTCGGTGATCAAGCTTGGTAACTCGAGTAGGATTGCTTAGTAGCTTGTACGGTGCATACTTCATGCGTTGATATTTTATTCCTTTTAATTATAGACTGAAATCAACCGTGTATCATATCGATTCTTTTAGTTAACTTTGTTTTGTTGAAGTTTAAAAGAAGATATATCGCCTATTTTTTATTATTTTGTTTTGGAACAATTTTCCCGCTGCAAAATAGTATTGCTTGTACCATGAATCTAGTGGATACGCAGGTGGAATTTTGTGATATGGATCATGGTGAAAACCATGCGCATACGGATTGTTGCGAAGAAAAAGGAAGTCATAATGCCAACTCTTCCACAGATTCGAAAAATAATCATCGATTACCTTGTGCATGTCATTGCAGTATGTCAATTTCAATGTTTAGTTTAGAAACCTGGATTCAGGATTTTAATTTGCTACATTCATTTCAGTTTAAAAATGAAAACATAGCTTTAGATGATTCAGGTTATTCAAAAGGATATACCTCTATTTGGCAACCTCCCAAAATTGCCTAATAATTATATTGGATAGTGTTAAACTATCCATTTCATTTAGCTGAAAAGCTTCATTGGTATTTTTTAACAATAAATTCTTAACGGATGGTGCGTATGCATACCACGATCCTAAACTCAACTATTATGTCAATTAATATAATTAGACCCTATTTATTTATTTTTTTCATGTTCTCATTTACTGTGAATGTCTTTGCACAGGTGAAAAATGCAAAAAGTGAAGAAGTGAAAATTTCTGGAAACTGTGCCATGTGCAAGAAAACAATTGAACAAGCAGGTACTGTCAAAAATGTATCCCAAGTGATTTGGGATAGTAATACCCAATTAGCTCAAATTTCCTTTGATACGACAAAAATATCCAAGGCTGAAGTTTTAAAACGAATTGCCTTAAAGGGATATGATAATGAGGAATTCTTAGCTCCAGATGATACTTATTCAAAATTGCATGAATGTTGTTTATACGATCGAGATCAGAAACCAAAAGGTAGTCCTGTAACGCACCATCATACTCCTGTAACTTCATTCGAAAAAAAGCATTCAAGTGCGGATGAGAAAGCCGCTGAAACTTTAAGTTTTCAACCTTTGCTTAACCAATACCTTATTTTAAAAGATGCATTTGTAGCAAGTGATATAGAGGCTATACGAAAACAAGCAAAGGTTTTGTATGAGCAATCAAAAGAACTAACTACTGCTGATAAATCAGAAGACAAGCAGCAATTCAAGTCGAAAACATATAAAAAGATTCAAGAAGAGGCCGCCGCAATCCGCGATGGGAAAAATATAACTGCACAGCGCATAAGATTTTCAAACCTTTCCAACAGCCTATATGAACTGTTGAAGTTGGAAGAATTAAATGATACCATCTATTACCAAAATTGCCCGATGTTTCAAGACGCTAAAGGAGCAAATTGGTTAAGTATGGAGCAAGAGATCAAGAATCCTTATTATGGGA
This sequence comes from Sphingobacterium sp. HJSM2_6, assembly GCF_049316305.1. Classification (NCBI taxonomy): domain Bacteria; kingdom Pseudomonadati; phylum Bacteroidota; class Sphingobacteriia; order Sphingobacteriales; family Sphingobacteriaceae; genus Sphingobacterium; species Sphingobacterium sp. HJSM2_6. The sequence continues at coordinate 302,686 of NZ_JBMOXB010000002.1, forward strand.
GCAAGATGTTAAATTGTGGGTCCGTCGTGGAGGTATTGAAATAATTATTACCAAGCAGCGTAACATTTAAATAAACATGAAAAAGAAAATCTTCATATTAACATGTTTAGCATTCGTTTCCTTGTTCGTTGGCAAGCCATATACATTTTCACAGCAATTGGTTAGATACGAATTGACCGTTAAAGACAGCATTGTTAATTTTGCTGGAAAAGAGAAAAGAGCGATTGCAGTAAACGGTCAAATACCGATGCCTACTTTGGTATTTACGGAAGGCGATACCGCTGAAATTATTGTTCACAACCTATTGAAAGAACATACGTCCATGCACTGGCATGGCGTATTTCTTCCAAATAAGGAAGATGGGGTACCTCATTTAACTCAAGAGCCGATCGGTGCCGGAGAGACTTACCAATATAAATTTCCAATAGTTCAGCATGGTACACATTGGTATCATTCTCATTCGGGACTGCAAGAACAAATCGGGATGTACGGAAGTTTCATTATGAACAAGCGCACCAATGATTCGTCCTTTCGCAAAGGAATTGATGATCTCCCAACTTTCGATTTAATATTAAGTGAATGGACGAATACCAATCCTACCTACTTACATAGCATGTTACATCAAGCGAATGATTGGCCTGCAATAAAGAAAAAAGCAACCCAATCTTATGCAGAGGCGATAGCTGCTGGACACTTTAAAACAAAAGTAACCAATGAATGGAAAAGGATGCTAGCGATGGATGTAAGTGATGTATATTATGACCAAGTACTTATTAATGGAAAGAATCAGTTTTCGCTTAGCGAACGGAATGGTAAAATTTGGAAGGCTGGAGATCAGGTTCGTTTAAGGATATCCAATGGTGGCGCATCATCTTATTTTTGGCTTCGTTATGCTGGTGGAAAGATGAAAGTGGTGGCAAGTGATGGAAATGATGTAGAGCCGGTTGCAGTAGATCGATTACTTATCGCTGTATCTGAAACATATGATGTTGTTGTTTCTATACCAGCGGATGGAATTTCATATGAGTTTTTGGCAACTACCGAAGATAGAACGCAATCAGCAAGCTACTTTATCGGACATGGAATTAAGCAATTGATTACACCTTTACCTAGATTGAAGTATTTTGAAGGGATGAAGATGATGAATGATATGATGAAGATGAATGGTGATTTGGATGATATGGGGATGAAAATGAGCCTGAATAAAATGGATATGAATGCAGTCATGTACTCGGAATTAGATGCCGAAGGAGGTAATCAGGGAGTAGAAGATCATTCCAAGGCTGTGCAAAAGAAACCTGATATAGTAACCTTGAATTATGCGATGTTAGCAGCAACCAAGCGAACCAGCTTACCTACAGAAGCAGCAGTCCGTGCATTGAAATTTACCTTAACTGGAAATATGAATCGCTACGTTTGGAGTATGGACAACCGGGTACTTTCAGAATCTGATAAAATTAAAGTGAATAAAGGAGAGGTGCTTAGAATTACGATATATAATAATTCCATGATGAGGCACCCGATACACCTGCATGGTTTTGATTTTAGGCTATTGAATGATTTTGGAGAACGATCTCCTTTAAAAAATGTTATGGATATCATGCCGATGGAAACCAATACAATTGAGTTTTTGGCAAATGAAGAGGGCGATTGGTTTTTTCATTGTCATATCTTGTATCATATGATGGCAGGAATGAATCGTGTTTTCGAGGTGGGAGATTATAATAATCCAAAATTGAAAAATAAAAAGGAATCCTATAAAGCTCTTCAACGGGAAAGTAATATGCCTCATTTTATGGTGCAAAATGATTTTGCAAGCAATGGAAATGATGGTGAAACCATGCTGCAAAATGCACGTTGGTCTATAGGTACCGCATGGCGTTTGGGTTATAATAAAATGCATGGTTATGAAGTGGAAACACATGTAGGTCGTTATATAGGAGCTATGCAATGGTTAATGCCTTTTGTCGGTTTTGATTATCGTTATCGAAAAATGGGCATGGATGAACATGAAGAAAATATCTTTGGTCAAAAAAATGGAAAAGATAGCCGTTCTGCCTTAAGTCTTGGAATGATGTATACGCTCCCGATGTTAGTTAGTTTGCAAGCCGAAGTGTACCATGACGGGATCTTCAGACTATCGATTATGCGCGAGGATATTCCTATATCAAGAAGATTGAGAGCAGGTTTTATGTGGAATACGGATCGGGAATATATGGGGGATTTAAAATATATAGTAACTAAAAATTTCGGGATCCGTGGACATTACGATAGCGATATGGGCTGGGGAATAGGACTAGCAGTTTCTTACTAGCTTATTGCGCATAGCGTTAAGCCATTTAAGTTGGTTTAGCTTGGCATGGGATTGAATCCCTTCAGTAATGATTTTAATCATTAGGCTAAGCAGCATAGGTCGTTGTGGTCTTGTACGGTTTTTCTGCAGCATGCAGCTAGTAAAATAATGTTTAAGACCCTAAAGACGACTTAATTTTATCAAATAGTAATATTCTCTATCAATAACTAAATTCAAATTGTTAATTTAACAGCATGAGCATAATCCTTTACCAAGACAATATAAAATCTGCTGAGGCCGAGATAAAAAATTTAGAAAAACTGATTAATAGAAATGCAATATTTAGGTTATTGATTATTGTTGGAGGAGGACTATTTATTTATCAGCTGTTTAAAACAGACAACGTATTATACGTCTTGCTAGCAATTATTATCATTATGCTAGGCTTTGTGTATCTTATATTTAGGCAAAGTAGGGTAGAACGAAAATTGGAAGAAGCTAAAATAATTCTACAGATAAATCAGAATGAACTAAGCATAATCCAAGGTGGGGATAATATGTATCCAGATGGATCGGAGTTTGAAGATGCTAAACACCCTTACAGTTCTGATTTGGATGTCTTTGGAAAAAATTCTTTATTTGCCCTAATCAATCGTTGTGCAACGAAAGATGCAATTAGGCTTTTGGCGAATTGGTTTTCTGGAGCTAGTGAAAAGCTGCATATTATGCAACGGCAGGATGCGGTTTCTGAATTAAAAGAAGATGTAAAGCATTTACAATCGTTTCAGTCAAAGATGCTTTTTAATTTGAATAGCATCATAAATTTACGGAGCTATCTGCATAGTTACTTTCACGATCAAACCTTTCAATTTAAAAATGCTTTCATGGCATTTTATGTTCCTATTGTTCCTTACCTATTTTTGATAGGTATGCTGATTTCTATCTTTGCGTATAATTTATCCAATTATTTAATAGGATTGGCCATCATTCATTTGCTGTGGACGCTATCTCAAGGAGCTAAGGTGGGGCAATTTTCCAATAAAATCGACAAGATTGGCGCTTCTTTGATTGGTTTAGCAGAGGGTATTCAATTAATAGAAGATAAATCATATCAGAGTAAATTAAATCAAAATTTACAAGCTCAATTGAAAGTTTCGAGTTCGGAAAAAAAGTTATCTTCTATCATTCATGATTTAGGGAAACTGATTGATAAACTGGATGCGCGTAATAATATGCTGGTTGGAGCCATATTAAATATGCTTTTTTTGTGGGATTTTAAGCAGGTGATGGCAATCAGTGCCTGGAAAAATCAATATGAGGAAAATATTCTAAGTGGATTTGACGCTTTGTCAAATTATGAGTGTTTAGTTTCCTTAAGTATTTTAGCTTACAATCATCCGGAATGGAGTACTCCTGAACTATTTGATGAGGTCGAAAAGGATCGAATCCATGCGGAGGATATTGCACATCCATTAATTAAAAAAGATCGCTCCATTTCCAATGACTATGAAGCTAAAGATCATCAAATCGCTTTAATTACTGGTTCCAATATGGCGGGGAAAAGTACGTTTTTGAGGAGTTTAGGTGCAAATGCTGTATTAGCTTATGCAGGTGCAGTCGTTGCAGCAAAATCCTTTAAACTACCAATTTATGACCTGATAAGTTATATGCGTATAAAAGATTCATTAAATGAGAGTACTTCTACTTTTAAAGCAGAATTAGATCGCATGAAATTTATACTGGATCATGTTGCATCGAATAAATCTAGTTTTTTCTTAATTGATGAGATGTTAAGGGGAACAAATTCGGTAGATAAATACTTAGGATCCAAAGCAATTATTAAAAAACTGATTCGAATGAACGGAAAAGGACTTCTTGCGACTCATGATTTACAATTGTCCGAATTGGCACAGGAATACCCGAGCATGCTTAAAAATTACCACTTTGATATTCAAGTAATCGATGAGCATATGCTATTTGATTATAAATTGAAAGAAGGTCCATGTACCATTTTTAATGCCTCCATGCTATTAAAAGGGATTGGTGTTGAAATTGAAAAATAAGGGTTTGATTTTAAGGCGGAATTCCTAGCGATTATTGATCTGGACGATCCTATTCCATATCTTTTTAAAGTTATGTTTTGGCTTGGATTTCTTGCCTGTAAATAGTTAGTCCATCCTGCTATTGGAGGCCTAATTTTTAATTGAATGAATTAAATTTACACGTGTTACCAGCAAGATATAGATGATTTTTTTTGATAAGTAGGTAAGTTATTAATCCGTTGAAATAGCATGAAACTGTCACATTTCTATGGATCTTAATAAATCTAATAAGCGAATGACTTTAATAAATAAACAGTAGGTTTTATTTTAGGATGGTTCATCGCTTAAAAGTATTCCAAGCCTTACCTTTGCGGCAGAAAATACAAATATGACTTTACAAGAAAGAATCAATCAGAGTGAAACTAAATTAACGGTAACAGTTTTTCCCTTTTTAACGAATCATCACGATACCTTATTTGGCGGAAAAGCGATGGCCATGATGGATGAAGTTGCTTTTATGTGTGGAACTCGTTTTTGCAGAAAGCAACTTGTTACTGTTTCAACAGATAAAATTGATTTCCATAAAGCAATACCATCAGGTAGTATTGTAGAAGCGGTGGCACGGGTGGAAAGTGTAGGAAGGACAAGTTTGAAAATATTTGTAGAAATATTTTTGGAGAGTATGTATAAAGATGGAAGAGAAATGGCCATACAAGGTCGATTTACGTTTGTCGCCTTGAATGAGGAAAAAGAAACTATCCCTGTTTTGGCAGGTTTGGATATTCAATAAATTTTAAAAAGGATAGGGAATCCAATGTGGTTCTTTATCCTTTTTTTGAAGGATAAGCTAAACAGCTAATTTTAACTATTTTTTTGCGCGGCTGTATTGTTTAGGCCATGAGAAATCTGGATCTAGTTCTTTTGCCCAATCAAAAGTAAGGTGAGGATTTCTTAAAAATTCTCGGCCAATAAGAATCAAATCTGCCGCTTGATTTTGCAGAATTTCTTCAGCTTGAATGGCCTGATTGATTAGCCCTACAGCTCCTGTTTTGACATTGCATTCTTTTCGAATTGCTGCAGAAAATGGAACTTGATATCCGGCTTTTATAGGGATTACTTGCTCCGGGGCAGCTCCTCCTGAAGATACGTCTATGAGGTCTACGCCTAATGCTTTGAGCTGTTTGACAAGTTGAATAGATTGTTGAAGATCCCAACCATTCGCCATCCAATCTGTTGCAGATATCCTTACCCAAAGGCTATGATCTTCTTGAAAAAGGTCTTTTAGTTCTGCGATGATTTCGATAAGAATACGAATTCTATTTTCAAAGGTTCCCCCATATTGATCCGTCCTATTGTTGATCGCTGGCGATAAAAACTGATGGATAAGGTAGCCATGAGCGGCATGAATTTCAATTATTTGATACCCTGCAGCTTGTGCACGTATAGTTGCATTTTTAAATTGGATGATGAGCTCTTTAATATCCTTGATACTCATGTGTTGTGGGGCACATTCTCCTGCACGAAAAGGCTTGTCGGTTGAAGAGATGGTCTGCCAACCTTTAGTATCTTCGGGAGGAAATTGTGTTTTACCTAGCCAAGGTTTTTCGGTACTTGCTTTTCGACCAGCATGAGCTAGTTGGATTCCAGGAACAACACCTTGCGATTTAATAAAGGAAACGATTTCTTGATATTTTTCAATTTGTTCATCTTCCCACAGACCTAAATCTCCATAGGAGATCCGACCCTCTGGACTCACGGCAGTAGCTTCTTGAATTATTGCAGCAGGCTTTGCAATGGCAAATTGACCTAAATGAATGAGATGCCAATTATTCGCATACCCATTTATCGCAGTATATTGGCACATTGGAGATACTACAATGCGATTGGCTAAGCGGATATTTTTGAATTGGATAGGGGAAAATAGTAAACTTGGATCTGACATACTGCTATAGTTAAGTTGATCGATTTGATCGTTTAAATATAAGCAGCTTCATGCGGCTTATCAGTCTGCATAAGGTCAATTTTCAAATAATGAAAGCAAGTGCTTTCAATTATTGATTTCTGATGACGGGAGTAAGGTTTTTTAGTTCGTCTTCTGTAAATAATCGGTAATGGATTTTAAATGTTTTTCCTAGTGGGGTTTCTAACGAGAAGCCTCCAGGACCAAATCCTTCCAATACATCAAGGGTGAAATGGGAATATTTCCAGTATTCAAACAGGTCACGGTCAATCCAAAATTCAAATCCTGCTACGAGTCCAATCATGGCATCATTCATACGTGGAAAAAATCCACCTTTTTCAAAGCACTGCGGTTGGGTGCCTTCACAACAACCTCCAGCTTGGTAAAACATCAGATCGCCATGTTTTTCTTGCAACTGCTGAATGAGTTCTAATGCATCCTTCGTAACTGCTATTCTTGTCGTCATGATTTATAAATTTAAACTATGGAGGAGAAATTTCCTCCATAGTTAGTTTATGTTTAGGATTTAAAAAAATCCTAGTTTTTCTTTATTATATGAAATCAGCATATTTTTAGATTGTCTATAATGTGCCAACATCATTTTGTGGTTCTCACGACCTATACCTGATTGTTTAAAACCGCCGAATGGAGCACCTGCAGGATAACTGTGGTATTGATTGACCCATACACGTCCCGCTTTGATAGCTCTAGGTACTTGATACAATTGATGTGCATCTCTAGTCCAAACGCCTGCACCTAATCCGTAAATAGTGTCATTTGCAATTTCTATCGCTTCTGCTTCATCTTTGAAAGTAGTTACCGCTAATACGGGGCCAAATATTTCCTCTTGGAAAATCCTCATTTTGTTATGGCCTTTAAAAAGGGTTGGTTTAATGTAATACCCTTCTTCCAAACCAGCACCGACTTGATTGGCGTCGCCTCCTGTTAAGACTTCCGCACCTTCTTCCTTTCCTAATTTAATATAGGACATGATTTTATCTTGCTGAATCTTAGATGCTTGTGCGCCCATCATAACTGTTGGGTCTAAAGGATTTCCTACTTTTATTTGGTTTACACGCTCTACGACTCTCGCAATAAATCGATCGTAAATGTCTTCTTGAATTAATAACCTGGAAGGGCAGGTGCAAATTTCGCCTTGGTTGAATGCGAAAAGAACAGCGCCTTCAATGGCTTTATCTAAAAAGGCATCATCTTCGTCCATCACTGAACTGAAGAAAATATTTGGCGATTTACCACCCAACTCTAATGTTACAGGAATAATATTCTCCGTGGCATATTGCATCACCAAACGACCCGTTGCGGTAGAACCAGTAAATGCAGCTTTGGATACTTTTGGATGAGTAACCAGGTGCCTTCCTAATTCGGATCCAAATCCATTAACCACATTAATCACACCTGGAGGAATTAAATCACCAATTAATTCCATTAAAACTAAGATGGAGGTAGGGGTGCTTTCTGCTGGTTTTAAGACTACCGTACAACCTGCTGCTAGTGCAGGGGCTAATTTCCAAACGGCCATAAGAATTGGGAAATTCCAAGGAATAATTTGAGCGACTACTCCAATCGGTTCATGAACGATTAAGGAAAGTGTATTTTGATCCAATTCGGATAAAGAACCTTCTTCTGCACGGATAACTCCTGCAAAATACCGGAAATGATCAATAGCAAGAGGAATGTCGGCATTGATGGTTTCGCGCACTGCTTTTCCATTGTCTATGGTTTCTACTGCTGCTAAGTATTGAAGATTTTCTTCTATACGATCTGCAATTTTATTCAGAATGTTGCTCCGTTCTGTTGCTGACGTTTTACTCCATGATTCAAAAGCTTTAGCCGCGGCATTGACTGCTAAATCTATATCTTCTTTGCTGGAGTGGGCTACTTGGGTGAATGGTTTACCGTCTAGGGGTGAAATGTTATCAATGTATTTTCCTAGACTCGGTGCAACGAATGCTGCATTGATGTAATTGTCGTATCGCTCTTTGAACGATGGTTTTGAAATTTCACTCATATCAATATTTATTTATAATAGACTATTTAATCAAATGTAATGTAGAACGCATGAAATGAATAGCATTATTCTCGCAGAGAGTAGCACAATCCTCTTAATGCGTGGCATATTTTGTAAAATCAAGATAGATTTATAAATTTGATAGACAGCCAATTGTAAAAAGAGATACTATGAAGCGTAAAAAATTAATACATGAGCTTCCGTATGCGGGATTACGCGAGCTTAATACATTGGTAGAACATCGGAAAGCGTACACATTAGATAATTATGAGTTTAATGTGTTTGAAACTTATGAGGCTAGTCATCAAGTTCCTTTACAGTTCGATGATCTGGTTATCATCAATATGTTAAAAGGAAAAAAAGTGATGCATATTGATGAAATTCCTGCCTTTGAATACTTACCTGGAGAAACATTAATATTACCTGCATCCAAAAGAATGCAGATAGATTTTCCTGAAGCTCGATTTCAAGATCCTACTCAATGTACAGCATTGGTTATTTCTAAAGAGAAAATTACGGAAACTATCGCTTTTTTAAATGATAAATATCCAAAGGGAAGGGATCAAACATTGTGGGGATTTTCCTGGGAAAATTTTCATATCGATAATACTGCAGAAATTTGTGAGCTGGCAGATAAATTGTTTGCAAACATCACCAGTCAAAATCCGTTAAAGGATGTGTATGCTGATTTAATTTTCAAAGAATTATTGGTTCGGATTATTCAACAACAACAATTGACTTGGTTGCAAGGGTCTAAACCATCTGAAGAAGGACCTTTGGCTTATTTAAAGAACTACATAGCGAATCACATCACCGATAAATTAACTATTGAGGATTTGAGTAGTAAAGTGAATATGAGTAAAGCAAGTTTATTTCGGTTATTTAAGGAAGAGTTTGACATCAGTCCGATGGAGTTGGTTATTCAAGAACGAATAAAGTTTGCTAAAGAATTTTTAAAGCAAAAGTCTTCGGTCAAGGAAGCTTGCTACGCCAGCGGCTTTAGCGATGTCAATTATTTCATACGTGTTTTTAAACAAAGGGAACAGGTAACTCCGGGACAATTCCAACGAAACCTACAGGTTAACGTTTCATAACGCGATCCATTTCGCGTTTCGTTTCTCGTTCTTTTATGGTTTCACGCTTGTCGAAGTCTTTTTTACCTTGAGCTAATGCAATTTCGACCTTGGCAAATCCTCGTTCATTAATGAAAATGCGTAATGGTACTATTGTAAAGCCTTTTTCTTCTCCCTTTTCCCGTAATTTTTTGAGCTCCTTTTTGGATAAAAGTAGTTTGCGATCTCTTTTTGACTCGTGGTTATAGAAGGATCCGAACGAGTATTCGGCGATATGCATATTCCGAATATATAAGCCGTCCTCAAAAAAGGAACAGAAACTGTCGTTAATATTTGCTTTACCTTCCCGAATAGATTTGATCTCTGTCCCTAGTAAAGCTAATCCTGCCACATATTTATCTAATAATTGATATTCGAATGATGCGCGTTTATTTTTTATATTTACTGAAGAAGATATTGCCATTATTATTTTATAAATTGAAGCACAAATGTAATGATTTAAGATTTCGTGCAAAACTGATTCATAATTTATAATAAACTTTCTGTTAATATTAATTTAATTTTATGATATTTATATGTCAAATGAAAATGCATATTGAGGGTTAAGTTTTGTATGTTTGCGTCGATTTTTTGTAAAAAAAGGTAATAATTAGTTAATATCAACTCTTGTTTAACGGGAGTTTTGTACCTTTGTAGGATTTTTGACGATTTATGTTAAAAGTTCAAAAAGTAAATTTCATTTAGAAAATAGATACCTGACGAATGAGCAAGGGAAAATTAAACGAAAGAACATCGCGGTTTTTAAATGGCGAGCTAGGAGAAATTAAGTCCAAAAACTTATATGCTTATTTTAGACCCATTCAATCTAAACAAGATACAGAAGTAATAATTGATGGTCGTCGAGTATTAATGTTTGGATCCAATTCCTATTTAGGTCTTACTACCGATGTACGTATTATTCAAGCTGCTCAAGATGCATTGGCCAAATATGGAACTGGCTGTGCGGGATCAAGGTTCTTAAACGGTACGCTTGATATCCATGTAGAGTTAGAGGAAAAGTTAGCGGATTATGTGGGTAAAGAATCAGCCATCTTATTTAGTACTGGATTCCAATCGAATTTAGGGCCATTATCTTGCTTGACAGGAAGACATGATTACATCTTATTAGATGAGCGTGATCATGCCTCTATCATAGACGGAAGTAGATTGTCTTTTTCTAAAGTTATTAAATACGCGCATAACAATATTGATGATCTTCGTGATAAGATGTCTAGACTACCGGAAGAGAGTTTTAAATTAATTGCTACCGATGGTATTTTTAGCATGGAAGGGGATATCGTGAATCTTCCAGATCTAGTAAACGTAGCGAATGAATTTGATGCGGCTATATTATGCGATGATGCACATAGTTTGGGAGTAATAGGGGAGAAAGGTGCTGGTACAGCAAGTCATTTTGGATTGACGGAGGATGTCGATTTAATTATGGGTACATTTAGTAAGTCTTTGGCTTCATTAGGTGGATTTGTAGCAGCAGACCGAGACACGATAGAATTTTTAAAACACCGTGCACGTTCATTGATGTTTAGTGCGAGTATGACCCCAGCATCAGTAGCTTCTACCTTAAAAGCATTAGAAATTATTCAGACAGAACCTGAACATATTGAAAAACTTTGGGCAAACACCAATTATGCTAAAAAATTACTTTTAGAAAATGGTTTTGATTTAGGTGCGACAGAAAGTCCTATACTTCCTGTTTTTGTTAGAAATAACGAAAAAACTTATATCGTTACCAAAATGTTGCAAGATGATGGCGTATTTGTGAATCCGGTTGTCGCTCCAGCAGTTCCAGCGGAAGAGTCATTGATTCGTTTTTCATTGATGGCAACACATACCTTTGACCAAATCGATGAAGCCGTTGAAAAAATGTCTAAAGTTTTCAAGGCGCTAGAAGTGGAAAGTTTTATTAGTTAATCACGTTAATACCTATTTTTTGTGATCCAGATTGTTCCAATAGAAACAAAAAAGCAAAGGGCTAAATTTATAGATTTCCCGCATGATCTTTATGCGGATGATCCAAACTATGTGCCTGAGTTGTTTTTGGGACAGGAAGAAATATTAAATCCGGAAAAGCATCCATTTTATAAGCATTCAAAAGGACAATTGTTCTTAGCCTACAAGGATCAAGAAATTGTAGGAAGAATTGCGGCTTTCTGGAATGTGAATCACAATGCATTTAATAAGGTTCAAGAAGGCCAATTTGGCTTCTTTGATTGTATAAATGACCAAGAGGTTGCGGATTTATTATTGAAAACTGCTGAAGATTGGGTTAAGAATCAAGGCGGTAATTTAATTGTAGGACCGATTAATTTAACAACTAATGATACCGTTGGTTTATTAGTTGAAGGTTTTGATCGGCCAAGTATGGCCATGATGCCTTACAATAAAAAGTATTATATTGATTTAATAACCCATGCGAATTTTGAGAAAAAAGTCGATTTACGAGCATACTTGGTTAATAAAAGTCAAGCAAGTCAACGTACGGTTTTACTCCTCGATAAATTAGAAGCTAGACTTAAGCGGTCTGGAATCACCTTAAGACAATTAAATTTAAAAGATTTTAAATCGGAAGTTGTTAAGATTAAATCAATTTATAATAAGGCTTGGGATAAGAATTTAGGTTTTGTTCCTATGACCGATGAGGAGTTTGATTTTGTTGCTAAAGATCTAAAACTGTTGGTTGATCCTAAATATTGCATCATTGCTGAAAAAGACAATGAAATTGTAGGATTTGGATTAGGGATTCCTAATATTAATGAAATTTTGATTAACATCAAAAGAGGAAGACTGCTACCTACTGGTATATTTAAGATTTTATTCGGTAAGAAAAAAATCAAATCTTTAAGAGTACTCATGCTCGGTGTTTTAGAGAATTATCGTAAACTAGGCATTGAAGCCTGTTTGTATGGTACTATAATAAAGAATGCATTGCCTTCTGGAATCGTAGAAGCGGAGTGTAGTTGGATGCTTGATCATAATTATATGATGAATCATGCTATTGAACAGATTAATGCAGATTTATATAAGCGCTATAGGCTTTATGAAAAAGCACTATGAAAAAAAAGATTTTTGTCACAGGGGCAAGTGGCTTTGTAGGCACTCACCTTGTTGAAAAAGCCCATCTATTAGGCTTTGAGGTTCATGCCGCCATTCGAAAAACAAGCAATATTCAGGATATTGTACCCTATGTTGATCAATTCATTTATCCTGATTTAGGAAATACGGACGAGCTTATCCGTTTATTTAATCAGGAACAATATCATTACATTATTCATGCGGCAGCATTGACAAAAGCAAAGTCAGAAGAGAGTTTGCTTCAAGTGAATGTGGGCTATACCGAGGCAATCATGCAGGCAGCTTTTAAGGCGCATATGCCGCTCGAGCGGGTAGTTTATGTCAGCAGTTTGGCTGCTATTGGGCCTATAGCTTACAACAATTCTACATTAATCGATGAAACTTTCCCTTATCAACCAGTAACTGGTTACGGTAGGAGCAAACAGGCCTCTGAATTAATGCTGTTGGATAAGTTTTCGGATAAACCGATTACGATATTTAGGCCTACTGCGGTTTATGGACCTCGGGAGAAAGATTTATTTATCTTATTTGATACGTTAAATCGAGGTCTAGATCCTTATATAGGTCGAAAGCCTCAGAAGCTGAGTTTTGTTTATGTAAAAGATTTAGTGGATGTCCTGATCCAAGGTTGTTTGGTGCCTCAAGGTGATTTGGATATTTTTAATATTAGTGATGGGGAGCTTTATCCTCGATACGCAATGGCTGATATATTTAAGGATGTATTTGCTAAAAAAACATTCCGCCTGCATATTCCCTATCAAATTGTACATCAAGCGGCTAAAGTTTCGCAATTCCTGTATAAAAATTCTACAAAAACCCCTGTGCTTTATCCAGAGCGCTTAGCGGAATTAACCGCAGAAAATTGGGGTGTAAATATTCATCGAGCAATGGAAGTGCTTGGATATAATCCTCAGTACCGATTGAAAGAGGGATTGGAAGAAAGTCTTCAGTGGTACAAACAAAATAATTGGTTATAATATTATTGTTTAATAATGAGTCAAGAAAAGATAAATAAAAAGCTTTTTCAGGATAGAAAGCGCACGAATATTTTAAGTAATCCGGAGCAACAATTTATAACCTATTTGGTTCCTAGGATACCATCTTGGATATCTTCGGATGGATTAACGGCGATTGGTTTTTTTGGATCCTTAATGGTATTGGCAAGTTTTCTGCTGGGCGAATATGTGCACATATCTTTCTTGTTATTAGCCGTATTAGGTTTTTTTGTGCAGTGGTTTGGAGATTCATTGGATGGAAGAATTGCTTATTATCGAAATAAATCCAGGAAATGGTATGGTTTTGCTTTAGATATCGTGATGGATTGGGTAAGTACCGTGTTTATTGGTTTGGGCTATGTGTTTTATGCACCTGGCGACTTCAAATACCTGGGATTTGCCTTAGTCTCTTTATATGGTTGGGCTATGATCATTTCACAGCTTCGATACCGCATTACAGACCATTATACTATTGATGCTGGACTTCTTGGTCCTACTGAAATTCGGGTGGTTATTAGTTTGGTGCTTGTATTGGAGGTTTTTGTTCCCGGATCTATTAACTATAGTGTATTTTTGATTTGTATAATCCTATTCTTTATTAATATAGGGGACACGAATAAGTTGTTGAAGTTGGGTGATGCGAAAGATAAGGAAGAAAAGGCTAAAAAATTAGCTGATATTGATGTGCAAAATTAATCCGTAGGCTTATGTCTCCGAAAGTAACACAGTTCTTAAAGGTTCAACTATCCGCTTTTTTAGGCGGATTGTTTGATTTGGGTATTTATACGTTCTGTTTTACGGTGTTTCATTTTACAGCACCCTTTTCTAATGTAGTGTCAGGTAGCTTGGGTGCTTTGGTTAATTTTTCCATTAATCGATACTGGTCATTTAATAATCGAGCAGCTTCTATTGGTAGCCAGCTATGGAAGTTTATTATTGTTGTTATTGGCAGTATTACCCTGAAATCATTAGGGATACATCTATGTGTTGATATTTGGGGGCTACATTTCCTACTGAGTAAATTAATAGTAGAAATTGTCGTATCACTGGGTTTTAATTTTACACTTCAAAAGTTTTGGGTTTTTAAATGATGCGCTTGAGCGATCTGTTCCTTTTACTTTTTTGAATTCCTCTCTAACTTCCTTGTACCGATTAAATCGTTCTTGAGCCTAGGATGATCATTTATGGTAGATGGCTGGACGACCTTAGCTTTCGGCCATTTGGTCCAATCGTTTACCGCCAAGTACTCCAAGGTCAGCCTAGTCTAATACATCTGTGCCTTTTTCCAACGAACTCTTCTAAACCAATCCCGTATTTTCCTTTATTAATTCCTGCAGTTATGCATATAGTATATGCTTACTCGTGGATTCAATTTCATGACTAACTTTATTTGACCTAAATCGCCGCATATGATTTTGAAGCATTGTACGTATTAGTTATCCTTCAAGATCCTTTTTCGTAGGCCTGCTCCAAAGGCATTTGTTGAAGCGAGGTTAGGAGTAGAGCCTATATTCTCTGTTAGGTAGATCGTATTTGTATTGAGCGGATCAACCGTCCGAACTCTAGTGAAAGTTTCTTAGTGAGTAGATTCAAATACTTTTTAAATGGAATTCTAGTTTTTCGGATTGGTCTAATTATCATTTTTTTGAATTTTCATATGGAATGTTCTTCTTGTGCTGATTAGTTAAAAAATAGGTTTGTTCTCATTTTGCCTATATATTAGTTCACTTTCGAAGTTCACCATGCTTTATAAGAATACCCTAATATTCGTTGAAATGGGGCTTTAAACTGTGTTTTTGGGTTATTTTAAAAAATTTATTCATCAAAGGCACAGGCAGTTGCGGTTTAGGGATAAAAAATGTTGTGGCTAAGTCTTGGAAGTATGGGTTGTAAGTTCCTATCTTTGCACCACTCCGCAAGGGAGGGACGCCTGAAAGGGCATGACAGATG
Source organism: Sphingobacterium sp. HJSM2_6 (assembly GCF_049316305.1). Classification (NCBI taxonomy): domain Bacteria; kingdom Pseudomonadati; phylum Bacteroidota; class Sphingobacteriia; order Sphingobacteriales; family Sphingobacteriaceae; genus Sphingobacterium; species Sphingobacterium sp. HJSM2_6. The sequence continues at coordinate 318,160 of NZ_JBMOXB010000002.1, forward strand.
GGAGAGGATAGTGAGTTTTAGCCGTGTTATTACACTTAAATAAAACGAACGAAAAAAGGCTTCAAAAAATATTTTAAAATAAATTTTGGAGAATCAAAAAAATCTTCTACCTTTGCAGTCCCAACCGAGGGGAACAGCAACGAGCGCGACGCTCGAAGCTTAGAAAAACAGAAAGATTGACGTTAGGAAACTAACAGAAATATAAAGCC